>CAVAVT010000155.1:0-2002 GCA_963592185.1 bacterium | reverse complement strand
ATTTATATGTCTTCACTGTATCACCCCCATAGAGTATATTGTACCAAATATTATAACGCCATTGTTCAAGTTTTTCCGCAGGAAAAACATTCCACATTGCGTTTCAACGAGGAGGGAGATATTAGCTCGCCTCCTGTTATTCGTTTTTCATCCCCCACCTATAGAGGATGGGGGACATCTTTTTCCTCGTTATATTTCATACCCAATCGCCCCCAGTTTTTTTCTGATCTCGTTCTCCAGCTCATGGGATTTGGCGAACATATCCGACAGTTCCGAGGTCAGGCGTGTCATTTTCGCCTCGAATGGCTCACCATCATCTTCCTGTTCTTCAATACCGACATAGCGGCCAGGGGTAAGAATGTAGTCCTGTTTTGCAATATCCTCTAATGTTGCTACTTTGCAAAAGCCCTTCACATCTTCCAATGTACCATTCTGGAATGCTTCAAAGGTATCAGCCAGCTTCTGGATATCCTCATCAGAAAAATCACGATGCTTGCGGTCAACCATGTGTCCCATCTTACGGGCATCAATAAACAGAGTCTTACCGGACTGCTTCTTGCCTTTTGTTATAAACCACAGTGTAACTGGAATAGTAACGCTATAGAAAAGCTGTGTTGGCATGGCGATAATACCTTCGATAAGGTCATCTTCGATGATGTTCTTTCGGATATTTCCCTCACCGCTGCTCTGGGTAGACAATGCGCCATTTGCCAGAACAAGACCGATTTTTCCATTTGGAGCAAGATGATGTATCATATGCTGAATCCAGGCATAGTTGGCATTGCCTGCAGGCGGTGTGCCATACTTCCAGCGCTTATCATCAAGCAGTTTATCCTGATTCCACGGATGATAGTTAAATGGAGGGTTGGCAAGGATAAAATCTGCCTTTAATGTCGGATGCAGGTCATTTGTAAAGGTATCCGCATTGTACGGTCCTAAGTCTGCATCAATGCCCCGGATAGCCATATTCATCTTCGCCATCTTCCATGTATCTGGGTTTGCTTCCTGTCCATATACAGAAATTGAACCACGCTTGTGTCCGTGTGCTTCGATGAATTTTTCACTCTGAACAAACATACCGCCACTTCCGCAGCAGCAATCATATACTCGGCAATTGTCAAAGGGACGCAAAATGGATACCAGCGTTTTTACCACACTGGACGGTGTATAGAATTCACCGCCGCCGACACCTTCTTTTTCTGCAAACTGAGCAATACAGTATTCGTAGGTACGGCCAAGGAGGTCTTCACTTGCCATCGTATCGCTCATGTCAATGTTATTGGTAAAGATATCAACCACATCACCCAATATACGCTTATCCAAGTCAGGGCTTGCGTAATTCTTCGGCAGTACATTTTTCAGTTTCTTATTTTCAGCTTCAATGGCTCTCATCGCATTATCAATAGCTGTTCCAATTTCAGGAGTATGTGCCTTGGATGCAATATTGCTCCAACGTGCCTCCGCTGGCACAAAAAACACATTGTCCATCTCGTAGGCATCACGATCATCCTCAAAACCGTCACCTTCATCTACAAGCTTCTGATATTGCTTATCAAATGCCGCAGAAATATATCTAAGGAAAATTAGTCCGATAATGACCTTTCTGTATTCTGCTGCCGGGATATGTCCCCACAGAACGCAGGCTGCATTCCATAACTGTTTTTCAAAGCCAATATTGGCGTTTGTCTTATCTGCCATTCACACTTGCCCTCCATATATATATGACTACAACTTTTTAAAATTCTATAGTCATATAAAAATCACCTGCTTATACATGCAAAAAAAACTGCGGTGAAAAATACATCCCATTTCAGACAGACAACAAAAAGGAGCTGGACAAAATGATTTCACATTTGTCACAGCCCCGTTTCAAAACAGCTATATTATTTTTTCCCTCTGAGCTTGGCCTGGGCTGCAAAGAAGTTGTACACCGACTGGGCTGCAGGAAGGTTCATGCCGTCAAGGCCAGCCATTTCCTCCACAGAGGCTTCTTTGATTTTCT
>CAVAVT010000154.1:0-2119 GCA_963592185.1 bacterium | reverse complement strand
TTCGTTTTTCATCCCCCACCTATAGAGGATGGGGGACATCTTTTTCCTCGTTATAACGGCTTTAAAAGAAAATATTAGCAGAAGAATTTAATTCAGCAAAAGGGAATCCACCAGCCCGAAGATACCTATTGCTATAAATACTATTGCTGCGAACCACTTGAGAGTGCGCTCCGGGATGGCCTTGTGAAGCACTACGCCAGCAATGATGCCTACAGCATCTGCAATGAGCATTCCTATGGTAGTTCCGGCAAGTACAGGGAGCAGAGCTTTATACTGGGCTGCCAAAGTTACTGCTGCAAACTGAGTCTTGTCTCCCATTTCAGCCACAAAAAATGCGATGGCAACTGTCCAGAACGGGCTAAATCGGTTGCCCTCAGCCTCGTCTCCCAGCACATCGCCTCTGATGGTCCACAGTCCAAATATAATAAAGGCTATGGATGCAATGATTGTCATTGTGTGTTCATCAATAAAGCCCGAAAGATAAACACCTACGGCAACAGCTATGAGATGATTTGCCACGGTTGCAGCGAATACTCCCAGCATTACCGTTTTCCAGTTGAATCTTGTAGCAAATGCCATTGCCAAAAGCTGCGTCTTGTCTCCAAGTTCAGCCAAGATAACCACTATGGTGGATGCAATTAGTGCTTCCATTTTTGTCCCCCCAAATAATACACAAAAACACTGAAAAAAGTCTGCACATATCAAAAAAGCGGGACTGTGTTAATCACTAGTCTCGCTTTAATGTGCAAAAAATGGTGCCTCAGAGCGGAATCGAACCACTGACACGGGGATTTTCAGTCCCCTGCTCTACCAACTGAGCTACCGAGGCATAATGGCGACCCTGGACGGACTTGAACCGACGACCTCCGCCGTGACAGGGCGGCATTCTAACCAACTAAACTACAGGGCCATGATAATGGTGGGCGATGACAGGATCGAACTGCCGACATCCTGCTTGTAAGGCAGGCGCTCTCCCAGCTGAGCTAATCGCCCATATAAAATGGAAATTGGTGACGCCTACGGGATTCGAACCCGTGAAGCCGCCGTGAAAGGGCGGTGTCTTAACCACTTGACCAAGGCGCCATATTGGATGGTGGCTCACCCGGGATTCGAACCCGGGACACCCTGATTAAAAGTCAGGTGCTCTACCAACTGAGCTAGTGAACCAGATAGAAAGTAAGTTCATCGCTCACAAGACAATATTATATAGATTAGGAGCTAACTTGTCAAGGAAAATAATTCAGGTTTTCATAAATTTTAAAAAGTTGACTTAGCACAAATACCCCTACTAATAAGTAGAGAAAAAATGCTTCTTATCTATGTACATGAAGCTCTTCCAATGCTTTAGTTACCTGGGAAAGGTTGTCCGTGATTTCCTGGGTAGCTGCTGCCTGCTGCTCACTGATTGCACCAGTAGTTTCAATAGACTTAGAAATCTCATTAACCGCCGTATTCATCTCAGTAAGAATCCGCTGAATCTTCTCTGTAGCTTCACGGGACTGTTCAGCCAGCTTGCGTACTTCCTCTGCTACTACAGCGAATCCACGTCCCATTTCACCTGCACGTGCAGCTTCGATTGCCGCATTAAGACCGAGAAGGTTTGTCTGCTGAGCAATATTGTTGATAAATTCGATAACCTTGATGGTATCAGCGTTCTTTTCCTTGAGGACCTGTGCCTGTGCAATGGATTCCTGACCAGCCTTTGCAAGTTCATCTGCACTGATGGATACCTGTTCTACTGAGGAGTAGACGGTCTCTACGGCCTTGGTAATGTTTTCGATTGAAGTTGAAAGCTGGTTTTCGTTTTCCATTATATGTGTCCTCCCTGTATTGTATCGGATTTGTTTGGCTGCATTGCAGACGTTCATACGCAGTCTTTTACACCTAATTTCGACAGAAAAGCCCCAATACCTTTATTTTGCTACCAAATTTATAAGATTTTTAGGGCAGGGTGGGACGTACTTGTGCTGACCTATCCTACACTCAAAGGCTGAATACCCACGTAACCCCATCCTCGCTATGCGTTGCTTCTATCATATTGGTGGGCTGTGAATTTTCACTTTTACTCAGGGCTGGATACCCACGTAAACCCGCTCTCGCTTCTAAATCGACCTAGCGG
>CAVAVT010000153.1:0-2143 GCA_963592185.1 bacterium | reverse complement strand
GTAATATAGTTCCAAAAAATTCGTATAAAGTATGTCCCTGCAATGAAAAATGCAGGATATTTACAAGTAATACCGAAATATTCTATATATGACGTTTGTTACTTTTTGAAAGGAATGGTGAACTAATGAGCACACATATTGCAGCAGAAAAGGGACAGATTGCTGACAGAATTCTTCTTCCGGGAGACCCCCTTCGTGCAAAGCACATTGCCGAAACCTTCTTAGAGAGTCCTGAGCTTTACAATAATGTCCGTGGAATACTTGGATACACCGGAACTTACAAGGGAGTAAGGGTTTCCGTACAGGGAACCGGCATGGGTATGCCCTCCTTCGGCATCTATGCCAATGAGCTGATGAATGAGTACGATGTTCAGAAGCTCATCCGTGTTGGTACCTGCGGCGCAAACAATCTGGATGTAAATATCCGTGATATTGTAATCGCACAGGCGGCTTCCACCACCTCAGCAATCCCTCTCCACATCTTCGGCGCTGGCATGACCTTTGCCCCCATTGCTACCTACGACCTTCTTGAAAAGGCTGTTACCGTGGCAAGAAACCGCAACTTCAAGTGCCACGTGGGCAATGTAATGTCCGCTGACCGCTTCTACGATGAGGAAATCGACAATGAGAAGCTCCGCAGATACGGCATCCTTGCAACTGAAATGGAAACTGCTGAACTTTATCTCCTGGCAGCTAAATTCCATCGTCAGGCGCTGGGCCTCTTCACCGTAAGCGACCACCTTATCACCCATGAGGCAACTCCTGCCAGCGAGCGTGAAACCAACTTCAATGACATGATTGAGGTTGCACTGGAAACCATCATTCAGGACTAACAGCCCTGGGGCTTTATATGAAAAATAAAAATACCGATTTTCAGGATTTTGGCTAGAGCCACCCCTGAGAATCGGTATTTTTTAATATATATCTTAATCTGAATCCGGGCTGCTGAAATACATCCGGTCAATACGTATTGACACCCTCCAAGATGGATGATTTGCCTCAATGTGCTTCTTGAAGCGGCTGCGGATGTCCTCATCGTCAAGATGACAGCTTTGGGGCACTGTCAGGTCAAAAACCAGTTTCGTGCCATTGCTGCCTCTGACAAGTCTTAAATCGTGTATTTCAAAGCCCTCTCCTGCATCATTGACCAGCTCCACAAGTCTTTTCCTGATATCATCGGTTTCCGGGTCGTCAACGGCTATTGGGTCTATATGTACCACAATTTCCGCCCCGGTATCCTGCTCCAGCTGCCGCTCCAGAGTCTCTGAAAGATTGTGTGCCTCCATAAGGGACATGTCCGAAGGAACCTCCGCATGGAGGGATATGAAGAGATGCCCCGGGCCGTAGCTGTGAACAATAATATCATGTACGCCTATGACAGAATTTATCTTCCCGGCCTCCTGCTCAATCCTTTCTATAAGCTCCTCTGCAGCTGGCTCCCCAAGTATTGGCTGAAGGGTTTCCCAGGCTGCCCTGCCTCCGCTGTATATGATGAAAAGCGAAACTATAAGTCCGGTATATCCGTCCACATTTTTCCCTGTAACAGCGTAGATTATCAATCCAAATATAACCACTCCGGTAGTGTAGCAGTCATTTATACTGTCCAGAGCCACAGCTTTCAGTGTGGCGGAATGGATTTTATTTCCCATGTATTTGTTGAAGCCCCACATCCAAAGCTTGAACAAAATTGAAACAATCATTACACCTATGGCGTATTTATCCACCGCTAGTTCCTGGGGATTCATAAGAGCTTCTATTGACTCACGGAAAAATTCGTACCCCACAGCCATTATCAGCACAGCGATAACAAGTCCGGTAAGATTTTCCACCCGTCCATGTCCGAAGGGATGACCCTCATCCGGCCTTTTTGCTGAAAATTTAAATCCCAGCATTGTAAGGATGGATGACCCGGCATCGGAAAGATTATTAGCTGCATCCGCTAAAATGGATACAGAGCCAGTTAGTGTTCCTGTGATAAATTTTGTCAGGCTGAGAAATAAATTAATGCATACCCCTGTCATGCCGCTAAGGGTTCCATAGCGTGCGTGAAGCTTGCTGACGGTCATTTCCCCGGCAGGTATGTATCTTTGTATAATCCAGTCGTACATAAAAACCCCCAAAAATTTATTGATAATCAATATAA
>CAVAVT010000152.1:0-2166 GCA_963592185.1 bacterium | reverse complement strand
CTTCGCCTAACGGCTCGATTCTTTGGCTGTTTTGGCATACGACCTATTAACCGTTTGATTACGTCCTATGGACTTATCTCACGGATAGGTCAGCAAAGTACCAAGGTCGATTAAGAGTCTGATTTGGGTACACCTGCCATTAATTAGTTTATATAAATAATAATGGAGAGTGATTTGGTGGGAACTCTTAAAGTAAATGGACTGTCCAAGTCCTTTGGCATAGATGAACTTTTCCGTGATGTCAGATTTGAAGTGGCACGGGGAGACAAGGTGGGCTTTGTAGGACCAAATGGAGCCGGTAAAACCACCCTTATGCGATGTCTCATGGGACAGGAAGAATATGATGGCGGCAGCATACAGCTGGATCCGGCAGATACCATAGGATACGTGGAGCAGCAGGCTGAGTTTTTAGGCAGGACATTGTATGACGAGCTGGAGGACGGCTTTAGGGATGTTCTTGAGCTGGGACGGAAAAAAGAAGAGCTTGAAAAGACTATTGGAGAAACCCATAATCAGGAAATGATTGAAGCATACGGCCGTGTGGCAGACCGCTTTGAACAGCTAGGGGGATACGAGTATGAAAGCCGAATACGGAAAATCGCCTATGGCTTGGGATTTTCCGAAGAGGATTTCAAGAAAAATGTAGACCATTTCTCTGGAGGACAGCGCACTAGAATTTCTCTGGCAAAGGCGCTGCTCCGTGAGCCGGATTTCCTCTTTTTGGACGAGCCAACTAATCATTTGGATATTGGAATGATTGAATGGCTGGAAAAATTTCTGCAGGATTATCCCGGCGGCGTGCTGATTATTTCCCATGACCGCTTTTTCCTTGACCGTGTTGCAACGAGAATACTTGAAATAGAAAATAAGGCTGTAACCTCCTATGAGGGAAATTATACATATTATATGAAAGTGAAGGCTGACCGCAGGGCAGCGCTGAAATCAGCCTATGAAAAGCAGCAGGAGCATATAAAAAAGACCGAGGAATATATCAGGCGTTATAAGGCTGGAATCAAATCCAAGCAGGCAAGGGGCCGTCAGAGCCAGCTTAACCGTTTGGAGCGTATAGTTCTTCCGCCGGAAAGTGCCACCTTCAATTATTTTGCTCTTAATGCACCGCCTGAGTGTGCCCAGCGTGTTCTTGAGCTGGAGGATGTATCCTTTTCCTTTGGAAAACATAAAATTTTTGAAGATGTGGAGCTTCTCATTAGAAAAGGGGATGGCGTGGCACTGGTGGGACCAAATGGTGCTGGAAAAACAACTCTTTTGCGCCTGATAGTTGGAGAACTGGAGTCCCCCACAGGAGAAATCCGTGTTGGAAGCCGTGTAAAAATAGGCTACTTCTCCCAGCAGCATGAGGGATTGAATCCAGAAAATACCGTTCTGGATGAGATTACTTATGAATTTGGTCTAAGCGAAGAACAGGCAAGAAGCTATCTGGGAGCATTCCTTTTCCGTGGAGATGACGTGTTCCGCAGAATCGGAGAGCTTTCCGGCGGCGAGCAGTCAAGAGTGGCATTTTTAAAACTCATGCTCACTGGAGCAAACTTCCTGATACTGGACGAGCCTACAAACCATCTGGATATCCCGGCAAAGGAAGCCGTGGAGGAGGCTCTCATGGCATATCCTGGAACCTTCCTGGCGGTATCCCATGACCGTTACTTCCTTGACAAGGTAGCAAACTGCACCATAGAGCTGGCTGACGGAAAGCTCACAGAATATGAGGGTAATTACAGCTACTATCGCATGAAAAAGGCTGTTATGGAGGAAGAGGCCAAAGAGGCTCTGGAGAATCAGACCAAGTCCAATGCCACATCTTCCAATCAGTCAAATCCAGCTGCTGAAGCGAAAAAGACTGAATCCGAGGAGTCCAAGGAAAAAGCCTTAAAAGGCTACATCCGAAGCATGAGCGAATCTAAACGTGCAGAAATGATACAGCGCTGCGAGGCAGAAATTGCCATGGCAGAGGCAGAACTAAAAGGACTGGAATACCAGATGAATGATCCAGCCCTCCAAAGCGACCCGGAAAAGAGTCTCGCAATAGCAGAGGAATACGCTGCAAAAGAAAAAGAAATCGAAGAACGCTACGAAAAATGGGAGCGGCTCACTTCAGAAGACTAATCAAAAAATCCCACAACGAGGACTCAGCCTCATTGTGGGATTTTT
>CAVAVT010000151.1:0-2201 GCA_963592185.1 bacterium | reverse complement strand
CCAGTTTTACCCGTCACGAGGTTGTTAATACCAGTGAGGTTGCCGACATGCTTGGATGTACAAGGCAGAATGTTGCCGCTGCCATCAAGAATGGACATATCAAGCCTATAAAAATCTATCAGCGTACAAAGCTGTTTTTGCGTTCTGATGTAGCTAGGGCGTGAACCTTAATGTGCTAGTTTGTGGGGATTTATTTAAGCCCTGCACCTAGGAGGAATTGCTATGTATAGAAATTTGCCAAACCATTATATCTACCCTGCTATCATTGAGCAGACTGATGAAAACTATTGCCTATATTTCCCTGATTTGCCCGGATGTGTTGCCAGCGGTGATACCGTTGAGAAGGTTGTGGAGCTTGCCCAAGAATCTGCACAAGAATATCTATGGGAGCTGGAGCATGATGGAGAGGATATTCCAACGCCTACCCCATCCTCTTCTCTGTCCCTTAATGACGGTGATACACTTTGTATCGTGGATGTAAAAATTTAACGCAATTTTGCGAACGTCTGCAAAATCGCATAAATAAACAAAGACTCGCCACAGCACATCGCTGCAACGAGTCTTTACATAGCAATTATTTTCCATCTCTCGCAAGCATGTCCATTTTCATCTGGTAGTAATCAGGAGTCATATCCAAATAATGCTTGTGCGGATTTGCAAAACGCTGTTCCTCTTCCCAAATCTCTCCGGTGAGCTGCTGACGTACATAGTCAGCAATCTCAGTAACGGAACGGCGAGAATCCACACGCTTTCCATCCTTCATCATAAGTTTCTGAAGCTTCTTTGCTGTGCAGTTTTCAAAGCAACGCTTCTTCCAGGGACGCTCTGTATCAATAAATCTAACTGGCTTGGAAAAATCTAGCTCTTCATCCTTCTTGGCAATCAGCTCTGCAATCGCCCGGCCGTTTTCATCATAAACTCGGTAAACTTCCTTGAGTCCTGGGTTAGTAACCTTTTCCACAAGCTCAGAAACCTTGATTCTAGGTTTCATTATTCCCTCATCTTCAACAGCACAAAGCTTATATACCGCACCAAAAACCGGTGCTGACTTAGAAGTTATAAGTCGCTCGCCTACGCCGAAGGAATCAACCTGTCCACCCTGATCCAAAATGGATGTAATCGTATACTCGTCAAGGCTGTTGGAAATTACAATCTTAGCATCTGCGAATCCAGCCTCATCCAGCATTGCCCTTGTCTTTTTTGTAAGATATGCCAGATCTCCGCTGTCTATACGGATACCGAAATTTTTCGAGGTAATTCCCTTTTCCTTCATTTCATTAAAAACCTTGATTGCGTTCGGCACACCAGATTTCAGTACATCATAGGTATCCACCAGCAAAATGCAGTTGTCAGGATAAATCTCGGCAAATCTTCTGAATGCCTCCAACTCATCCTCATAGTACATCACCCAGCTGTGAGCCATTGTTCCTCCTACAGGGATATCAAAGTACTGTCCTGCTGACACTGTTGCTGATCCATTTACACCACCAATGATAGCCGCACGTGCGCCATAAATTGCGGCATCATTATTATGTGCCCTTCTTGCACCAAAATCAGAAACTCCACGTCCCTTGGCTGCCATAACAATGCGGCGTGCCTTGGTGGCTATAAGGGATTGATGATTAATCTGTGTCAAAAGCTCCGTTTCAATAATCTGAGCCTCGCATAAACCAGCAACAATAGTGATAACTGGCTCGCTGGGATACATGATGGTTCCCTCAGGAAATGCATACACATCTCCGTGAAAATTAAAGTTGCTCAGATAGTCCAGAAAGCCTTCATCAAACATATTAAGGCTGCGGAGATATCTTATATCCTCTGGTGCAAAATGCATATTCTCCAAATACTGAAGTACCTGCTCCAAACCTGCAAATATAGAAAAACCTCCATCTTCAGGATTTTTTCTATAAAAAACATCAAATGCAACCTTGTCATCATGCTTTTGCTGAAGATAGTATCCGTTTGCCATGGTAAGCTCGTACAAATCCATCATCATGCTGATATTGCGATGATCATATATGTTTCCAGACATAATTCTGCTCCTTTTACTAGTAAGACAATTATTCAAAATTAATACTGTTTTCCCAAAATGCTTAACGCTAAATTGTTATCCATTATATACCCATAATATGACAAAAGTCTACATGTAAAAAGCTCAATATTATGCCATATTAAAAAATTCTGAAGTTATGCTCTCAGCT
>CAVAVT010000150.1:0-2213 GCA_963592185.1 bacterium | reverse complement strand
AAAAAGGGGTATTAAAGATGGAAGATAAATTCAGTGTCGCTATATCCTATAACGGCAAGCTGGGTTGGATTGATTACGATGGTGCCGAGAAAAAAGCCGAAGTTTTTCTGGATGACGAAAACGGCAAAGCTGCAGCAGAAAAATACCTTTCCACCGCACATGAAATCCGTGTTCCCCACGAGACACTTCGTGACTTCACCACCCAGACTGTGGAGCCTCTGGCTGACGTAGCAAGCTTTCAGCTGGCAATTACCCGTCTCTGGAACGAGACCCAGGTACACGTGGACTGGAGCAGACCAGTGGACTATGTAAAGGCACATCCCACACTGGAATCCACGGAGAAATGCCTGTAATATAGGACGAACACATGGAGGTTGAATACATTGTTAGATATTAAATTTGTCAGGGACCATATTGATGAAGTCCGTACCATGCTGAAGAACCGCCACAATGATTTTTCATTGGACGGCTTTGTGGAGCTTGAGAAAAAGCGCCGTGAGCTGCTCGCTGAGACTGAGGAGCTGAAAAGCAAGCGCAACACCGTTTCCAAGGAAATCAGCCAGATGAAGAAAAACGGCGAAAACGCCGATGCTGTTGTGGCTGAAATGCGTGTTGTCGGGGACAAGATTACCGCTCTCGATGCAGATTTGAAGGACGTGGAGAACAAGCTCAATGACATCCTTCTCAGCATCCCGAACATGCCAAAGGAAGATGCTCCCATCGGCAAGGACGACAGCGACAACCCTGAGCACCACCGCTATGGCGAGCCAACCAAGTTTGACTTTGAGCCAAAGGCACACTGGGACATTGGCGCTGACCTTGATATCCTTGATGCTGAGCGTGCCGCAAAGGTTACAGGCGCCCGTTTCACCTTCTACAAGGGACTGGGAGCAAGACTTGAGCGTGCCTGCATCAACTTCATGATGGACCTCCATGCCAACAAGCACGGCTACACCGAGATGCTGGCTCCTTACATTGCAAACAAGGACAGCCTCATCGGCACCGGCCAGCTGCCTAAGTTCGGCGAGGATATGTTCAAGCTTGAGGGACTGGACTACTATTTGGTGCCTACAGCTGAGGTTCCCACCACCAACTACCACCGCAACGAAATCCTTGACGGCAGCAAGCTCCCTGAGTATTACAGCGCATACACCGCATGTTTCCGTGCAGAGGCTGGCAGCGCAGGCCGGGATACCCGTGGTCTTATCCGCCAGCACCAGTTCAACAAGGTAGAGCTTATCAAGTTCGTAAAGCCAGAGGACTCCTGGAACGAGCTGGACAAGATGCTCAGCGATGCAGAGGATGTATTGAAGATTTTGGAGCTTCCTTACCGTGTAGTAAGACTCTGCACCGGTGACATGGGCTTCACCTCCGCCACCACCTACGACATTGAGGTGTGGATGCCGGCTCAGAACACCTACAGAGAGATTTCCTCCTGCTCCAACTGCCTCGACTTCCAGGCAAGAAGAGCCAACATTAAATTCCGCCGTGATACCAAGTCCAAGCCTGAGTTCGTACACACACTGAACGGCTCCGGCCTTGCTGTGGGACGTACCGTGGCAGCCATCCTTGAGAACTGCCAGCAGGCTGACGGATCCGTTGTGATTCCTAAGGCTCTGGTGCCTTACATGGGCGGCGTTGAAGTCATCAAAAAGCCTGAGTAATCCCAGGAAAAACAATAGAAAACCGGATTGTTTAGATTAAAATTAGTGCAGGGTAATTGTGAAAATACCGTTAAAATGAGTATTTTTCTACAAATTGCCTTGCACTTTTGTTTTTTATGTGGTAACATACGGTTATACCGAAACCAAGGGAAAGAAATTGCTGAGGAAACATGGACACTCATGCGAGCATCCTCCTAAGGTTTTGGCAAATAAAATTTTAAGGAGGAGTTTTTAAATGAAAAAGACTCTCGTATCCGCACTGACTACCGCATTGGTAGTAGGCGCTGCTAGCACTACTTTCGCAGCAGCAAATCCGTTCTCCGATGTTCCTGCAGACCACTGGGCATATGATGCTGTTCAGCAGCTCGCTCAGGATGGCGTAGTTGAAGGTTATGGCGACGGCACTTTCCGTGGCCAGCAGAACATCACCCGTTATGAAATGGCTCAGATGATTGCTAAGGCTATGGCTAAGGCTGACACCAGCGCTGCTGACAAGGCTCTTATCGACAAGCTCGCTGCTGAGTTCTCCGATGAGCTCAAGAACCTCGG
>CAVAVT010000149.1:0-2235 GCA_963592185.1 bacterium | reverse complement strand
CCCATGCTACTTTGCCATTCACACGCTGGACAATATGCGTTGCAGCAGATTCTCCCAAGCGTCCCAAATTTTTTCTGGCGCATAGGCTTTCATCGACTCGCGGGCAGCTGCGCCCATCTTCACCCGCAGCGCTCTATCTTCCATCAGTTTCTTGAGCTTATCGCGGAAATCAGCCACGCCATCTTCGCAAAGATAGCCGTTCACACCATCTTGAATGAGTTCATTGACAGCCGGGCAATTTTTATAGCCCACAGCCGGAAGTCCCATGCTCATGCCCTCCGCCATGGACATGCCGAAGCCTTCGTAAGCGGAAGGAAATGCAAAAATGTCTCCCTCTTTCAACACGCTTTCCACATCATTGGTAGTGCCGCAAAAAAGAATTTGCTTTTCTGCATGATACTTGCTGACAAGCCTCTGCAACTCCTTATAATAAGCCTTACCGTCCACAGCCCCCCAAAGCTCAACCGTCCAATCCGGGAAATCTTTCGCCAATTCTGCAAAAGCCTCTACCAATAAATGGGGGCGCTTATGTCCCTTCGCTAGACTACCGGTAAAAATAATTTTGTACTTCTTTTTCACCGCCGCCAAATCCGCCTGCACTGCATATTGCGGAATCGCATTACCGATGACCACCGTCTTCACTCCCGGCAAATGCTCCTTCAATGGTTTCTCAAAAGAAGGCACCAACACCTGGCACACCGCACTCTTTGCAAGACTCGGCAGCTCCTCCTTTGGATATGTCACGAAATAATCCGCCGTATCACCATGGCTCATGGTGATCACCGGGATAGCCGTTTCCAATTCGCAAAGAAGCAGCCGACTAGCCAATGGCTGAGACGAAACAATAATATCCGGCCTTACCATCTCCAATACATCCTGCAAATGAGGAAGACAGCAGGCCACTTCGAAATCACTATTAATACTTCTCGCCTTCTGCTTATCAAAGGCGCGGTAAAATTCCCGCTTCAATCGCAAATGCCAAGGGAAATGAATAGACCTCCCTTTATAATGGCGCAAGTCAAAAGACGGGATCCCTTCATCCAGCGGATAAAAGAACTCCCCCTCCCGCACATCACTATATACCAAAGAAACCTGATGCCCCCGTCTCTTCATTTCATTGGCAAAATTAGCGGTCACCTTGGCAAGTCCGCCACTATTCTCCACCATCTTTGCCAAGTTTGCCAATAAGATATTCATATATTCCCCGCTTTGAAAACCTGCTTTACATCATCTGTTCAAAATTTCCTGCAACATTTGGCTTTGGCTATACGCCCGATTGGCGTCATCTAGCCCCTGCTGATACGCCGCTGTATTTTCCACCAAATCAGAGATAAAATTTTCCAACTGTTTCGCAAAATTTTCTACCGAGCTTAAATCAATTGCCTGCCCGATATTAAACTGCTGCAGAACTTCCGGATTGAGTTCCGGCGATGCCAGAACCGGCTTATAGAAACCAATCGCCGTGAAAAGCATAGCCCCCCAATGATAGCGATAACGTTCCGCTGCATAGGGCATCATGATGGCATCCACGCTCAAAAGTGCTTCCTGCCACTCCACGCCAATCAAATTCTTGTGCCAAAAGGTAATGTTTGTGTATTTCTGATACTCTCTAGCAAATTTTTCAAAAAGTTCCCCATCCTCCGGCGTCACGGTAGCGCCTTGGACGATAAGCTCCACCGGCACAGAAAATTTGGCTTGCGTAAATGCCTGCAAGAAAAAGTCGAGATTCTTTTCCTTACGAAATTGGCCAAAGAAACCGATTTTGATCGGCGGTTTAAAAGACAACTGTTTATTGACCGGAAGTTCCCAAGGTTTAAACACCGGCGGTGGAATGAGATCCACATTTCCTAAGCCACTCTTTTTGAAATCATCGCGCAGTGTAATGACCTTGAGATGAATATTTCCATAGGCTTCCACTTTGCGCGCCTGCTTTTCGAATCGAGGCTGCTCTTTGGGATTGATCCCGTGGAAAATCATATACACAGGAACCGGCGAATTTTTCAGTTTACTACGCAGCATCGTCCGAATATATCGCCAGGTGCCGGTGGGAATGATGATAGCATCACAATGATGGGCGCAAGCTTTTTCAAAAGCCGAATTGAACCATGCCACGCGACGGCGCTCACGCAGAAGGGATAAAAACAGTTTCTTTAATTTCCCGGCACCGGCATAGGTGACAACTTCCCCGCCATCCAGATAGTCCACATCGCAGTGATAGTCCAGCTTGAAGGGGAA
>CAVAVT010000148.1:0-2252 GCA_963592185.1 bacterium | reverse complement strand
TGTGGACAAAATAATTTCACATTTTGTCCATAGCCCCAATGTCATTTTTTGAGCTATGAAGGAAAGGTCTGATAGTAACATGACTTTAATAGATCTGCATGTGCATTCAAATATCTCTGATGGCAGTATGACCCCGTCGGAGGTTGTGAAGCTGGCGGCAAAAACCGGATTGGGAGCAATAACCCTTTCTGACCACGAATCAATTGACGGACTGGATGAGGCTGAAAAAGAGGTTCATGAGCAGGGAATAGGCTTTCTGCCGGGAATGGAGGCATCTGTACAGTATGACCCGGGCCGCAGACTCCACATAGTCTGCCTGGGCTTCGACAGGGAAAATGAAGAATTTAAGCGCATGTATAAAAAGGTTCGTGGAGTGAAGGAAAGCAAGATAAAGGAACTGGTTGCAGGAATCAGAGCCAAGGGTATCGATATCACCGAGGATATGCTGAAGCAATATACCACCACAGGACGTTTTGACAGATACACCGTAATGCGCTATTTGGTAACCTTGGGACTTTATGAGAAGGCGCAGCCTCTTTGGGACAACTACATCAATCCGGTTATCCGGGAATTGGGGCTGGATAAGGAAATTCCTTATCAGGAGGTTTTTGATGCGGTACATGCTGCTGGAGGAATTACTTCACTGGCACATTTTCATAAGAATCTTGGACTGAAGGGGATGAACCGTCAGGAGCAGGAGGAGGCAATTGCAGAATTGCACGAGCTGGGTCTGGACGGAATGGAGCGCTGGTATCCTAATTATTCAGATGAGGATGCGGAGTTTGCCGGTTATCTTATTGATAAATACAACCTCGTGCCAACTGGCGGCACGGATTTCCACGGAGCCAATAGAAAGCAGGTGGCACTGGGTACAGGAATAGAAGGAAATATGCATGTTCCCTACAGTTTTTTTGAAAATATTTCTCGCATGACAAGATGCTCAATACAGCCTAAATAACAGATACTATGTCATATGATGGTATAAATTATGGTAATGTTTTGGGTTAATGTTTCGTTGATTTTTAACTGCCATTTTGCTATAATTCAAGTTGTAAAGGTTCTGTATTTTCGATAATTTCATTAGTTTTGCAGAACCATAGATAGGAGTCTCCCCCGTGTGAGGAAGGCTGCCAAATTTAAAGGAGGCTGTTTTTTAATGAAAGTAACAGTTGTTGGTGCAGGTAACGTAGGCGCTACCGTAGCAAATGTGCTCGCTACAAAGAATTTCTGCAGTGAGGTAGTTCTCGTAGATATTAAGAAGGGCGTTTCCGAAGGAAAGGCTATGGATATCATGCAGACAGCTCACATGCTGAACTTCGACACCACAGTAACTGGTGTTACTGCAGAGATTGGTGACGCTGAGGGCTATGCTCCGACTGCAGGTTCCGATGTTGTTGTTATCACTTCCGGTATTCCTCGTAAGCCTGGCATGAGCCGTGAGGATCTCATCGGTACTAACGCAAAGATCGTTAAGGGTGTTGTTGATCAGGCTCTCAAGTATTCTCCTGAGGCTATCTTCATCATCATCTCCAACCCGATGGATGCTATGACTTTCCTCACTCTGAAGGACAGCAAGCTTCCTCGCAACCGCGTAATCGGACAGGGCGGTATGCTCGACAGCAGCCGTTTCCGTTATTTCCTCTCCCTGGCTCTTCAGGAAGCTGGCTACCCTGCAACTCCTACCGACGTTGACGGTATGGTTATCGGCGGCCACAGCGACAAGACCATGGTTCCTCTTGCAAGCCTTGCAACCTACCGTGGAATCCCTGTAACCCAGCTCCTCAGCAAGGAAGCTCTCGATGATGCTGTAGCTCAGACTAAGGTTGGCGGCGCAACTCTGACCGGTCTCCTCGGCACTTCCGCTTGGTACGCTCCTGGTGCTGCTGCTGCTGCACTGGTTGAGTCCATCGCTCTCGATGCTAAGAAGCTCATTCCTTGCTGCGTATACCTCGATGGCGAGTATGGCGAGAAGGATCTCTGCATTGGTGTTCCTGTTGTACTTGGCAAGAACGGTATGGAGAAGATCGTTGAGGTTAAGCTTGAAGGCGACGAGAAGGCTAAGTTTGATGAGTCCGTTGCAGCTGCACGTGACACCAACTCCAAGATCGGCGACGCTCTTAAGTAATTAAGGACCTGCAATTAAGGAATCTTCCTTCGGGAGGGTTCCTTTTTTTTGCAAAAAATAGGTCTAACTTCCTTAAAAGACTGAAAATTGTGTTAAGTGCTGTAATAATATTTCCGATATAGAGTAT
>CAVAVT010000147.1:0-2289 GCA_963592185.1 bacterium | reverse complement strand
CTTGATGAACACCGGTTATGGTGTGGGTTATGCTGAGGAGGCACAGGTTGAGGAAGCCCAGGTTGTAGAGACACAGGCCAGTGAGCCAGCCCAGCAGGTACAGACCCGTGATGTAGTAGTAACTGCCTCCAGAACTGAGCAGCTGATTAAGGACACCCCGGCAAGCGTTGAGGTTGTAACCCGTGAAGATATTGAGAAGATGGGTGCGGAGAATCTGGCCCAGGCACTGAAGCTGGCTACTGGTATAAATATCATGGAAAATGGCATGGTTGGTCAGCAGGTTTCCCTGCGAGGCATGAAGACCAATCAGACTTTGATTATGATTGATGGCCGCCGCATCCGTACTGAGGAAACAGATCAAACTGCTAACTACTATGAGCTTCAGCGTATTGATATGAACAATGTAGAGCGTGTAGAAATCGTTCGTGGTGCTACCAGCTCCCTATATGGTGCTGATGCCATGGGCGGTGTTATCAATATCATTACTCGTACTCCGGACAAGGAGCAGATTAGCGTATCTGGTGACTGGACCAGCAAGCAGTCTGACGTGGGCTTCCGTTATGCTTCTGGCAAGCTTGATAGATGGGATTTCAGCCTTAGCTACAAGCACGCCAAGTACAGGCAGCTTAATACAGATTCATCCAGTGTTGGTACAAGTAAAGGCAGCGGTATTCCAAATTTTATGGGTGGAGTAACAAACTACACAAAAGTGGAGAATACATCTACAAATTCATCTAATATGTATGGTGACAAGCATTATTTCAATTTCAAGGCAGACTATGACTTTGATAAAAGCAAGAAGCTGACTTTGTTCTTTGATTATATGCGTGAAGGGTTAAAAAGTCAGGAAAATAGTACGGGAACATCTACATATACATTCCCAGGTATGGTGCTAACACCTATACATATGCTTTATAACAATAAAAAACCTTCAAAAGTTGTTAGTGTGGATAACAACCAATCAAAAAATGTTTATTATGATAATGTGAAGATGGGTGGCGGCATTACCTATAGTGGCAAGGATAGCAAGGGAAATTATAAAATTTCCTACAGCTATGAGGAGCTAAAGAAGGATCAGGATACCTATACTGATAATAAACTATCAGATCATGACACTATGAAGTTCAGTCAGAATGTATTGGATGGCCAGCGTACCATGCAGCTGGGAGACAAGAATATCCTGACCTATGGTGCTGAGTACAGAACCCAGGGGTTGGACAGCACCCGTATAGGCAATGGTGAACTAGGCACAGATAAGGTACCTTCATATAAGTCTACAAATTATTGGGCAGCCTATGTACAGGATGAATATATGCCAGATGACAGATGGATTTTGATTCCATCCCTTAGATACGATCACAATGACCAGTTTGGTGGCAAATTTACCTATAAGTTTGGTACAACCTACAAGATGAGTGATGTCTCACGTCTGAAGTTTAATATTGGTACTTCCTACAGAGCACCAAATTTGTCTGAGCTTTATATGAATTGGCATAAGAATCCAGCTGGCAACATGCAGGTATATATTAAAGGCAATGCAAACTTGAAGCCAGAATCTGCTACAAACTTTGATATAAGCTTGGAGACAGAAAATGGTAAAAATTCCAGCAAGTTTACCTACTATATTAACAAGGTAAAAAATTTGATAGATAGTGATACCGTTGCAGCTGGCAATAATGTCTACAATGCAAATTATATCAATGTAGGTAAAGCAACTATTCAGGGCATAGAGCTTGATACCACCCAGAAGTTTGATGAGCACTTCTCTCTCCGTGGTACATACAACTATATTGATGCTAAGGATGATGTGGAAGATACCAGATTGGAGGGCAGAGCCCGTCATACCACATCCTTGCAGCTTCAGTATTCCAATGCAAAGTCCGGCGTAAATGCTACTCTTTGGAATGACTGGTATGCTGATTATCTATATGCGAGCTCCGCCCATGGCTCCAATGGTAGTAGCAAGATGGATTATTCCGGTAGCAGCTTGAACTTTGTTATTAGCAAGAAGCTGTCCAATGATTCCAATGTATATTTTGGTATAGATAACATTCTCAAAACAGATACAGAGGTACTGGGCCTTAGCGGTCGTGTATGGCGTGCAGGCTTCAACTGGAACTTCTAATTAGCAACAGCAAGACCCATATTTCAACATACAAAAATCTAAAATCTAGCACAATAGCTGCCGCTTTCCGGCAGTTATTGTCGTATATGGAATTTTTTCTAGCTCACGAAAGGAGTTTTTATGAACAGAAAGCTTGGTTTTGGCATTGCCATTATTTGCGTATT
>CAVAVT010000146.1:0-2347 GCA_963592185.1 bacterium | reverse complement strand
ATATATTCAAAAAACTAAAGTAGATTCAAATATGTTATGCAGCTTACCACATTCTCCTCAGCTGGAGGCTGGCCATGATATCTCTGTCGTGGGCGCCTTTCTGGAAGATTAGCTCTGCGCCGAGCTGCCAGCGTGGGTCGAACTCTGTCTCCACAGCCAGAGAGGTCACAAGGTGGGTCTTGTCCATACGGCTGGACTTAATGAAGGAATGTCCCAGAACGTTAGTCTCGTGAGATTCGTAGCCAGTTCCTGTGAGAGCCTGGCGAAGACCTAGTCGGAAGTTGAAGCTTCCCTTTGGCATGTATCTGGAGAACTCAACGCCTCCCTCAATAGCTGAGTAGAAATTGTCATCACCAGGTAAATTATATGCCTTTAGGGAAGTGCCTGTCTCTGTGTATCCATGCTGCTTCATGTAGGACATCTGGAAGGCACCATATGGGCTGACCTGCCAGGTCTTTTCGCCGATTTCATGGAGGGCGTGCTTCCACTCTCCGCCGATTTCAACCAACCATCCTTTGTAGTCACCCTTTATAGGGCTGACTGTTCCCATAGAGTTAAAGATTACATTTCTGCTTCGGGTTCCCTTCAGATAGCCAAAGTCAGCATAGAGAAGCTGGGTATCCGCCCCCCTATGAATGCCGGTGTAATATCCAAAACGGGTGTCCTTAAGTTTTTCACTTCCATCAACGTGTCCGTAGCTGCTGTCGGTGTAGGAGCCAAAGAAGCCATTTCTCTGATTCTCCCCATGCTTCCAGTCATAGCCCATGGTAATGATGTTTCCTGTGTAGTTGGAGCCTCCTGCGGTTCTGCTCCAGTTCCTGCTGAACTTAACCCAGGCGGACTGGTCCTGCTCGGTGGAAAGCTTCACTGGAACGTCCACGCCGGAGTCCTCGTCCTTAGCAAAGTGGTTTACTCCAATGTGCATCATTGCCGGAGACTGTCCCAGAGCTGTGGCAAGACGGGCGGAAAGAATCTTGGCATTCCATGTTGAACCTTGGGAGGCGAGAACTGCGCCTTTTGACTCCTCCTTATTGTTTGTTACCATGTCGTCAAGTGCCGTAAGCGCCTTGGCATCCGACAGTCCGTAGAAGGCTCTAAGCTCATTTTTTATGCTCGAGTTATCTTTGCTCGGGTTGTTCGCCAAGTCCCCGGCCATGTCATTTACCTTTTTATAAGTATCCATTTGCTGAGCATTTGCCCCCTCCAAGGATTCCTTCGGCTTGGCTGCAGCATTGATATCCTTGTTATCTGATGAAGAGTTCAGCGTGTAGTTAAGAAGTCCCTTACTGCCCCCAGACACATTTTCAAGACCTATGATGCCTCCATCGGCATGAAGAACAGCAATATTTTCCTCAGGAAGACCCATTACAGCAATGGCGGTGGAGCCAGTACCAAGAGTGGCTGTTCCAGTAACGAGTATATTGCCTTGGGAACCGCCAGCATATCCTCTGAGGGTTCCATCGGACACTAGATTGCCATCAATATTCATTGCAGAGTTTCCATCCACAGCGCCGATTGTTCCGTGGTTAATCATCTTTCCGGCATCTGTGTCCACAGACTCAAAGGGGGCGTATTTTGTGATTTCATTGACCTTATAATTTCCGCCGTAGAGAGCTGCGCCCTGAGCCACCTGCACGCCCACCACATCGGCTGTTCCAGTGTATGCCATGGTTGCGCCGTTATTTACCTTCAGCTTCATATTGTCGCTGCCGGTGATATTTCCACTATAGGCAAAATCTCCATTTACATTGAGATTAGTCACCAAATCCTTGCAGTACTCATCGTAATAATGAGTCTTGTCCCCGTACTGTATCTGCAGCTTGTCACGGTCAGCTGACTTCACGTTCACGCCAAAGAGACTTTCATCAAAATGCTTCCAGTCCGAGGTAATATCACCGGTAATCTTTGCTCCCTTTTCAATATTGATATTATCTACAAAGGCATTATTTGCAATATAAATGGCGTGGCTTTTTCCTGCCAGAGAGCCGCTTACGGTGAGGCTTCCCATTTTGCTGCCCAAATCCCCATGCACAGGGTCTGAAAAAGAACCGTCCGTCATGGCACTATTTAGTGGGAAGTTACCAGAATACTTAAGCTTCATGTCATCCAGTGAGGTTATATATGGCATATACGTGGCGTTTGAATATATACCATAGCGTATAAAAGATCCTCTATATTCCCATGGAAAAGGTGCTGCGCCAAAATCAAACCGTACAGCATCGCCCCCGTCTCCCATGGCGGATACATTTCCCTCTACATGGATATTATGGTCACGGCCATATGCCACAAGTATGCCTGTACCATTCTGTCCATTCGCTTCAATTTTGGCATCTCCGGCAAGGGTTAC
>CAVAVT010000145.1:0-2446 GCA_963592185.1 bacterium | reverse complement strand
GCAGCGTATTTTTATCCTTTGCAATCAATCCCATTTTTCGGGTAATTGCCGGACGGATCGGGCGAATCGCTACCCGATAGGCTGTCTTTTTCAAAACCAACTCCGGCAGGATGCTGACGCCAAGACCCGTTTCTACCATGGAGAGAATGGAATAGTCATCGTGGACCCGCAGACGAACCGCAGGCTCTAATCCCGCCTGCTTGAAGGCCTCCAGCGGCTTGCTGAGACTTCCCTCCTCGATCACCAAAAACTTCTCCCTTGCAAGCTCCTCCAAGGTGACATATGGCGCGCTGGCTAACGGATGGCTCTGCGGCAGTACGGCGCGATACTCGCCCTCTTTGATAAAGCGGGCATTTGTGGGATTTGGCAGCACATCCAGATTGACAAAGCCAAAATCAGCTTCGCCGCTTCTGACCCATTCCGGTATGCTGTTGTTGTCGCCTTGGTGCAATACGAACTCAACGTTCGGATACTTCATCTGAAATGCCTGTATGAGCCGCGGCAGCCAATGGCATGACACGCTAGAAAGCGTTCCGATCCGTATCGTCCCGGTATCCAGTCCGCGAATTTCCTTTGCAATCTCCTGCATGGCCTGATACTGCGAAACCGTATTTTGAATAGAGGGGAACAACCGCTCACCTTCGATGGTCAGATGTACGCCCTGACGAGAACGGTACAGCAATTTAATGGACAGCTCCCGTTCAAGAGATGTGATCATCTGGCTCATGGCAGGTTGGGTGTAGCCCAATACTTCCGCAGCTTTTGTGAAGCTCCCCAGCTCCACCACTTTTTGAAGCGCGATATATCTGTTCATTTTCATAACCTTTCTGCATGTTACATCAAGAAATATTTATTTTACTTATTTTGATCCATAGTATATACTAAAGGCAGAAGAAACGCAAGTAAGGAGTGAGGCTGTTGAATTTTGTATTGAATCCACAGAAAAATACGGCGCCAAGATCTGCTTCGGCTATTTCGGGATGGACAAGGACACCGGCACTTTCATTTTACAAGGGAATGTGTGGTTATCACCCCACGCCGCTCAGTTCTTTGCCAAACAGGGCTGCATTGCTCGGCGTCGCGAATATCTGGGTAAAGGATGAATCGCAGCGCTTTGGATTAGATGCGTTCAAGGGACTTGGCGGCAGCTATGCGATTGCCTGCTATCTGTGTGATCAGGCGGGTATTCCCATGGATCAAAACACATTTGAGCTACTTTGCTCACCGGAGATTCAGACTGTGTTGGGGCAAAAAACATTTATTACCGCCACTGACGGAAACCACGGGCGCGGTGTGGCCTGGGCTGCAAAGCAGTTGGGACATCGTGCGGTAATTTATATGCCGGAGGGAACTGCTCATGATCGCTTTGATAGGATTCAGGAATTAGGCGCAAGCGTGTCTGTTCTTCCGTGTAATTATGATGACGCTGTGCGCTGCGCTGCACGGGATGCCGAGAAAAACGGATGGATCCTGATTCAAGATACTGCATGGGCAGGATATGAAACGATCCCGACCTACATCATGGAGGGCTATACCACTTTAGCCGGAGAAATTGAGGATCAACTGACAAATCAAGGCTGTTCCGGACCGACGCATCTGTTCTTACAGGCGGGTGTAGGAAGTATGGCAGGGGCAGTTACGGCATACTTTGCGGCGCGCCGGAAAAATGATTGTCCCATAATTGTTGTCGTAGAGCCCGATCAGGCTGACTGCCATTTCCGCACAGCATCAGCTAATGACGGAAAGCTCCATTCGGTCACAGGGAGTATGAACAGCATGATGGCCGGATTGTGCTGCGGAGAGCCTAACCCTATCAGCTGGGATATCTTGCGGCATTATGCCGCCGCTTTTATATCTTGCGGCGATGAATATGCCGCGTCCGGAATGAGACTTTTAGGGCGTCCGGCGGATGGCGATCCCATTGTGATCTCCGGCGAATCAGGGGCAGTCACTATGGGTGTATTCGCGGAATTGATGCAGAATCCCGCTTATGCAAAGCAACGAGACTTGCTGCATTTGGATCGCAATTCCCGCATTTTGCTGATCAGCACAGAGGGTGCAACTGATAGAGAAAACTATAATCGTATCCTGGAACGATAAAATTACCATTTATGAGATATGAGAAAGGAGCTTTGTTATGGAAAATTATCACGAGCTGCTGAAACAAACCTCACAGCACGCACTTGAATACATCAGCACTATTGGGCAAAAGCCGCCCTTTCCCGATGATGACGCATTACAGGCACTCAAGGTCTTTGATGACCCGCTCCCTGCGGCTGGAACAGATGCCGCCGCTGTGATACAGCGATTGCACGAAATTGGGTCGCAAGGGACAACGGCTGACATCGGGGGCCGGTATTTCGGCTTCGTAAACGGTGGACTGCTTCCTGTAGCTCATGCCGCTGAGTGGCTTGCGGACACATGGAACCAAAACAGTGCCTTGTAT
>CAVAVT010000144.1:0-2466 GCA_963592185.1 bacterium | reverse complement strand
AATCGGCGCCAGCACATTTCGCGGTTCATGACGGCGAGGCCGCCTAAACTTCGTGCTACTGCTTGTCGTCCAGAAGAGTCGGCATAGACACTTGACCTTTTGTGGGCCTTTTCGGTTTGGTTTTTGATTTCTCCGTCCGGCGGCTAGCACGCTTTCAGGAGGGAGGAGGAGGGTTCCAGATCTACCGCCACACTCTTTCTTATCCGATTTCCTTTCCCTTAGGGTCTGCGCTGAAGGAAGTCTCATAAGAAGGAGAGTTTTGGCTCCCGGGAGGAACATGTCCTCTTTCCAATAACTACTGTCGTGGGAGTTGGAGATTTTACACGGTTTGGGAGAAATATTTTTTTTACGCTAGCAGTTTAGTGAGCGGCGTATTTCTATCCGGCGCTATCGCGTGCCCTGACCACTGACTACAAAACCGACAGCGTAAATCACCGAGTCTGCAACTACTAAATCCTAGGGAAACACTGATTAAATCGCTATTCATCTGACTTTCTGGCCCAATGGTGCACCATTGGGCTGCTCAGAAATTCAGATGGCGATTTAATCAGTGTTTCCCTATCCTCAAAATGATATAATACAGAGAAAGAGATGCAGAAAAACATTTGCCAAAGGGAAAGGAAATCGGATATGCTGCAAGTATTTGATGCGGAAAATAAAAAAGCGGATATTGTGGATATAGAAGCGGCGTTTTCAGGACTTGAGATTCCCGTGGTGGCTTCCATTCAGCAGATGATTCGTGCCATCGATGGGGGAGAACTGATAGATAGCGGAGTTTTTAAAGACCGGTTTGGCGTGGCGCTGTATCTGTCGGAATTGAGTACGGGATGCAAAGCGGCGATCTGCGCAGTCTTGTTGCCGGAGAAAATCATCGATTTGCAGGAGTGCGGACTCAATGCGCGGGATGCGATTTTCAATTATTGTGAAGACGGAAAGGTTTTGCTTCATGATTTTGGTGTGACCATTGTGGATGCTCACACGCGCCGTTCGCCGATTTCCTATGCCGGGAAATTATTTACCATCGATGAATTCAATGAGGAAGTATTATGATCAGATTTATTGCTATGAATCGGAAGGTGTGCATCGACCTCTTGCCGGGACTTTATAATTTTCACCCCGATTCTGCTACGGGAAAGACTTTGCTTTTGAAAATGGTGAAGTCCATCGGTGAGAAAGATAAAGTGGCCATCACGTATCATGATTTCATTATGGGAGTTGATTTGGATAAGGTCATTGCCAACAAGCCAAAGCTTTTGATACTCGACCGGTTTGATTTGTATGATGAGAATGCGGGGAAACTGGCAGCGCTGAAGAAGGCCGACTGCATCACGCTGGTGGATTATAAGACGGAAAGAAATTTCTGCGACTTCGATGACACTTGTTTTGTAACACTGGGGAAGAATCAGTTGGAGGTGTCTTTGTGAAATATCTTTTCGAAGATAAGGCAGACGATCCGTTGTCTAAATTGTTTCGGTATTCGCTACCGGAAACGGTGCAGCGACTTCTGGTGTATGCTGACGGTAATGGCAATCTGGTGAGGAAGGCGGAGGAGCTGCTGCAAGAGGGGGAGACGGTCATCGTCGTCCTGGACACGGTGCCTGCCAATAAATCGATTCGTGATATTTATATTTCACTCAGGCGACTGTCGCGGGTATACGACTATCGCTTGGTGGTGTGGAATGTCTTATGCGCGGAATATTATTTTATTCGCTCCTTTGGAAGAAATAAAATGCTGAAAGCCTTTGTAAAGGATACGGATTTTGAAATCGTAGCGGGTGTGCTGCCATACAAGGAATCAAGGCTCATCGAAACGGAAGAGGATCGGGCGTTTACGAAGACTTTTGAAAAGTTTTGCAAATTGTATGTGATGAAAAATGGTGGCGCCTGTGTGTATCCCGAAGATTTTTTCTTTGTAGAGGATTGCCACGCTATGGATTGCCTGCCGCTGTCTTTGCGTGAAAAGTCGGATGCATATAGAGGTGCTTATGAAATTTCTTTGCGTGATGTCGACAGCTGGGATAATACATGGCATATACACAGAAAGCTTTTGGAAATTACAAACGAGGCCATTGAAAGATATAATGAGGCTGGCTACTTGAAAATAAAACAATATCCGGAAATCAAATAGAAAAAACCGCCAGGCATGGGAGAACGTGCCTGGCGGGTTTTTGATTGGTTGTCGGGATACATTTGGCGTTTAGCGAAGGCTTTGTTGTTTCCCACTATTGCGGAAATCAGAAAAACTCTCGCTGAGACCAAATGTGCCCTGACTACCGACCACTGACCACTGACTACTAACCCAATAGCGGTAAACAGAAAAACTCTTGCTGTCGGTCATCGCGTCCTGACTACCGATCACTGACCACTGACTACTAACCCGATAGCGGTAAACGGAAGAACTCTTGCTGTCGGTCATCGCGTCCCGACTACTGATCACTGATTACTGATTACTAATTCCCAGCAGTT
>CAVAVT010000143.1:0-2522 GCA_963592185.1 bacterium | reverse complement strand
GCATCATTTCTGCAGGGAAGATGGATCATCAGTATGCTATGGTGAGAAAAAATGTAGCCTTCGGCACGAAGTTTCACCATGGCGCCTTGGGGCCTGACAAAGTGACGCGAATGTTTCCAAAAAATCAGGTGACCTGGAAGAATAAAGTCCATGAGCATCCGGATTGCAGCCTTCCCAAGGAAACCTTACGCGGGCATATTGAACACTACACGTATAGAGATTTCCGCCATTGGGAAGAGAAGTGTATCAAGTACACCACTACTTGGGCGGAAGATGCTTACGGTCGTGGGAAGCGCACTTCCTTGGTTGGCGTATTTGCCCATAGTGTGGGCGGATTTTTTAAAGTCTTTGTTTGGCAAGCCGGTTTCTTAGATGGCTGGATGGGTTTTTATACAAGCTTTCATCATTTCTTCTATACCATGATGAAATATTTAAAGTTGTATGAATTGCAGCATTTGAAGTAGTCGCAGAGGGAGGGTGGCAATGGGAAAAATCAATGTGGCGTTTGCGGCAGACAGTAACTATGCGCAGCATGCAGCTGTTGCCATGGCCTCTGTGATGAAGCACGTAAAAAGTGGAAGCCAAGTGCGATTCTTTTTGCTGAGTGATGGCATAGAGAAGGCATTGCTTCGGAGGATTAAAGAGACTGTGGCTCGCTTTCGGGCGGAGCTAGTGGTCATTGATTTGTCAGAAGCATCAGGCTTTGAAACGGCGTATACCAGTGGACACATCAGTCGGGCTGCCTATTTCCGCCTGGCACTTCCCGATATTTTGCCAGCTGATGTGATGAAAATCATTTACTGCGATACCGATTTGCTTGTGCTAGATGACATTACCAAACTGTGGGAGATGGATTTGGAAGGGATGCCTCTGGCGGCGGTTCCTGATTATGGCATTATGGCATCGAAGCGGGCTATGAAGGAAAAGCGAGAGACTCTGGGGCTGCTGGCGGACGCAGAGTATTTTAATTCCGGCGTCCTGGTGATGGATTTGCCGAAATGGCGCGACCGTGGCTATGCTCAGGCGGTGCTGAACGTGGTGGCGAAGCATAATTTGCGGCACCATGACCAGGATGCATTAAATTGGGTATTTGCAGGGAAATGGAAAAAGCTTCCGCTGTCTTGGAACGTGATTCCACCGGTGATGCAGCTGCTTCCCAAAATCTTACGCAATGGGACGCTTCGAAAAAATGCGCTGGCAGCGCGTAAGTCGATTTCAATTTTGCATTATGCCGGCCGCTGTAAGCCTTGGGAATTTGCGCGGGCGGAGGGATTCAATGAATCCTATTATACATACTTGGCTTTCACCGCGTTTGCTAAAGAGCCTATGCCGAAGCCGGGTGCCAATATGAAGGGGAAATCTCTATTTCGTCAGCGTTTCAAAATTAAATTGGCGGACTGTATCAGTAGCATAATGAATTGAGAATACAAGAATGTAGAGGAATGGATATGATGGGAGAAAAGACACTGGTGATCGGTTGGCCGGTGCGACCGCAGCAGTCGTGGTTGGCGCAGCATCATGATGTGACCGCCAATCGGATTTATGATGAAAGTGTCAGAGGCCTTCGTAAACGGCTGAAGAATTTATCCTTTCATCTCCACAAATCTCTGCAGTTTTTTTCATGCCTCCAGACGGAAACTTATTACGGGGATTGGAAACAACATATAGCGGATTATGATACGGTAATTTTAATCGACGAGATTCGTGGACGAGATGTATTTGAGTACATTTTAAGAAAGAACCCGCGCTGCAATTTGTGCGTATTTATTGATTCGCCGGTGCGCGAAGGCTCTCCCAAAGAACCGTCTTTGTACAAGGATCTCCCGGTTCGCTTTTTCACTTGTGACAGAAAAATTGCGGAAAAGTACGGTATCATGTTTATGCCGTATTTTTATATCTTTTCGCTGTATGACTATGAAGACTATGAGACGATGACTTCCTCGACGCCGGAAACAGATGTGTTTTTTGTTGGCGAAGAAAAAGGGGATCGGGCAGAGCGGATTCGGCAAATCCGAGACGTATTGGATAAAGCCCATTTGCGCTGTGATTTCCATCTGATCCCACAGAAGCGGAGGGGGAAGAAGAAGGCGACTTACATGGCATATAGCGATGTGATCGACCATGTAAAGAAAAGCAAAGCGATTCTGGAGCTCATCAGCGATGGGCAGACCGGAATTACCCAAAGACCCTATGAGGCTTTGATGCTTAAAAAGAAACTCATTACAACTAGCGCAGAAATCAAAAATTATGATTTCTACTGCAAGGAAAATATTTTCATTCTGGGAGAACGGGATGAGAAGGAACTACCTTCCTTTTTAGAGACGCCGTTTAAAAAATTTGATTCAGACATCGTGAGGGCGTATACGCTGGAGCGTTGGCTGGAAAGATTTCGGAAGGATTGAGATTTCTCTATATAAATCAGAAAGGCGGGACTGCCGTGGCAGAAGAGGAAAGACGGCCGGGGAATTTTAAGAATAAAGATTTCCGGGGCCGGAAGGCGGATACGGATACGATGATCGTGA
>CAVAVT010000142.1:0-2528 GCA_963592185.1 bacterium | reverse complement strand
CGATGACTTTTTCAAACTCGCGGCGCTTTTTAACTTGTGCGCCGCACCTCCACTCCTCACTCCTAACTCCGCACTTCTAACTTTCGTTCTTCATGCCCGCTGACACTTACGTTTTTCCCTGCTTTCTCACTTCACCCATGCTACCTTACCGATCCCCAGCCCGGCCAGTGCGCCTACGGGGCCGGCGATCAGGAAGCCGATGGCTGCGCAGAGAGTAAGCTTGCCGAAGGTGGACCAATTGAAAGCGCCGCCGGCTACATTGTCCAGGAGTTCGTCTGCCAAAGCCGCTTTCGGTTCGGAATAGAATTCCATCACGTCTTCAAAAACCTGGCAGAAATTTTTGAATTCTGTCACCACGAAATGCTTCGCCACTTCATACATTTCCTCGATGGACCGTGCCGCTTCTGCCAGCTGGTCCAGCATCGGGTCTGCCGCCAAAACCGCTTCACACTTCGCCATCTCCGCTTTTACATTTTCATCAGCCAGTAATGCTTTTACATCCAGTTTCATTTTCATCTTCTCCTTTGATTTACAACTTGAATGACCCTCTCGGTTTTCAGTCATAGCTTATACGGCGCGAGAAAGAATGTATTACAAGATTTGGGAAGAAATAAGGCTATCGGTTTAGTGGTCAGTAATCAGTAGTCGGTAGTCGGGGCGCGATTCACACCATTCGCACATAGCAATAATCTCCTATACATGAATAGTGATAAATGTGCCATAACGTCGACCATCGGCCACCTCCTACTAAAAAAGAACCATGAAATACAGTTTCCTGAATCTTTTTGCCGAAAAGCTATTTTCTTCCTCTCAAAAAAGAAAATAGCTTCTAATCATTTTTATGCAATTGATATACGTGGTAATAAGGGCCATTTGCAAAATACCCTTCGTATATTTTCGATATTGCAAAATGTTTCTTGCTTATATTCGCTTTCGCCTCTTCACTTATTTCTTTTTGCCAAATAAGCCAAATTTCTTTCCCCGCCTCATCCAACTTATTAAGTTTCCCCGTATCAACGGCTGATATATTTTCAGGAAAATAATACTCAAGTAAAGTCCATCCCAAATGTCCATTATTCGTTATTAACTTTACATCTCTTCCCGGTCTCACTGCCTCCAAAAATCTAGTTGTTTCAATATTCAACCTATAATCATTATTGTATTTCTTTACATAATCAGGCACTTGGACACAAAAAATTAGACCTACCAATACCACATTCCATAAACGCGGCAACTTCATTTCTGAAACGCATACACCAAAAATGATATACATCATAGCCGATACAGGAAATAAATATCGGAGCACAAAAAATGGTCGTATCAGATAAGATAAAGCAAGCCCTACAGCAATAGTTCCTCCAATAGAAATTAGTCCAGCTACCACCCAGTATAATTTATCACTCCACTGCAGCTCTTCAAATGGATGAATTTTGATATGAATTTCTTTCGTTTTTTTCATATCTGATAATTGAACGCTCAACAAATTCATCTGTTTTACGGCAAATACCAAAAGGCTTATCAAGAAAAAGATCGCTAACCACTTGTAATCTAAAAGAAATTTAAAAGATGCAGAAATTGTAGGGATAGTTTTAAGCCACCAATTATTCGCCGTTCTACTAAAAGAATTTAGCAAAATCATGAGCCATGGTAAATAAGCCAAAATTGCAACTCCATAGGAGATGACGAGTCCTTTCCTATATTTCTCCCTCAAAATAGCTAATGGTAAAAGCATGGCATAAAGAAAAGCCGCAGAAATCAAAGCATAGTAATGAGTATATGCCGCACATAAAGAAGCAAGCACAAAAACAGTCCAGCTAGCGAGATTATTTTTCTCAAGCACACGATAATATGCGATATAAGCAATTAGTATAAACATGGCCGCTAAGGAATACATCCGGGCTTCTACATTGTATATGACGGCATTTCTCATGAGAGAACTCATGGTAATGAGTATGGCTGCTGGAATAATTCCAAAATATTTTTTTATTATTGTGCATCCTATCATTACAATAGCAATATAGGGTAATAAACCTGACAAATGATATGCAAAGCCCTGATTCCCAAATAAATGATACAACAGTTGTGTCAACAAATAATACAAGGGCGGGTGTACATCTGCAGCCGTGGTCACGACCATATTCTCCACCGTCATTTTTGCCAGCCTAATTGTATATCCCTCGTCTCCCCAAAATGCATTGTCGAAAACCCTAATAAAATTCATTCCTATAAGAAGAGCTGCATATACGTATAATATCAAATCCGATTTCCTGCAAATCCGCATCTTTACCATCCCCATTTTTAAACATTAACCGAAAAAAGCTGGCTAAATAGATATTTGGTAAATCCACTCGAGTGCAACTTTAAAAATGTGTACATTTCTGCAAGCTGTTTCGAGTGAATTTATATGAACCATTCTATCAAAAAGATAGGTTAATTTCCATAAACAAAGAGCATATCAGCATAAAAACTCTCGTTGCAGAAATGTACACATTTCTGCAAGCTGCATTTCTATAATGACTTACGTTTTT
>CAVAVT010000141.1:0-2541 GCA_963592185.1 bacterium | reverse complement strand
GTTTTTCACGATTCTTTTTCTTATACATAAAAACACCCCAATCACAGTACTATTTGATATGCTCCCTTCTAGGTAGACAAGCGAAATAATAAAAGCTTGTCTGCCTGGAAGGGAGTATTTTAATTGAGGAAAAGAAAAATCAATCCAGAGATTATCCTGGACGCAATTAATGAGTATCTAACTGGAAAATTTTCTCAGAATGCAATTGCCAAGAAATTTGGTATTAAGAGAAGCAATATTCGCTACTGGATTGCTAATTATGAATCAATGGGGCAAGAGGCATTTATCCGGAATGGCAATAAGCACTACTCTAAAGAATTCAAGGAACAGGCTGTGGCGGAGTACCTTGCTGGAAAAGGTTCGCTGCAGGAGATATGCAAAAAATACAAAATCAAGTCAAATTACCAACTACGCAGCTGGATAAAGAAGTATAATGGTCATGATGGACTGAAAACTTTTAGGACTGGAGGAACAGTTATTATGGCCAAGGGGAGAAAGACAACCTTCGATGAACGGGTGGAAATTGTTCAATATTGCATCGCTCATGAGCACAATTATGCTCAGACAGCAGAAAAGTACAGCGTATCATACCAGCAGGCACGAAACTATACCGTTAAATATGAGTCCGGCGGAGTTGAAGCCCTTAGGGACAGGCGTGGCAGGACAAAGCCTTTTGGGGAGATGTCCGAGCTGGAGAAGCTCCGGGCTGAAAACAGAATTCTGCGAGCCGAAAAGAAACGTGCTGAGATGGAGGTATCCTTCCTAAAAAAACTAAAGGAAATAGAGAGGATGTGGGACTGAGCCTGGTGCGAAATGCACGGATCTATCAGGCAATCAAGGACGAACATAAAGACCATGGCTATCCGGTAGGCCAGCTTTGCAGATTAGGGAATGTAAGCCGTGCTGCATACTATAAGTGGCTTCGCAGGGATATTCCGCCCTGCGAAGCAGAAAACAAACGGATTGCCGATGAGATTGAAAGGATTCATACGGCTAGTCCGGATAAAGGCTACCGGCGGATTCGTGATGAGCTGGAACGGTATCATAATATAAAGGCAAACGACAAACGGATACTCCGTATCTGCCGAAAAAAAGGCATAAAATCCACCATCAAATACAGCAACAATGGATGCACCAGGCAGGCTACCAATCCTCAGTTTATTGCCGAGAATGTCCTGAATAGGGAATTTACGGCAGAAGCACCAAACAAGAAATGGTTGACAGATGTCACGGAATTTAAGTATTACATTGGGGTTGAGGTTCACAAGCTTTATCTAAGTGCAATTCTCGACCTATACGACAGAAGGATTGTGAAGTTTGTTATAGGAGATTCAAATAATAATGCACTGGTATTTAGCACATTTGATGCAGCCATTATGGACAATCCTGGAGCGACACCACTATGCCACTCGGATCGGGGATTTCAGTACACTAATCGAGCCTTCCATGCCAAGCTTGAAGCTGTCGGCATGACCCAGAGCATGTCCAGGGTAGCAAAATGTATAGACAACGGTCCGATGGAAGGATTCTGGGGAATCTTGAAACGTGAACGGTACTATGGCAGGAGATTCACAGACAGGGATTCCCTTGTGACGATGATAGAGGATTACATAAAATACTATAATTATCGGCGATTACAAAGAAACTTAGGTGTATTGACACCAATGGAGAAACACAAGCAATATCTGGCGGCAGCATAAAAACTGCCACCAGACTAAATCTGATGGCAGAAAATTTTATTTTTTGATTGTCTACTTGACGGGAAGCAGTTCATATACCACTTCCCTCCGGAGCCAATATTGCTATTTAATTAGAAGCGGAATCGCTGCAGGTTTTCCTGAACCTCCTGTGCCTGCTTGGCAAGGGCATCGCTGGCAGCAGCAATCTCCTGTGCCGAGGCTGACTGCTGCTCCGTAGCTCTGGAGAAGCTCTTCAGCAGCTTGCTGACCTCCATGGTCATATCGTAGAGCCCCCGCTGCACATCCCCAAATTCATCGCCTCTTGTGGACGGCGGCGTGTTGACAGAAAAATTTCCCTTACTCAGCTTGTCGCATACATGAAGCATAATCTCCAACGGAGCCTTGATAGCTGCCGTCAGCTTGTAGCTGAAGACCAGCAGAATTAGCATACATATAATAGTAGTCACCAACATCAAGGTAATAGCACCATCACCGGCGGCAATACACCCCTTCTCATAAACACTGTGGCAAAAATGCCCCTCTAGCTATTTTACGCCACCATGATTGTTTACCAAATATATTCGAGATGTAGGAAATTTTTCCTGCTGTTCTAATGTTTTTTTATTCAAAAAATTACAATTTTATTTCAGTAATGCTGCCACGTCCTGGGCAATCTGTTCAGGAGTAAGATGGTTTTCCTTAGCCAGCTCTGCATAATCATAACGGTCATAGAATTTCTTCTCCAGACCGAAATTCAGCACCTTCATATCAGATGGGCCGTAGAAGCGGGCAATCTTCTCGCCGAAGCCGCCGTCAAGAATGCCGTCTTCCAGGGTAGCTACTACCTGATGATTTGCCTTCA
>CAVAVT010000140.1:0-2606 GCA_963592185.1 bacterium | reverse complement strand
TTTTTACTTTTACTTCCAAGCACCAATGCCCAGCGGTGAGCAGAGCATGTATGCCAGAACCATTACGATAAGTGACAATGCTGCATAGTACTTACCATTCTTCCAAGGAGTCATATCAACAACCTTAGCATCTCTGAGCTTGAAGTCCTCTGCAAGCTGATCGTACTTGGTGAAGATATACATAAGAAGCATATCTACGCAGAAGAGAACAGCTGTGAAGTACAGGTAATGAACCTCTGCAAGAGCAGGGATGATGTTGCGGAGTACGAACTGGAGAAGGAGATATACTACAACGTGGAAGCAGATAACCTTCTTTGCGGAGCGAGCGGTAACACGCTTCCAGAAGAAGCCAACCAGCAAGCAGACAAAGATTGGAGTGTTGAACGCTGCGAATGCAGAGTTAACAACTGTAGTGATACCGGAGAGGTAGAAAATGAACGGAGAAAGAACAGTTGCGAAAATGGAAACAGCTACGCTGAATTTTCTACCAACCTTAACCAACTGAGCCTCATCAACCTCTTTACCAGCAATGTAGCGATGGAGGTCAAGAGAGTAAATAGTGGATGCAGACTGGAGAGTTGCGTTGTAGGAAGAAAGAATTGCACCGAACATAACTGCTGCGAAGAAGCCAAGGAGCGGCTTAGGCATAACAGTTGCTACCAGCATAGGATATGCGGTATCGCCATTGCCCCAGTCAGTAATCTCTGGGAAGAGGAAGCAAGCGATGATACCAGGAACAACGATGATAAGAGGAGTAGCAATCTTCATGAAGCCGGCGTAAATAACACCCTTCTGTGCTTCCTCAAGGTTCTTTGCACCGAAAGTACGCTGAATGATGGACTGGTTAGTACCCCAGAAATAGAGGTTGTTGATAAGCATACCAGTGAAGAGAATCGGCCAAGGCAGATAAGGCTCATTTGCATTCCAAGGATCGATAGCGTTCAGCATTGTAGGATCCTGAGTGAGGAACTGATGAACACCTTCGGAGAATCCGCCACCATGCATTTCGCCAAGAGCGATAAGACCGAAGACAGGAACAAGGAGACCACCGATGATAAGACCAATACCGTTTACAGCATCGGAGGTTGCGATAGCCTTCAAGCCACCGAATACAGCGTAGAGAGTACCAACAACAGAAATAGCAACGCATACACATGCAACAGCTTCGAAACGAGCAAGCTCAGGAGCAACGCCCATGTCGAGGAAGATGCTGTCTACATGGAAGATACTTACGAATACCTGACCACCAGCGTACAGGATTGTCGGAAGCATAACCAGTACATAAGAAAGAAGAACGATGAAGGAAACCAGCTTATGAGTTGCTTCATCATAGCGCTCTCCCAGGAACTCAGGAATAGTTGAAAGACCGCTCTTCATGTACTTCGGCATGAAGCAATAAGCCAGGATAACCAGTGCCAGTGCGGAGGTAACCTCCCATCCGATAGGACTCATACCTATACGAACTGACTGTCCGTTGTTACCTACCAGCTGCTCTGCAGACAAGTTAGTCATGAGCAGGGAACCTGCGATAACCATACCGCTGAGGCTTCTGCCGCCCAGGAAGTAACCTTCTTTAGTCTCGAGCTTGGTATCCTTAGTTTTGTACCATGCATAAAGTGCAACACCAATGGTGCAGACAGCAAATGTTACGATTGTTACCAATAATGACATTTTAAATTTTCCCCCCTGAATATAAATAGGATAGATGATTGCCGATACAGTCGAAGATGTGCAGCCGTGCGGGTCCTCCAAGCTCCACCTTGGAATATCCCAGGTCAGGAAACCGGTCTGCGCTCCTCTTGCTATGCCTGCTCTTACCTCCTTCAGTGCCGGCCAGCACTATACCATATTTAATAAATAACCCCCCATAGCAATTTACTGCAGATTTTTATCTAACTTTATCAATACTGCAATTTCCGCTATGCATTAACCTCTTCATAATCTTGCTTTCTTCAAAATCTTGCTTTTAAATAAATTGATTGTATTGTCGTAGTTTTGCGACAATTTGATATATTAAAAAGCACAATTCCATATTTATGGGTAACTTCCCTATAAATTATGAATAAGTTATGGCTATAATTTAATACAAATAGGCTTTATTGTCAATTCTTTTTTATTAAATTCAAAAAATTTTTTTCATTCTAAATTCATTTCTTCAAATTCTTGTCTTAAACTTAATCATTGGGACTTGTGCAATATTGCAAAATTTTATAGCTTTTCCATGACTTTTTTGCATTTTTGCCAGATTTTTGCTCATTTGGTACATGGATATTGACTTTTATTTTTTATTATTACAGCAAGATAATGAAGGTTTTTTCAATATTTATTTCGGTTTTATATATATTTTGCCTTTTGGCACATATACTCAAAGTGCTCAAAAAAGCCCCATAGCCTTTATTTTATAAGGGCTATGGGGCTTTGGGATACATTTCACGTATGCTGCATAAGCTTGTGAATTGTTAATATTTTATTATGAGAATAGATATCAACCGTCTAAATCCATGCTAAATATTATATTAGGCACAAAAATGCCGGGAGCATTCCTATATAATATACTAACTACTTACCTAGCCAAAACTTTAGCCAGGTGCAAATATTCACGGTCA
>CAVAVT010000139.1:0-2622 GCA_963592185.1 bacterium | reverse complement strand
CTTCTCGCCGTGCTAATGCCCTTATTTTAACACACAAAAACAACCGTATCGAAGGCGATAGCGGATATCCACCATCTGCCTGTCCGGTCATCCGGCATAAATCACGGTATCTTACGTAATTTCCTTACGCATTTTACAAAAATATTTTCCAAAAGTTGGAAAATATTTGATATAATCTAACCTAGGAGGTGTATTCCCATGTTCATACTCAACCTGAAATGCCAAAACTTTTTCCTATTCCGAGATTTGGATATTGATTTCACATATCCACGAAAGCTCGCCTATGAAATCACAAAAAACGATGCCCTTTTTGAAGGCTCTAACATCAAAGTGCGCAAGAATATCATCATCATGGGCGCCAACGCCGCAGGCAAGACCACCATCGGCCACCTGCTCTGCCTGATTTACAACTACCTCATCTGCCGCGACAACGGCACCGCTGACGACCTGGCAAAAAGCATCTACAAGCGCAGTCAGGACGCCTCTTTCACCATCGAATTTGCGATAAACAAAACCGCCTACCGTCTCACTGCCACCTTCGACAAAGACGGTCTCAAAAAAGAAATCATCCGGGAAGCGGCGATTTCTCCCACCTACAACATTACAGAGCTTCGAAAACGGCTAGACGACGCCACCCCGCTTCTATACGAACGGGACAAAGAGCCCGACCAAATCCGCCCTGGTTTTTGCTCCTACCTCCTGCGACTCAAAAAGAACGAATCCCTAACTACCATTTGGCGGACAAGCGTTCAGTTCTGGTTTGCCCTCTCCAGCTTCCATGGTGACCCCATCGGCATGAGCGGACTCACACACATCAATATCCCCATGATTTCCAAAATACTTCCCATCCTGGATAATTCTGTCGAAGATGTGGTCACCCTCGTCCCAGAAGCCGGGATTTCCCATGGCGTCGTCGCAGAGCCCGCCGCCCCCTACGGCACCTTGTCCAAGTCTTACACCATTCTCTTCAAGAACAAACAAGCACTCACCATCCCCGACGGCAATCTCTCCAACATCAACACCCACAGACTCTCCCAAGGCACCATCGAAGCCCTCGCCTTCAGCTCCATCCTCTCCTGCCTGCAAACCGTTGGTGATCATATGATTTTCGTAGATGAGTGCCTCTCCCACATGCACTCCGAACTGGAGAAATATCTCATCTGGCTCTCCTTCTTGATAAAAAAAGAAACCAACCAGCTCATATTCACCACCCATAACGTAGAAGTCTGTGACCTCAAGATTCCTACCAATGCCTTCCTCTTCCTGAAACGGCAAAAAGATGGATTCAATACAGCTCTCTGGGCCAGCTCCAAGCTCATAAAGAACGACCGCAACTTCCGCAGCTACTACGAAAACGACTACTTCGATGTCCTCCCCGACTACAGCAACCTCATCACTCTCCTGGAAAAAGAAACCGAGGCTGACCATGATTAGATACTATATCGTAGAAGGAGAAACCGAAAAGACATTCCTCGGCTTTCTCAAAGAATCCAATCACATCGCCCCCGGGAAAATCCGTATCTTCAACCTTATGCAAAAGAACCTCTCCCCTGCACAAGACTTTCTCTCCATCCGAAACGCCGAACTCTTCTGCATCATAGACACAGACATCCTAAGCAAAGGCAATCTGCAATGCCTCTCCACTAACATCCGGACAATGAAGAAATCCATTCGCCAACAAAATATCAAACTCTTCGCCCAAAATAAAAACTTCGAAGATGAACTCTGCCGCCTCCTCGACTGTAAAACCAGCGAGCTTCCCAAGAAACTCCACTGCAAAGAGCAAGGCACCAAGCAACTCAAGCGCGAACTCGCCAATATGTCCATTGACAAATACCAAAAACTCTTCGCCAGCGCCCCGCTCCACACCTACTGCACCCACTTCCCCGAAAAAATCCGCATGCACCTAGAAGCAGAAAAACTCTCTAACGTCATCGCCGAGCCGGGAGAACTTATTTCTAAAAGCAAAAGAAATTGAAAATCAAAACCCATCTTCTGTAGCAATAGCCGCCTTCCTTTGGAAGGCGGCTATTACATTTTGCAGAAAAGATGGTGGCCCGCTTCGCGGTGGAGGTTGGCCTTCCTCGAGACGGCAGACAATCAGACATCAGACGCCCGCGTACCTGCTTCCCCACTACCGTTTTCCCCTCCACGTCATCCTGAGCGTAGTCGAAGGATCTATTCAGCAATAGCCCCAGGCCTGCCAGCTTTCGCTTGCACCAAACGCAGTCTAGCGTCTGACCGTCTGAACATCTGATACCTCGCTACGAAAGAAGCCGGCAAGCACGCTTGGGCTACGATTACGCGGACTACGGTTCACAGCTACCATGAGACAGCAAGTAAACGCGCCACGCGCAACCTCACGCCTCTACCACTAAGCATCCCCCACGAAATCAGCAAAAAACTTTTCCCGTCCCGGATGCGCGGGAGAAGCTCTGGCGATGCTAGGATTGCACTGGATCACATAGGCCAGATCCGTCTTCTGCACCTGGAAGGAAGCACTCAGCCTGTCCCACAGCGCCCGCCCCTTCTCAGAGTGAACCAGCACCACCGACGTCCCCTTATCATCATCCATCTCTGGCTCCCGATTTCCTACGCCCCAATAATCCGCCAGCGTCAGAT
>CAVAVT010000138.1:0-2660 GCA_963592185.1 bacterium | reverse complement strand
TTATATTCCTCGTACCTCATCCTCAGCCTCCCATGATCTCATCCAGCAGGCCGTCGGTTTCTGCCTCCACAGCGCGGATGTCGGCTGTGATTTCCTCCAGCGTGCGCAGCTGCACCGGCTGATAGAAGTATTTGGTAAAGGAAAGCTCATATCCAATCTTTTCCGTGCCGGGCTTTGTGTAGGCCAGCGGATTATAGGGCTTCACTTCGTTCTCGATAAAGGCTTCGATCCCGCCCTCGTAGCGGAAAGGAATCTGCTCCTTGTCGGCGGTCGGCTTTACGGGCTTGCCTTTTTTGTCTACGATGGGCTGTCCGTTTTCATCCAGCTGTGGCGTGTAAACCGGCACTTCCCAGTAGCCGAATTCGGAATTGTCAAATACTTTGCTGTATTGCGTGTCAGCCTGATCGAACGCCATGTACAATTCCAAAATCTGCTCGCGGAGCTCTTTGGTAAGCTCGCAGTTCTTTTCACCCATGTTCTTACGCAGCGGCTTTTTGAAGGATGTCGCATCGATCAGCTGAATCTTTCCCCGGCGGCGCGGCTCCTTCTTGTTGGAGAGCACCCACAGATAGGTACCGATGCCGGTGTTGTAGAACATCTTTTCCGGAACTGCCACGATGCACTCCAGCAAATCCTGCTCGATGATGTACTGTCGCAGATTGGACGGTCCCTGACCGGCCTTGCCGGTGAACAGCGAGGAGCCGTTGTGTACCTCTACGATACGGGTACCCAGTGCCGTGTCCTGCTTCATCTTGCTGATGTTGTTGGCGAGGAAGAGCATCTGCGGATCTCCGATATCCGGAATCAGCGAGAGCGTTTTTCCCTGGTAGCTCACAACAAAACGGCTGTCGGCAATGTCATCCTTCTTGATGTCGCCCCAGGCTTTCAGATCTGTCTTCCATGGCGTGCCAAAGGGCGGATTGGAAAGGCAAAAGTCAAAGGTCTGCCCGCTGAAGCCGTCATTGGAGATCGTAGAGCCGAAGGAAATATTGTTGGACTGTTCGCCTTCGCCCTTTACCAGCATATCGCTCTTGGCGATGGCGTAAGTTTCGTCTGCGACCTCCTGGCCGTAGAGATGGATAGAGACCTTCTTGCCGTATTCTGCCGCAAGCTCGCGAACTCTCTGTTCAGCCACCGTGAGCATACCGCCCGTCCCGCAAGCTCCGTCATAGATGCGGTAGGTATTGTCTTGAATCTTGTCCTTCACCGGAACAAATGCCAGGTCTGCAATCAGCTCGACGATATCACGAGGCGTAAAATGGCGTCCTGCGTCGGTGATATTGGTTTCCTCATTGAATTTACGGATAACCTCCTCAAAGACCGTCCCCATGGTGTGATTGTCCAGCGCCGGAAGCGTAACGCCTGCGGCAGTGGTGACCGGTCTGGAGGAAAGATTGATGGACTGATCGGTAAATTTGCTGATCAACAAGCCGAGAATGTCATGGTCAGAAAGCTTATCGATCTGGTTGCGGAACTCAAACTTTTTGATGATGTCCTGCACATTCTTGGAAAAACCGTCCAGATACAGAATGAAGTCCGCACGGAGTTGCTGCTGATTGGTGCGGGATTTCAAATCAGACAGTGTATAGGGCGAGCTGTTGCAGAAGGCTTCGCCCGCCGCAGAGCACAGAGCTTCATCCTGCTCTGTGATACCGGCTGCATCCAGATTTTTCTTCATCTCAAGAACCGCCTTCTTGGTCGGCTCCAGAACCGCATCAAAACGGCGGATCACCATCATCGGCAGGATGATTTTCCGGTAATCGCCCACATCATATACATCTACAAGACAATCATTGGCAATGCCAAAGACAAAGGATACCAACTGTCCGAAGTTTGCTTTTTCCATTACTGTACACCGCCTTCTTCTGTGATTTCCATGATATCGGAAATATCACAGTGAAGCGTGCTGCATATCTTCACGAGAATCCCCGTATTTACATTTTCATTCTTGCCAAGCTTGGCAAGTGCGCCGGTGCTGATACCGGCATCTTTTCTGAGCTGAGTCTTTGTCATATCCCGGTCGATCAAAATCTTCCAGAGCTTTTTATATGAAACCGCCATTGCCTATCCTCCCAAAGCAAAATCTGATATTTAAAAATCAAATTATTTATTTTATTGTAGCACTCTGGCAGGGGCCGTTCAAGGCAATGTGTGCCTGTAACCGCCATGTTCTAACGTTTAACATCATTCGAACAAAACGGTTTTCTAGATGAATCTGTCGTAGCTGAAATGGCTGCCGCCTTCAGTGTTTCCAAGAGCGCAATGCGAATCCGTTTGCGATCGCTCGGTTTATCGAAGTAGCAATCGGGGGATGTGATGCATTCTTTTTTTGGCGAAACGTTAGAAGTTAGCGAACGCATTAACAGCAGGAGGTGGAATTTACAATTGCTTGAAGTCATATATCGATGCCCAAAGAACTGTCCCTTAAAGAAACGATGCTTTGTCCTGAAATCACTGGGACATATCAAGGAGCCTATTCGAGTGTTGCAAAAGTGCCCGGCAGAACGAGGTAAAGACATTCTGCTCACAATCGGCGGCGAACGTCCGCCCTAACTGAATTTCATAACTTATTGCTTGCAAATAAGCCGCAGCGACGTGCTACATTGCAGAATTTCCCGAAACAGCGTTTCGGATTTCTGTGCACGCCTCTGCGGCATTTT
>CAVAVT010000137.1:0-2701 GCA_963592185.1 bacterium | reverse complement strand
AATTTTTTCGCCCACCTATACGCCCGGTATCGAGGAGGCCATTCCCCAAACGTTCGCGTCAAAAATCCAACTCGCCATGTGGAATGGATAAAATCATGAATAAATCGCTCCGGATGTATCAAATAATTCATCTTATCTCCAGAAATGGCTAACGACTCTATCTCCGTATCCGAGTGATGAATGTTTCCAACATGATTTGCGCAAAAACAAGTCGGATAACAGCCCATCTGTAACCAATTTGTGAACGCAGTCTCTGCATCTAAGTCCTTGAAAAGAATTTGACCTGCTACGGTTCCCCATGCATCATCGATAAAAGCCAGTGCCCCTTTCTGGATTTTACTAATCTTTTTATAATCCATTTGTCTCACAGGCGCCTCATATTCCCATCTATCCAAAATTGGAATAATTCGCCCATTCTCTTCACTATATCCTAGCGTCGTCCCATGATTCGCGGCAAAGAATACTTCTACAACCGGGATAAAAGATATACCTTTTTCGGCAATTTCCGTATCCTCCCCTTTATTAAACAAATACCCTTTTGCCTGTAATCCATCAAGCCTCTTGGTAGCCGGATTCAGCCCCAAATAGTATCCATATATTTCTACCGGTAAGCCCGCCGCTTTCACAACTTTCTCAAGCGCTGCCTGCATATTTCCAAACCATCCTATATCCACGATAGCGACCTTCCCCTGAAAGCCGATCTGCTTCATATATTTTATCAGCAGTTCATATTGCTCCTTAGAGTTTCTGACCACTTCGCTCCGGATGTGTGTTTCATACACCTCTACAAATGTTTTATTTTCCAAAAGATTCCGGCAATCATACTCCTTCAAGCAATCAAACCCCGCCAAATTACACCAACCTTCAAACTGCCGGTAATCCACACCCATCCGATTAAGCAGTGTTTTAATTGTTATATAACGAGGTAGAAGCGTCTTTTTTCCAATGCCAGATAAATCCGCATCCATCCACAAAGAAGGGACAATCAATGCTCGCCTTGAGGCAAACATATACTCCTGCGGGATCTTCTCGCCCAATTTTTCAAAAGCCCTCTGCATAAGCTGTCCATCACGAGCCAGAAAGAATACTTTCTCCACATGCTCTTTCTTCCACTCGTTGGAAAGCCATTTCACGAATCCATAAAGCACAGGACCTTCAGTCTCATACCCGACCTGAGCAAAATAGTCCCACTCACTCGGCACGCTTGATGGAAGAAATTTCCAATCATGCGACACTGAATGGTTATTGATGAACGCACATAAATTTCCATAAGCAGATGATCTCGCTGCAGCAGCTTTATCAAAGAAAAGATTCAACCGATTATCCGCGGGTATGTGTACCGCCCCCATGCCCAGTCTCATAGGCATCAGGAAATCCCCCCACTTATTATCACCGATGTGAAGCACATCCGCCGGCTGCAACTTTAGCTCTGCAAGGACTTGGAGAAATAGATTCCCACTGCCCTTGGTCTTTTGCACCTCTGAAGAAACAAACAATGCATCATACTGGATTCCCAATTTCCCCAATATCTTAGCTATTTTATTTTGGGGCAAATACATATCACTGATGACAAGAATCTTTTTCTTATGAGCGCGACAATATTCATAAATTGGCTGTATCAACGGATTCCACCTGCAAAATTCATCCTCCAACGCCTGCTCCCGCTCCATGACCCAGTTCATTTCCAAGTCAGATAACCCCATAGACAATTCGCTATAAATCTGATGAATCGTCACCTCTTCCGATGAAGATTTCCTGAATGCTGCCATCTCTGCGGATACACGTAAAGAAGCGAAATGACTTTCCATATGATAACGCTCATCGATTTCTTCCTCCAGGAAGCAAAATAATTCTGTCGGCTTATAACAATCTCTATGTACCAACGTATTGTATATATCAAAAGAAACACAGGGGTACTCATCAATCTTACGTCGCAATGTATCCAGTGCTTTCTGATTCAAAGAATGTAGCCACACCATATTTTACCTCCTTGCTCATTTAAAAAAAGACTCTCTGTCTTCCCATCAAAAAGTCATTCCTTCCAATATACTTTCCTCATAGTGCTGCAGCGCTGCAGAGCAAGCGGCCATCGCTTATAGCTGAGGCCCATTTTATATCCTATAAACTTAGCCCCATCCCGCAGGATAGCCGATGGCAATAGAAATGGTTTATGCCTGAGCAAATAGGCCAGTTCTGCAAAAACAAATCGCAAGCCTTCCCCCTCCGCCTGACCGAAGGATTTCCTGATCCATGGCTCCATGGCGTGGAAGGCTCCCGTGTCAAAGTACCGCCGGAATTCTTCGGCGATAGTATAGTTGTGCGAGTGATAAACCTTCGCCTCGGCGCAATAGTAGTTTGCATAGCCAGCGAGAACCAGCTTCGATGCCACATAGGTATCTTCCCCCAATATCACACGCTTGGGGAAGCCACCAATTTCTTCCAGCGCCTTAGGACGGTACGCCGCAAAGGTATCGGAAATGAAAGATACTTTGATTCCCAACTCTTTCGCATCGGCCAACGTTTTCTTGCGGCTCTTGGCAGGATAATTGAAAGCTCTCGCACGAGCTGCCAAAAGGGTCGCGTCCCTATGGGGAAGCTGGCGGCCATAGGCAGCGCCCACTTCGGGGTCCTGAAACGCTTGGAGAAGATTCTTGATCGTCCACTCATCGGCGGGGATTGCGTCCTGGGTCATGTATACCAG
>CAVAVT010000136.1:0-2738 GCA_963592185.1 bacterium | reverse complement strand
CCTTATTAATACACAGCAAAAATAAAGCCCATAAAGGGTATTATTTGACATCCTTGATAAAAACCCTTTTACTTTATTGATTATTTAATTAGATGTTGAGTCTAACTCTGAGGGACAACAGAAATCCGCTCTCCTTTTTAAATTTAAGTATATTTTATTTTCCCCAAACTTCTTCGGCAATTTCCTTAACAAGGTTCAGCTTGGCCCACTGCTCTTCCTCTGTTAGCTTGTTGCCTATCTCGCAGGATGCGAAGCCACACTGGGGGCTGAGGCAGAGACAGTTCAGTGAAATATATTTTGCCGCCTCGTGGATTCTTTCAATGACAGCCGCCTTGTCCTCCAGTTCAGGGGTTTTGGTGGTAATGAGCCCAAGGACAACCTTCTTGTCAGGAGAAACCTTTGCCAGCGGCTCAAATCCGCCGGAACGCTCATCATCGTACTCAAGGAACAGGGCATCCACATTTTCCTGTGCAAAAACGTAGTCAGCTACGGAGTCATATGCGCCGCTGGTGAAGAATGTAGAATGGTAGTTGCCACGGCAGATGTGAGAGTTGATAACCATGTCCGCAGGACGGTTCTCCAGTGCAAGGTTATTCACTGCAAGAAGCTGCTTCTTTACTTCGTCCAAGTCAATGCCAAGGGCCTGATAACGCTGCTTTGCGGCATCTCCTACAATGGCTCCCCAGGTGCAGTCGTCAAGCTGAAGGTTACGGCAGCCAGCATCGTAGAACTGGCGGATTACGTCCTGATAGGCGATGCCGATATCGTGAATCAGCTCTTCATTAGTTGCATATATCTTACGGGTAGTCTCAATGTTCACAGGGACAATCATCTGCTGGAACATCTGCGCCGGAGCAGGGATGGTATATTTTGCAACGGTGTTTTCGTCCTCGAACTGCTTGAGAAATTTAAAATACTCAACAAAGGGATGTGCCTTCGCCTTAACCTTTCCAGTGAGCCAGGTGTCCTCAACTGATGCCATTTCTGCATTGAACTGTACACCGCCGCCGGTCTGCTGATGGGACACTCCCTCGAAGCCCCACATGAAGTCAAGGTGCCAGTAGGTACGGCGGAACTCGCCATCAGTAATGGCATGGAATCCAAGCGCTTTCTGTTTATTTACAACATCTGTGATTGCTGAGTTCACTACCTTGTCCAGCTCCTCTTTGCTTATGGAGCCAGCTGCATAGGCCGCTCTCGCATCCTTGACCGCCTGTGGGCGAAGGAAACTTCCTACAAAATCATAACGGAAAGGGGTTTTCAAATCTGCCATGGTATCTATCTCCTTTTGTCTGTCGGTGTTTACAGGAGTTAGTCTACCTTAAAAAGACGTCATTGAAAAATACTTGCTATAGACGGTTATCCATAGTTTCAAACTATGGATAGATGATTTTTCAGAGATTCAATATAGGATTCTGCATACTGGCTCATGACAAGGTTTTTCTTTTTTATGAGGCCGATGCGCATTTCCCCATCCATTTCCAAGGGCCTCGCTATGATGCTTGGGCTGTTCAGCCGGCTGTCGATGATTCCTGAGCATACAGTGAAGCCGTTAAGACCTATGACAAGGTTGAAAAGGGTAGCTCTGTCCCGGACCTGAATAATTTTCGGCATGTCCAGCACGCTTAAAAGCTCCTCTGAAAAGTAGAAAGAATTGTGCGCTCCCTGTTCATATACCAAATAGGGATAGGGCTTCAGCTCCTCCAGTGTAATCCGCTCCTTTTCCGCCAGCGGATGGGTTTCATTGATAAAAACATGGGGCGTGGCTGTGAAAAGCTCTTCGAATATCAGCTCATTTTTTCTAAGCATTTTGGTAATCACGGTTTCGTTGCTTTCGGAAAGATATAGTATCCCCAGCTCGCTTTTTCCTGTGGAAACATCCTCTATTATCTCTCCGGTCTGGGTTTCTCTTATAATGAAGGTATATTTATCCGCATCGTACTTTTTCACTACGTCCACAAAGGCGTTTATGGCAAAGGAATAATGCTGGCATGACACGGAAAATCTGGGGACACGCTTTTTCCCAGAGCCAAAATGCTCCTCCATAAGAGCCGCCTGCTCAAGAAGCATTCTGGCAAAGGACAGCAGTTCCTCGCCTTCTCTGGTAACGGTGATTCCCTTATTGGTCCGGACAAAGGCTGTTACGTTCATTTCCTTTTCAAGCTTGTGGATGGCGGCACTGAGGCTGGGCTGGGAAATAAATAGCTTCTCCGCTGCATCGGTGATATTTCCGCATTCTGCCACCGTCACAAGATATGTTAATTGCTGTAAAGTCATCGTAACCCCTCCAAATGGCATCATATTAATCATAACCATATATTATCACAGCCATAACTAAAAAGCAGTGACAAAACGAATTAACGCTTCATCACTGCTTTTCATTATTTGTCAAACAAATCACTATGGGTTCCAGTTCTAGCCAGCACCAAGGTTAAGGTGTCATCTGAAATTTTATAAATTAGAAGCCAATCTGGCTGCAGATGACATTCCCTGTAGTTAAGATAATTGCCTTTTAGTGCATGATCACGATATTTAGGTTCCAGTGCTTTCCCCTCGCTCAGCTTATCTACAACTTCCTTTAATATGGACATATCCAAATGACGTTTTTTCGCTATTTTTATATCCTTTTTGAACTGTGTATAAAACTGAACTTTTAGCTTCATATTCCCAGATCCTTGTACAAATCCTCTGTGGAATCATATTTTTTGCTTAAGCCAACACCGTTTTCAATATCGTTG
>CAVAVT010000135.1:0-2765 GCA_963592185.1 bacterium | reverse complement strand
GGGGGGGGGTAATGGTTTAAAAAGCATTACCTTTTCCAACCAAAGAGCCCATCTTCGGAGCTTACGCTTCGGGGATGGGCTTTTGTCGTGTCTTGGAGAGAGGTACATATGAAGAGGCAACTACTGACAATAGCCATGACAATTTTTTTGTTTGCGGTGTTTAGGTACTTAATCTTTACGGATATTCATAGATTTGGCGTTGTAAAAAAATATGATCTCCTGCTTGCTGTAACGCTGATTGCAGTTTTTTACGTATTGAGTTCTCATGTGGTTCATGCTATCTGGAAAAGACGGAAAGAAAGTTCTTTATGTCATCTGTTATTTGTGGTGGTCTGCGGCTTGGCGTTTCTGCTCCCCATGACCCGTATTAGCAGTAGTGTAGTAAGCCAGCGAGAAAACCGCAAGTTGGCTCCGGCACCGACGCTTACGGTGAAGGGGAATTTCAATTATGACTATGGCAAACAGTACGATTTATGGCTCAATGACCATTTCCGTGGACGGGAGAAGGCTTTGGGAATCCATGATAAGATTGAATCTTTTTTGCTTGGGACAGTGGAGAATGACCAGGCTTTCGAAGGGGAAGAGGGCTGGCTTTTTTATAAAGGGGATCGCTCGATTGCTAATTTCCAAAATCAGAATAATTTCACGGAAGAAGAGCTGAAAACCATCAAAGCGAAACTGGAGGAGAAACAAAAGCTGTGCGCCGATATGGGGGCGCGCTATTATGTGCTTATTGCGCCTGATAAAAATAAGGTTTACGGAGAATTTTACTCTTCGAGATATCGCAAAGTAAATGACATCGGCCGCGGGGAGCAGTTGTATCGATATTTGAAGGAGTATAGCGACATACCGGTGGTCTATCCGCTGGAGGCGTTGCTGAATGCCAAAAATCAATGTGAGCTTTACTACCGAAATGATACCCATTGGAATACAGCGGGGGCATTCGTGGGATATCAGGAATTGATGAAGGTCATTCGAGTGGACTATCCGGATTTGCAGCCCTTATCATCCAATGATTTCATCCGGAAAGAGGTGAAGACTGGCGGCGATTTGCAAAAGATGCTGAATCTGACTGATCGGGAATATAAAACGACAATACTGGAATATAAGGAGAAGCCGACTTATCGCTTGGTGAAAACGGAGTCGCAAAAGGAAAATATACAGGCTAATAAGGGATGTGAATATCTGATCGCTGACAATCCTGGGGGAGCGCAGCGTGTCTTTGTGGTGAGAGATTCTTTTTCCACAGCTCTTGTGCCTTTCCTGTCGCAGCAGTTTGGTCATGTGGAATATGCCTGGACAAGACAATTTTTCAAAAATGTCCCCGCTATCCAAGAAAAGAGGCCGGATATCGTAATAGACGAAGTGGTAGAAAGATTCGCACAGTTATTGGTTAATTAAAGGATAGGGAGAGGGCAAATGCTATTTAGTTCCACTACGTTCTTATTTCTGTTTTTGCCGGTGGTGTGCCTGGGCTACTTCTTTATCAGTGAGCGATTTAGAAATTATTGGCTGCTGTTGGCGAGCCTTTTCTTTTACGGATGGGGCGAGCCGCGGTATGTTTCTGTGATGCTTTTGGTGATTGGGCTAAATTATGCTGCCGGTATTTTGATGAGCGATTATCCAGTACATCGGAAATTTATATTGAGGTTAGACATAGCGATTAACCTGTCTATTCTCATTTTCTTTAAGTACACCGACTTCATTCTGGAAAATGTGAATGCTATCGCTCATACAAACTTGCCATCTTTGCAGGTGGTCATGCCGATCGGGATTTCTTTCTTCATATTTCAGGCAATTTCTTATGCGGTGGATGTGTACAGAGGAAATGCGGCTTGCCAAAGAAATATAGAGAAATTGGCACTGTACGTATCTCTCTTTCCGCAGCTTGTTGCCGGGCCTATTGTGAAATATCAGGATGTGGCGAAGAACATTGAGGAGCGCCATATACAGATAGCCGATGTGGTCTATGGTCTGCGGCGATTTATTATCGGGCTGTCGAAGAAGGTTTTGATTGCTAACACCATGGGGAGCATTGCCGATAACGTGTATGCCACCGGAACGGCGCATATGACGTGGGAGATTGCCTGGATTGGAGCGATTGCGTACTCACTGCAGATATTCTTTGACTTCAGCGGGTATTCGGACATGGCTATCGGGCTGGGACGGATTTTTGGCTTTAAGTTTAAGGAAAACTTCAATTACCCATACATAGCTGCTTCCATGACTGATTTCTGGCGGAGATGGCATATTTCTTTGAGCAGTTGGTTTAAAGAGTATTTGTACATTCCTTTGGGAGGAAATCGAATCAGTGCGGGGCGGACAACGCTGAATCTCTTTTGCGTTTTTCTGGCTACAGGGATATGGCATGGTGCCAGCTGGAACTTCGTGGCCTGGGGGCTTTGGCATGGCTTATTCATTATCTTGGAAAAACGCTGCAAAGGAATTCGCCTTCCCGCTGTCATGGGGCATTTCTATGTGATCCTGGTCTTTGTGCTGGGGTGGGTGCTGTTTAGAGCTGATGATCTGACTATGGCCAAAGACTATCTGCTGGTCATGTTTGGCATGAATCAGGGGATAGAGGGCTTTGATCTGGATTACTATGTCGGCCGAAAGGAGCTATGGATTGGCGTCATAGGGATTTTATTCTGCTATCCATGGAATTGGGAGAAATGGAAAACGCATCCTCTCTTTTGTTGGATCTATCACGGCGGGCTATTGCTTCTCCTTGGTCTCTCGATTGTTTATATTGCCGCTTCTACCTA
>CAVAVT010000134.1:0-2787 GCA_963592185.1 bacterium | reverse complement strand
TGGCCGAGAAGCAGCCACTGCTTAATCAGCCAAGATACTAATTCAAAAGATGGTGTTCCAAATCCCTCGGTTCTAACCGGGGGATTTTTTTTGAATAATATCAGCTTAAGCTGCTTGCAAGAATCCCCGATAGTACAGAATTTGCTCTATCGGGGAATTTTTCGTGCGCAAAAAATATATTTAAATAATCTTTGTGGTCCAGCCTTCAATATTCCACACGCTGTCCACCCAGTCCTCGTAGAAGTCCGGCTCATGGGAAACCAGCAGTATAGAGCCTTTGTACTCCTTCAACGCACGCTTCAGTTCATCCTTTGCATCCACATCCAAATGATTGGTAGGCTCGTCCAATACCAGCAGGTTCACAGGCTTCTGCATGATTTTGCACAGACGGACCTTTGCCGCCTCACCGCCTGAGAGCACCATCATCTTGCTGGTGATATGCTCATTGGTAAGACCGCAGGAAGCCAGCGCCGCCCGGACCTCAAACTCAGTCATGCCGGGATATTCCTGCCATATTTCCTCAATGGCGGTATTGTCGTTGCCCCTATTGGACTCCTGCTCAAAATATCCGGGAGTCACAAACTCGCCAAGCTCAATATGTCCAGCTATAGGCTTTATCTCCCCCAAAAGAGTCTTGAGAAGAGTGGTTTTTCCAAGGCCGTTGACACCACGAAGGGCAATCTTCTGTCCACGCTCCAGCTGCACATCCAGCGGATTGGTAAGGGGCGTATCATAGCCCAGCACCAGCCCCTTGGCATCGATAACAAAACGGCTGGGAGTTCTGTCCATCTTAAAATTAAAATGGGGCTTCGGCTTTTCCGTGCGCTTCTCCAATACCTCCATTTTATCCAAACGCTTCTGTCTGGAATTTGCCATGCCACGGGTAGCAACTCTAGCCTTGTTGCGCTGGATAAAATCCTTTTCCTTGGCAATTTCCGCCTGCTGACGCTCGTATGCCGCATCTTCCTGACGGCGCTTTAGGGCATACATCTCCTGGAACTTCTCATAGCTCCCAGTGTAGCGTGTCAGGGTAGCATTATCCACATGATAAATAACATTTGTTACCGCATTCAAAAACGGCACATCGTGGGAAACCAGAATAAACGCATTTTCATATCCCTGAAGATAGGTCTTCAGCCACTCAATATGCTCCACATCAAGGAAGTTGGTAGGCTCGTCAAGGATAAGAATATCCGGGCTTTGAAGGAGAAGCTTGGTCAGCAGCACCTTCGTGCGCTGTCCGCCGGAAAGCTCGTCCACCAGCCTGTCAAGTCCGATATCTCTGAGGCCAAGTCCCCCTGCCACTTCTTCGATTTTGCTGTCCAAAGTGTAAAAGCTGTGGGCCTCCAGTATTCCCTGAATATCCCCCACATCCGCCATCATCTTGTCGATTTCCTCCGGGGAAGCCTCCCCCATCTTATCGTAGACCTGCAGCATTTCCTGCTCCAGCTTGTACATGTCGTCAAAGGCGGTTTTCAGCACGTCACGGATGGTCATGCCTTCCTTCAGCACCGCATACTGGTCCAAATATCCAGTGGTAACTCTCTTTGACCATTCCACCTTGCCCTCATCCGGCGTCAGCTGGCCTGTAATTATTGATAAAAATGTGGACTTGCCCTCGCCGTTTGCTCCCACCAAGGCAATGTGCTCTCCCTTCAGCAGTCTGAAGGATGCATCCTCAAAAATCGTCCTTCCACCAAAACCGTGGGACATATGTTCAACATTTAAAATACTCAACCTGATTCTCCATTCATTTTATGATAACGCCATTGTTCATGTTTTTCCGCTGGAAAAATCTTCCCATTGCGTTTCAACATACATCTCATATTTTACCACAAAAAGCGGCACGCCGGCATTAAGTCAGCGAACCGCTTTTTTCATAGTATTTCTTTAACTACTGTGGGTTGTAATGTATACCCCCAGGAAAATTCCAGCCGCCCCCAGTATCTGTGGCAGGCCGATAACCTCGCTGAAGAATATGCTTCCCCCAACCATTCCCACGATTGGAGAGATATTTTGGAAAATCGCCGTCCGGCTTGGACCGATATTCCGCACACCAATGTTCCAAAAAAGCATTGCCATAACGCCGCCAAATGCCACCGCAAAAATAAACGAGCCAAGCATCAGAGTGTCCAGAGGAGCTATTTCAAACATTCCGGTGGAAAGCCCAAAGCAAAGGGTAATCCCTGCGCCGATTAGCCCAGCCCATCCAGTGGCAGCAGCCGCCGTCATTTTCCGCATAACCTTCAGGGCAAAAAGTGAATAAATGGTCCATGCCACCTGGCAGGTAAGGAAAAAAAGGTCGCCGATATTAAAATTCAGGCTCCTTATCACATCCCAGGACCCTTTGCTCACCACAAGCAGCGCCCCGGCAAAGGATATGGCAATGCCCAGCCACACCCTCCGGGAGAGCTTTTCCCTAATGAAAATTGCGGACAAAAAGGCTGTAATCGCAGGTGAAGAGGCCGCAATCAGCGTACAGTCAGTAACCGTGGAATACTGAAGACCCGTAAACTGCAGCACATTGTTTATCCCTATGCCGGTAAGACCCATGCCAAAGAGATACAGCCATTCCTTCCCCTGCGGAAGAATGCGCTCCTTCTTCAGCCCTGCAATGGCAAGGAGGATTATTCCTATGAAAACATACCGCATAACAGTAATGGTAACGGGAGTCCATCCCCCCAGCAGCCATTTGATGCACATGGGCTGAATGCCCCATATCACCGTAGTTGATATAAGTAAAAAATAAGTTTTGGAATCACTTTTTGATGACATATTTCCCCTCCG
>CAVAVT010000133.1:0-2822 GCA_963592185.1 bacterium | reverse complement strand
TTGGCGGTTTTGCCGGCAGCGGGCACGGTCATGGTTGGTGCCTGGGCGGGAGCAGCTGGTTCCTGCTCCTGGTTGTCCTCAGTGGAGGACTCATGGCGGCTACGGTCAGGTGTACGGCCCTCCCGTGGGTCTCCATCCTCGGCAAATGGATTGGACAGGGAGTCATCTACGTCCTCAGCATCATCGGTGGAGTCTTTCTTGCTGTCCTTAGTGCTATGCTTGGAGCTCTTGGAGGAGCTGTCGCTGTCATAGTCATCCAGGCCCAGCCGACGCTTGGTGCTTTCGTCCAGTGGAATCTCCTGGGCATCATCCGGTACAGATTCCTCGTATTCTAGCATTTCCCGCTCAGTAGCACTGCGGAAGGTGGAACTAAGCTGCACATCCAAGGTATTTGCCACAGTGGTTCTCAGCTTGGAGAGATCCGGCAACCAGTAGCTGATGCCCTCAATATACATTGGACGGCCAGGCAGCATTTCAGTCTGGAGGCCGTTGGAGCGGGCCTCATTAAGTGCCGCAGCAAATTCGATCATTTCCTTGACGGAAAGGTCAGTGTCAATGGAGTCTACCACCTGGCTGATAATAGCCGGTATCTTAGGGATAATGGATGGTGAGGTCAGCTTGTCCATTACTGCCTGCATAAATTTCTGCTGGCGGGTAATGCGGCCGATATCTCCTTCCTCGTCACGGTAGCGGACATAGGTCATGGCTGTCTTGCCGTCCATATGCTGCTCCCCAGGATAAAGGTCGATGACCAATCCTCCGTTGTCATCCCAAGGATCCTCATAATACATCCGCTTCTCTACGTTAATATCCACGCCCCCAATGGCATCAATAATCTTGGTAAAGGCATTTACATTGACCAGGACATAATGCTCCATCTCTACCCCTAGCAGATCCTCTACGGTGCTCTGGGTCAGCTTGTGGCCGCCGTAGGCGTATGCTGCATTAATCTTGTCAAAGCCATAGCCCTTGATCTTGACCCTGGTATCTCGTGGCACAGATAGAATGGCAGCCTTGTGCTTTTTAGGGTCTAAGGTGGCAATCATCAGGGTATCGGAGCGGCCTACATCATCCTCTCGTTCATCCACCCCCATAATCATCACTACGGTCTTGTCATGGGGCACCATTTTCTCGGTTTTCTTCTCTGGTGCCTTGGGGTTGTCAAAAAGGCTGGAGGAGGCAAACAATGCTCCTGCCGCTGCAGCTACCACAAAGGCACATATTAGTAGCACAATAGGCAGCCAGGATTTCTTTTTCTTGTTTTGCCGCTTGTCCCGTCGGGAACGGTAAATCGGCTGTTCTTCGTCATATTGCTTTTTCGCCAATATATTTCATCTCTCTCTTAAATAAAATCACATTATTCCATATTATATTATTATACACTGTTTCGTGAAAATTGGCTTTAAGTTTTTGAGTAATTTTCCATTTAGTATGGGTTATCCACGGATATAACTAGGCAGGGGAGTTATACCGGAAAATATGTGGATAAAGTGGATTGTCAGAGGAAAAGTTATCCACAAGTGTGGATAATCATGGGGATAACTCTATATATTGTGGAAAAAATAGCTGTGTAATACTATATATAGATTTAAATATATTGTGTTCTTTTTTGAACCTGTGTATAGATGTGAATAAGTGGTGCATATCTATTGTGCATATTTGGGTATATGTTGGGAATTTGGCACAAAAAAAGAGCTATTTGAAAGTACAGGACTTCTAAATAGCTCATATTATCCACATCTGTTGATAAGTTATTCACAGTTGTAGATAAGTTCTACCTGATGGTCATGGAGATAGTCAATGTATTTCTGGGTTGGCTTTTCGTTGGTAATTACCGCATCAAAGCCCTCCAGTGTACCGTAAGATACCAAGGATGGTGCATCTAACTTGGAGGTATCCATCATGAGATAGTGCTTGCCAGGCTTGGAGGTCAGCAGGTACTGGATCTCACAGTCCAGAGGGGAAGCACTGGTGGCACCGTTTTCGATGGAAACCCCGATGGTGGACATAAAGAACTTGGAAATATTGTACATGCTGAGACTGCGGGTTACGCTAGGCCCCACAAATGCCTTGCTTGGCGGATACAAGGTGCCGCCAGTGGCGATGATATTGAACTTCTCTGCCTCCACTGCTGCATTGATGGCGTGGATATTGGCTGTTACGATGGTGACATTTTTCTTGTTCTCGATATATGGCAGAAGCAGGGCTGTGGTTGTACCGATATCAATGTAGATAACATCCTCATCCTCTACCAGGTCTGCAGCCAGCTGGGCAATCTTCATCTTTGCTTCCAGGTTGGTGGTGTTCATGACCCAGTTGTGGCCGCATTTGTCCTCCTGGACAGGCTCCGGGGTTTCCTTTAGGACAATGCCACCATAGACCTTCTTGATGCAGCCACTTTTGTCCATTTCGGCAATATCACGGCGGATGGTATTTTTGGATACATTGAAATATTCGCATAAATAGTCGATGGACAGACTGTGCATATCCCTGAGAAGCTCTTCTATTTTGCGGATACGGTTAACCTTCATTTAATCACCTGTTCTGTAAACCTTAAAGTAAACTTGCATAATTTTGGTAATATTTTGGGTACTTTATGTATATTATAAAGGAAAGAAGTTCAAAACACAAGAAGAATATAGATAGGAAATTATAATTTTATACTGAAAAAGTATTTTTTTGTAGTAGTTACTTTTTCAATTCAGATTCAGGTGATACAATAGGGACACTTGATTAATTAATACGCCGCACACTCGTGACCTCGGTCGTGAGTAAGGCGTACCAACTAGTCAGCATATACAGAAATGTGTATGTAGAGATGG
>CAVAVT010000132.1:0-2877 GCA_963592185.1 bacterium | reverse complement strand
GTACTTTGCTAGCTCAGGATATTGAACGCAGGAATTTTCGTATTCAGTATGACCAATGTGTAAGAATTGTGCTTTCCAATAAAGAAACCCCATGCAAGGATTTGATGATTGTTTTCATCTCCCTGCATGGGGTGTTTTTTAGTAGTTTTTATTCCGTCCTCTATTTCTATCCCAGGGTCTATAGGGGCTGTCGTGGAAGAGGGTTCGGATTTCTTCCATGATTTCTTCGCCTATCAGGTGGAATCTGTGCTGGATGCGCTCTGCCTCTTCCACCCGGCGGTTGATGGTCTGGATGCCCCACATGGAAAGCAGGATTCTGCCGTCCTTCAGCACCAGCTCTGTGACGTATTCGTCATTCCGGTGGCTCGGCCTCACATCCATCAGATATTTATAGTTCACATAGCCATATGCACCATCGGAGCTGACTATGGGCCGTCTTGCCTTAAAGGGGATGAGGGTCAGCCTGTGGTCTATCCCCAGTGTCCTTCCCAGATGTCTGCTTGGGAGGCTGCCGCCGTCCTCGTCACGGTACAGCCAGGTCCGCACCAGCTTCAGGCTTCGGTTGCTCCGCATTGCCAGACAGCTTAATACCTTTTCCACGGAGCTTCTCACCTGAAGCCCCTCCTCTCCAATGCACAGTATCCGGGTCGTGTCCCCTTCCTCTGTGTACTTGGGATAAATCGCTATAATGCTTGAATCTTGGGGTATAAATAATTTTTTCATGTAAATCTAGCCTCTACCTTCTCTTTAATATTTTAGTTTGACAAAATTTTTACTCCTTTCTGAAAATTTAACTTGCAGGTAAAGCTTAGTTCCAACGCATTCCCCAAAACACGAATGCAGGTATATTGTTGCACAATTTTGACCCTTTGTCCAGCAGATTTTTACTAATGTTATTTTAATAGTTTACACTTTTTCAAAATATTTTTATCTAAAATGTAAATATATGTATTTATTTTCTTACTTTTTGTATTAAATATATATTAATTTATATTGAGATAATATAATTGCACATTACTAATAGACATTTTTCTACAGGGAAAAGCCGGGAAAATTTTAGTATTTCTTATCATTTAATAGTGAAAAATTGAATCAGAATAGTAAATCAATAAAAAGCAATATAGATGTACTTTTCAGCAAGCAGGCATATTTAAGGTCTTGCATTAGGCATGTATAATCGTATGTAGATAAAGCAAGACGGACAGATAAAAAATTCATTGAATAATGCGAATATTATTTATTATTTGTTAAATTTGTCCGCAATACAAAGCGCTCTGTATTTCTGTATTATTGTATTTTTTCCGCTAAACAAAGGCTATTGAATGATTGACAGAAAGGATTTGATGTTAATGTCTCAACCATCAAATGCAAAAAGTTACCTTAGAAAAATCATGCTCATTTCCACCTTCGGCGGTCTTCTCTTCGGATATGATACTGGCGTAATCAACGGCGCTCTGCCGTATATGTCAGCACCAGATCAGTTAAATCTCTCGCCGCTTCATGAAGGCTGGGTTGTAAGTATCCTACTCCTAGGTGCTGCTACAGGCTCCATTGTAGGTGGCCGTCTCTCCGATTTGCTCGGCAGACGTCACAATATCATCTGTCTCGCCGTACTGTTCTTCTTTGCAGCTGTGGGCTGCAGCCTTGCTCCATCCTTTGAAGTAATGCTCTGCACCCGTTTCCTCTTAGGTCTGGCTGTAGGCGGTGCCTCCGTTACAGTTCCTACCTACCTTGCCGAGCTTGCACCTGTTGAAGGACGTGGCCGAATGGTAACTCAGAACGAGTTCATGATTGTTACCGGACAGTTCCTCGCTTTCGTCTGCAACGCCATCATCGCCATCGTACTTGCTGGTGACCCCCACGTATGGCGCTACATGCTCGCAATCTGCGCTCTGCCAGCTGTTTTCCTCTTTTTCGGAATGCTCAAGCTTCCAGAAAGCCCCCGCTGGCTGTACATGCAGGGAAAAATTTCTGATACCCTTAATGTACTTTCTAAGGTTCGTGAAAGCAAAGAGCGTGCTATCGCCGAGTTCAACGAAATTCAGGACCTTATCACCGCTCAGTCCGTTGAGCGTCAGGCAACCTACAGCGACCTTCTGACTCCCTGGGTCCGCCGCATCATGCTCATCGGTATTGGTATCGCCGTTTTCACTCAGCTGACTGGTGTAAACTCCGTTATGTATTACGGTACTCAGATTCTTACCCAGGCTGGATTCTCCCGTGAAGGTGCCTTGATTGCAAATACCCTCAATGGTCTGACTTCTGTATGTGCTGTAGCCTTCTGCTTCTACCTCATGACTAAAATCAAGCGCCGCACACAGATGCTCACCGGATTCATTGGTACAACCACCGCATTGCTGCTGATTACCTTATCTTCCCATTTCCTCAGTGAAGAAAGCTACTTCCCCTTCCTGATTCTCGGCCTCACCGTTATGTTCCTTGCATTCATGCAGAGCTGCCTCGGTCCAATCCTCTGGCTGGAGCTTTCCGAGATTATCCCTTTGAAGCTCCGTGGTCTTGGCTATGGTATCTGCTCATTCTTCGTATGGATTGCAAACTTCTTTGTAGGTCTGGCATTCCCGGTTATGCTCAGCTCCCTTGGTCTTGATATGACCTTCTGCGTATTTGTTATCATCGGTATTGTGGCAATCATCTTCACTAAGCTCTATGTACCTGAAACAAAGGGCCGTTCTCTTGAAGAGATTGAGGCAAGCTTCCGCAACTATGGAAAAAAAAATGCAGGGGATAACGGCTGCAATAAAACCGTGTCACAGCAGTAAAACTTAGTTTAATCATTTATCACATATCAGGAGGTCTTTTCCATGAAAATCGCATTTGATGTTGATGTCCTTGCAAAACAGATGAGCATTACCGACA
>CAVAVT010000131.1:0-2907 GCA_963592185.1 bacterium | reverse complement strand
ATATCAGTTATTGACTATAAAATCAATATGCACTGTGGCGGTAAGGGAAACTTCTCCAGATTCTATGGGGGTTGAAGCATTCCCTTCTGATAAGGTTTTTGTGCTGTACATCAGGCCGTAATGACGGTAGTCAATAGGGGAAACGGACTCGGTGACAGCTTTTACGCCCACAATTCTTTTTCCAAGACCATTGGCGATTATTTCAGCCTTATCTCTGGCATCTTCTATAGCCTGTGAAAGTGCCTGCTTTCTAAGATTTTTTGTGTTGGAAATTGAGAAATCCAGGGAATTTATGTGATTTGCACCATTATTTAAGGCTGTATCTATGACAGTACCTGTCTTTGACAAATCTTTAATTTTTACAGATATGGTATTGCTTACCTCGTAGCCGGATAACTTGGATTTTCCAGAATTGTCTCTGGAATAGGTCGGGCGGAAGGAATAATTTCTAGTGGAAATATCCTTGTCATTTATTCCTAAAGCTTTTATAGCATTTTGAATGGCTGCAGACTTTACGGCATTGGTATTTTGAGCCTCGCTGGAATCCTTTGCCGAAGTTGTTACGCCAATGGATATGGTTGCTGTGTCAGGAGTACCGGTTACAGCACCGCTTCCTTCAACCGATATGATGGAGAGATTATCATCAGAGGCGGCAAAACTTTGAGGCATGGAGAGACAGAGAATACATGCGGCAAGGATGGAGATACGGCATAAACGCTTGAATTTAAATATCATAATAAAGCTCCTTTCAAAACACGTGAGACATTTATTTAACGAAAATTAATGAGGAAGGTTATTGACCTAGAGCTTGGTCCAAGGAATATGATAATCCTATCAAATGAAATTATTATGATAGATTCAACAAAAATAGGAGAAATTTGTGTATTTGGAAAATGTAAAAATTCCTGTAGGAGGGAAAGGCCTATGAAACGGTTTATTCTTGATATTTTACTTCTAGTATTAATTTTGTTGGTGATGGGGTTCCATTTTCTGCCGAAGTTAGTACATGAAGTGGGAGGGCTTATGCTGCTGGCAGGTGTTATTTGGCATCTAGTATGGAACCGACGCTGGTTTGCAAGTTTTATGCGAGGTAGATGGGGGAATCTGCGAATATTGCAAAGTATATTAGGATTGCTGCTTATTATCGCCTTTTTTGCAGCGATTGTGACAGGTATTATCATCTCTAATCATGTATTTCGTGAATTTTGGGTTGGAGTGCCGCTGCACCGAAGTGTATTTGTTCATCAGCTTCATGTTTCCAGCTCGTATTTTATGGTAATCCTTGGAGGTATGCATATCGGTATGCATTGGACAGGTCTCTGGCAGCGGCTTAAAAAGCTGCCTGTGCTAGGACTTATGGAGCAGCATCCTGCACTTCGTTTTTGGAGCCTCGTGCTGATTGGATGGGCTGGCTGTGCAATGTCACGTCTTGATCAGATAGGAGACCGTTTGTTGCTGAAGCATATTTTGGGAACCATAGCAGCAAAACTACCGGCAGGAATATATTTTTTGCTTATGCTCTGTCTGATGGGGCTTTATGCCATTGTATTTTATTATCTGCAGCGGTACTTTATCCGCAAGAATCAAAAGCTTGGAGGTGCTGATAAATGAAGCGGCGTACATTTTTGAAAGGATTAGGGATTGGCGCTGTGGGTGTGGCGCTAGGGACCTATGATTATAGCAAACTACTGACACCAGAACTCAGTAATAGCAATGACAATGGTGTGGAAATCACTTCTAAGAAAATAGAATCAGAAATGCTTTTTCGTGAGATTCCGCATACTGGACAGAAGGTCAGCGTAATTTCCTTGGGAATTGGCTCTTTGCATGAATCCTCTGAACAGGAAATTACCAGAATTGTTGATTCTGCTCTTGGCAGAGGGATAAATCTGATGGATATGATTATGCCAACTACAGCACCGGCTGAGGCAATTGCCAAGGGCATGAAGAGCCGTCGCAAGGATACGATAGCACAGTTTCATTTGGGGTCCTTTGCAAATTTAGCCGGGGTGACAGACCGTACCCGTGATTTGGCTACAACTAAGAAATGGTTTGAGCATGAGCAGGAAGTCTATGGCATTGGTGATAGTGATATCGGTATGATTCACTATGTTGATCAGTCAGATGATTTTGATGCTGTTATCAATAATGGACTGCTTGATTATGCTGTGAGGCTGAAGGAAGCAGGACGAATCCGTTATATTGGTTTTTCTTCACATTCTGTGGAAATCAGCAAAAAATTCCTGGAGACAGGGCTGATGGATATTTTTATGTTCAGTCTAAATCCTGCGTATGACTTTGAAAATACTAGTGAAGGGCTAAGGGTCTCTAAAGATCGTGCTGAACTGTATGCCGAAGCAGAAAAACGAGGTGTTGCCATTACTGTAATGAAATGCTACAGTGGCGGAAAGCTCCTGTCTGCAGCTAATAGTCCCTTTGGGCAGGCGATGACAACTTCACAGTGTGTGCAATATTGTATGGATTGGCCGGCAGTTGTTTCCTGTGTAGCTGGAGTAAAAAACATGAAGGAACTAGATTCCTCCATGGAGTATCTTGCAGCAACGCCGGAGCAGCGTGACTACAGCAGGATTCTTGGAGCTGGTGCAGCAGTAACTGAAGGAGTGTGCATATATTGCAATCACTGCCAGCCCTGTCCGGTCGGAATAAATATCGGTGATGTACATAAATATTATGACCTCGCCAAGAATGGAGATGACCTTGCAAGGGAGCACTATAATGCATTAAGCCGTACAGCTTCAGACTGTAATAATTGTGGGGAATGTGAGCCACGCTGTCCCTTCCATGTCAAGGTTCGTGACCACATGAAAGAAATTGCAGCGTATATGGGGAGATGAAAAGCGAATAACAGGATGCGAGCTAATATCTCCCTCCTCGTTGAAACGCAAT
>CAVAVT010000130.1:0-2928 GCA_963592185.1 bacterium | reverse complement strand
CTCTGCCTGGTTTCTACCAGCTGCCGGCCGATGAAAGCTGCCTTTTCTTCATTGGACAGAGGCGTATTCCGGACGAGGCGGCTATATTTTTCTTTGTTAATAAGCCCTTTCTTCAGAAGGAATGCCCAAAACGGACCTTGTTTTTCTCGTATGCTTTCTGCTATAGGATAGATATTATTTTTGTCTCCGTTTATGTTTTTTTCCACCAATACCAAATTATTCAACAGGCTATCATCACCAGTCAGAGATCTTGGGTAGATATGATCTCGGTCACAGTAATTTTGATTGTTTAAATCATTTATGTCGATAGGATTTCCTGAATACATGCATCGTCCCATCTGTGTATAGTAGAGATACAGCTTGTCGCTGCGCAAAGTCTCATCGGTTTCCTTTTCCAGGTTTGCGAAAAGTTCTTTTTCTTCCTCCTTGCAATTTTTATAGAGTTCCATTAAAGCTTCTTTTCTGGACTTGGTTTTCTGCTTCTTTTCATCCGGGGATTTGGCCATTTCGATAAAAATACGCGCCGGCGGTTTGCCCAGGATTTTCGTGATTTCCTTCACGATGCGAAGGGTCTGCCACAAGGGCCGTTTCACCGCCGGGGACAAATACATCTGCTCGATGGTTTCATAGGAAATCGAAGTGTCCGGCAAGAGATCCGCGTTGGCCTTGTCGATGGCTTCTTTGTAGCCCTCACCGACCGCCAGGAGCTCCATGAGATTTTGATTTCCTTTTTCCAAAGCGGTGATGATATTCATCACTTCCCCGCTCTCCAGGTCCACGTGCTTTTCCGAATAAATGTCTGTCAAAAACTCTTTGGAGAGGCGCCCCCAGCCCTTAGCAGGAATTTTCATCAAATCTTTCAATTTCTTTTTGTCTAACTGCGGACAAAGACGATGCAAACGCTTTTCCAGCATCGGTTTGTCAGCGGCAAATACATTGATATCCTTCAGTATGGCTTCTGCAGTAGGCACATCAAATCCTTCGCCCAAAATTCTTGTCATATCAATCCAGGGCGCCAGGCTATCGGTAAATGTATCGTCCATGCCGGATATGTCTTCGCAAATTTCTTTGGCAATTCCTTCCGACTGCAAATAATTCACCAAAGCTTTTTTCGTGACATTCTTTTTCTGTAAGAAAAGTCCTTCGTAGATTCGCATTTTGAGTCCCGGCTTGAGTGCATCCAGCTTTTCCCGGGACGCGCCCAGACGGATATTGTTCAGCGCATTCAGCACCGTGAACTTAGCGTACAAAAGCGAATTCTTCGGAAGCACATCTTTTCCAATCAAATAGGTGCATTTGCCGGTGAGATTTGAAATGAAATTCTCCGCGCTCTTTTCTAAATCCACCATCTGCTCGAAGTTCCAGGGATAGACCTGCCCCTTCTTGCGGACGGCCCAGTAGTTCGCTGCATTCTTATTCAAAGGTCCCACATAGTAAGGCACTTTGAATTCCATGAGCTTTATGATTTTATCGGAAACAGTTCCATACTCATCTTTTTCCTGCAAGAAAGGCAGATAGGCCTCCGCTTTCCCCAGAATCTTTTTGAGTTCCATCAAGTGCAGCTGATAAGGAACTACGCTATTATCGGTGGACACGCTTTTGGGCATGAAATCGCCTGTATCGATTCTCTGCAGCACAGTCGTTTTATCTGGAGAATCCGGTAAATCGCCAATAGCTTTTTTGACGGTTTTGTAGAAATCCTCTTTCCCTACGATCTTTTCTTTTGGTAATTTCTGTTTTCTCTCCTTGCACAGCCCCACGTAAGCAGAGTAATTGGTTTTCCCCATCTTTTTGAACATGGCCGCGTAAACATCGGGATATGGTTTCAAGAGTCGTTTCAACCGTTTCAAATCGTCCCGGTGCTGCTCATACAATTTGACCTTGGCCTCAGATAAGGTGTGAGCATCTCCCAGAAGCTTCACCAATTTGGCCCAGTCATAGAGTCCTTTCGCGGCCTGAATCAGATCGCCCCGATCGCCCAGCACTCCCATGATTTCATCGGCATAGTCATCGTATCCTGCATCAGAAAAAGAAATCTTATCATGCTCCATTTCTGCTAAAGACGGATCTGCAAAAATAGCGCTTAACTTCACCGTCCCTCCGGCCAGAAGCGTCATAAGCTCTTTTACTCTCTTATCTTTGGCTGCTCCATTTACTGTTTTTACAAGCCCCGCCGCCTTATCCCGGATTGTCAGTCCGGCATTTTTCAGCGTATCAGCAAATTCTTTCTTGTCTATTTCTTTTGGAAATTCTAAATTTCCCATGGCCTCCTGAAAGACTGTGAAAAGATCCTCGAACGAAGGAATCCCTTCCTCGCTCAAAGAAAGACCATCGTATAAAAAATGCCCCCGGTGCTTTATGATGTGGTGAATGGCCAAATACACCAGTCGCACATCAAACGCTCTATCCTCTGTCATCAGCGCGTGGCGGAGATGATAAATCGTAGGATATTTCTTGTGATAGCTTTTATCGTCAAAGTCGATATCATTGAAAAGACTATTCCGCTGGGTAATGGATTTGTCTTCTTCATAAAAAGCACTGTCATTGAGCCGCTGGAAAAATGCCATGTCCACCTTGGCGATTTCCTCCGCAAAGAGCTCCTGCAGCAAATCCAACCGCTTCGCACGCCGCTCCAAACGGCGGCGCGCCGTGCGCTGCAACCGGCGATCTGCTGCGGTCTTCGCCTCATCAAAAAGTCTCACGCCCCAAAGCGCTTTGCCGCCACGTTTCACCACTTCATAAGTCGGAGTCGTTACCGCCCAGCCCACAGAGCTGGTCCCCATGTCTAAGCCTAAATAATATTCCCCTGCATATTTCATATTTGACACGCTCCTTTACATGGTTTAAACTATGGACGTACAGATATTTACCACTATCTGATTACATCACAAGTTCAAATAAAAATTTATTCAAATCGTCACTTCGGTG
>CAVAVT010000129.1:0-2954 GCA_963592185.1 bacterium | reverse complement strand
GGACGATCCTGTCCTCTGCCGCCTTTTTGCATGCAGGAGGGATGCTATGAAAAAGAAAATCAGTCTGATACAGATGGACGTGCTCTTGGATGAGCCGGAGAAAAATTATGAGAAAGCCGTGGCGCTGATGGAGAAAGCCATGGGTGATGCGCCGGATGTGCTGGTATTACCGGAAACATTGAACACCGGTTTCTTCCCGTCGCCGGATGAAAAGCTGAAAGCGCTGTCCGATGCCAATGGGGACATGACGAAAAAAGTTTTCGGCGATTTCGCAAAGGCTCATCACGTGAACATCGTGGCCGGCTCTGTGAGCGTTCTGGAAAATGATAAAGTGTACAACCGGAGCTACATCTTTGACCGGGATGGGAAAGTCATCGCCACTTATGATAAGATCCACGGCTTCAGCCCTATGGGTGAGACCAGGTCCTACGTGGGCGGCGATTCGCTGGTGCACTTCGAGCTGGACGGGATTCCCTGCTCCATGGCGATTTGCTACGACATTCGCTTCTGCGAACTCATTCGCACCGAAGCGCTTCGTGGCGCGGACCTCTTCTTCCTGCCTGCAGCGTGGCCGTTGGTGAGAAAGGAGCACTGGGTGACTCTCTCCAAAGCCAGAGCTATTGAGAACCAGATGTATTTCTGCGCGGTCAATGAATGCGGCAAAGCCGGCGCCACGCAGTACGGCGGAAATTCTCTCATGATTTCCCCCTTGGGCGAAGAAATGGCGCACCTGGGAGAGGGCGAGGAAATCGCCACGGTGGAAATCGACACCGATGTGATTCAGGGCATTCGTGAAAGCATTAACGTATTCAAGGACCGTCGTCCGGAATTGTATCATGTATAAGGAGAAGGAAATGAAATTTAACATCGTAACCAAATTGGGAAATCAGGAACTGGATTGTGATATTAAAAATCTGATGGTGGTGGGATTCTCCGGAAAAGATATTTCCAAAACCATGGAACACATCAAAGAGCTGGAGAAGGAAGGCGTGAAGTGCCCGAAGGAAGTGCCGGTGCCTTACCAGTGCGATCCGCAGATCATTAGCCGCAAAGCAGTCATCGATGTGATTGGCGGCAAGACCAGCGGCGAAGCAGAGTATTTGATTCTTTGTCACGAAGGGCATTTCTACATCGGCATCGGTAGCGACCACACCGACAGAGATCTGGAAGCAGTCAGCATCCATAAGTCGAAGCAGCTGTGTCTGAAGCCCTGCTCCACTGATTTCTGGGACTATGAAGAAATCAAAGACCATCTGCCGGAGCTGAAAATCGTTTCTACGCAGATTGTAGACGGGGAAGAAGTGGAATATCAGAATGGCGTAGCCGGCGATATGCTTCCTTTCGATACACTCATCGAAAAGGTGAAGAACGAAGTTCCGCTGGAAGATTGCCTGATTTACACCGGCACCGTGCCGCTGCTTCATGGATTCAAATTTGGCAGCACATTCAGCTGTAAGCTGGTGGACGCTGTGCTCGGCCGTGAACTGGCGCTGTCCTATGACGTCCGCGTCATCGCTGAACACTAATTGATTTCATAGACGAGGGAGACTGAGGGTATGCTCGAAGCACAGATTATCATGGTGCTCACGGTGGTTGTCATGATCACCGGCATAGCGCCACTTTATATTACGGCTGTTGTAGGCGGCGTCGCTTCCGCTTTGGCCGCAGGCTTTCCATTGACCGGGGCAGACCCCAACGCCATTTCCAAAATTTTGATTGCCTCGATGCACTCTGTCATCGTAGACATGCTCGGCGTACTTCTCTTCATCGGTATCATGCAGAAATGCGGATACATGGATGTGATTATTTGGAATATCATGGACTTCGGTCGCCGCTACGGCGGGGCGCCGGGGATTGCTACCGCAGCCGGTCTCGCAGCGGCTCTGCTGGGGGCGCTCACGGCGTTCACGCAGCCGGTCATCACCGCCACTGTCGCAGGTCCGGCGGCAGTGAAACTGGGGCTTTCGCCAAATAAAACGGCGGGCATCATTTCTATGGCCAATACGGTGGCCAATACCTGCGGCTTTACCCATCCCACCATGCTGGCGATCCTCGCCATCACGGGCGTGCATTTCGGCATGATCAATGTGTGGGCATTTATCGGCTCCATTTGGATTTACGTCTTCTGCTACTGGAGAGCGAGAAAAGAAATGCTCGCGGAAGGCCTGCCGCTGAAACCGGAAGGCGCTTCTCTGGAAGCACTGCCCGAAGGTTCGCCGTCTTTCAAAAAGGCAATCTTCCCCTTCCTGGTGCTCTGCGTGGCTTTCTTTGCCGGCGTGCCGGTATTCCTGGTAGGCATGGGCACCGGCATTCTGATTACTCTCATGGAAAAAATGACGCTCAATGATGGCGAGAAAGCGATGATCAGCGGCGTAGCACAGATTTCCATCCCCATCGTGGCCATCATCAGCTTGATGTTCATGTCTAATGTGATCAACCGCATCGGCCTCGTCACCACTTTGGCTGCTTATGTGCAGCCCTTCCTGTCCATGGCGCCGGTGCAGATTCTCTTCTTCATCTCCTTCATGGCCGGCCTGGTGACCCAGTCCTGCGCCGCAGCGGCAGCCATCGTGCTTCCCTTCACCCAGATCGTCATCAATATGGGCGTGGATCCTTTGGCCACCAGCTTTGCAGCCATCACCGGCTGTGCCATCATGCAGCTCTTCCTGACCGGCGGCGCACTGACCGCCCTGCCTGTCGTAGCCGGCGTCATCCCCGGTACCGTGCAGAAGGTGGCGAACCGCTGGCAGCGCCCGGCCATGCTCGTAGGCTCTGGCGTGTGCTTCCTCTTGACCTTTGTTTTGTAAGAAATATTTTCAGAAATTTCAAAAAGCCTCGGAGAAATAAAATTCTTCGGGGCTTTTTACGTGCCGGGTTCGGGGGTCGGGGTTCCAGTTGTGGCTAGGGAACCACTGATTAAATCGTTATCTGAAATTATACTGGAATTTTTATGC
>CAVAVT010000128.1:0-2974 GCA_963592185.1 bacterium | reverse complement strand
TCATACAACCTGCAAATAGCCGCCAGCGCGGTATAGGTTTTCCCTGTACCGGTAGCCATATCGAAGATCCCGCGATAGCCTTGCTTTTCCCAATTCTCATAGGCCTTATTCTGATACTCCCGCATATGCACATCTTCCGGGATATGGGGCTCTTTCTTTTTGAGAACAGGCGGCAGAATGGGCGCTTCCTCCGGCGCAGGCTCCGCCGGATCTTCCTTCTTCGGAAATGACTTGGATACGCGATACCGTTTAATCAATTCCTCTTTCACCGCCGGAAAGAGAGCCACTTCCATCTGGTCTTCCTGATTATTCCAGATTTTCAGAAACGCCGCCTCTTTTGCCTTCGCCCGATCCTCTTCGAAAGAATTTTCCCAACTCCGGTACACGTCGATGGACTCATAGTTACCGGTCAGCGAATTGCCCGACTCATTCAAAGAACCGGTGAAAGCGATGGTGTTTCCTTCGAAATCTTTCATGATGCCGATTTTCTCATGATACATGGCTATCGTGTTTTGCGTCCTCACCATAGCAATCTTGATATCCAGACAATCAGCAGCGATAAGATTCGCCAGCAAATCCAGCCGTCGCTTTTCTTCCGGTGTAGACGGATCCAAAAGCTCACGAAATAGCGCTTCCTGCACAACAGCTCTCACGCCTTCATCGTTCTTCATTTCATAGCCTTTTCGAATGGCTTCTATGTCCTTTTCCTGCAGCCGCGGGGAAGCAATCAGCTGGATTTTTCCTCCGTTATAGGCCAGTTCTTCTATGCCGGCAGAAATCTCTGCCAAAATCGAAGAACAGAAAAAGCCAACAGCCCGTTGGTACAGCGTGGCATTTTTCAGCACCGGTATATAAAAGCTTTTGGCTACATCATTCACCAATGATCGATACTCCGCTCGAATATCCAAATCACGAAAACTCACGGTCATCACCAGCCCTATCCATTTTCCTCAATATATGTCAGTGCTTCTTCTAGCGCGTTGAAATCATCTTCCGAAGTGAAATACCCTACGCTGAATCGGACAGTGCCCGCCGGAAAAGTCCCCAGCTTGCGGTGAGCCAGCGGCGCACATTGCAGCCCGGTTCGCACGGCGATTTCCATTTCATCAAATACATCGCCGATATTATCAGGGCTATATCCATCAAACAAGCAAGACACCACGCCGATGCAGTTCTCCCGATTCTCCGGGCCCACAATTTGTATATTGGAATGAGAACGTAAGATTTCCAAAAGCTTTCGGTGATTCTGCTTTTCCTTCTCCCGTATGTCCTCCTCATTTGCCAGGAGCCAGGTAAGCGCCGCGTGCAATCCGGCGGCGGCCTGTATATTTTGACTGCCCGCCTCATATTTCTGCGGCAACACATCCGGCATATCCTGATTCGCAGAATCCACGCCGGTTCCGCCATACATGATGGGACGCAAAGATATACCCTTCTTTTTCGCGAAACCGGAAATACCGAAAGGCCCGTATAACGTCTTGTGCCCGGCGAAAACCGCATAGTCGATGGCTTCCGAATTGACCGGAAGCGGCACAAGCCCCGCCGACTGCGCCATATCTACGATCGTCAGCGCCTGATATTTCTTTGCTTCCCGGAAAATATCCTCCACCGGCGCAATCAACCCGCAAACATTGCTCACATGACTCACGACGACCATGTCCGGCGGACAAGCATCAAACTGCCGCCGGATTTCCTCCAGGTCATACTGATACCCTTCCCCCAGAGAAAGCTCCCTGACCTGTATATGTCCCAGCGTCTCGAAATGATGAAGGATCCTTGTCACCGAATTATGCTCAAAAGGAGACACATATACATTTTTAATGGAATCATTCATGCTTCCCTGAATGATCATATTCAAAGCAATGGTGTCCGACGGCGTGAAAATGATATCCTTATTACCACACCCCAGCACCTGCTGCACCAGCTGCCGCGTCTCAGCCATCAGCTTGCTCGCCTCCGCCGCCAGCTTATACTGCCCCCGTCCGGCATTGCCGCCGTAATTCCGGTAAAAGAAATCCATGAACCGATAGACCTCTTCCGGCTTCGGGAAAGTCGTCGCTGCATTATCAAAATAAGCCGGCATACATAGCCTCCTTACAATAATCCTTCCAGAAGATCCATCAGCACCTGCCGCTTCTCCTGCGGCGTGATGGACTGCCCCATTTCATCCATAGCGTTCTCGATGTCGTTGCGCAACAATTTCGCCCGCTTGCTATAGGAAACCTTCTGGAATTTCTTCCTCTGCGGCTCTCCGTTTTCATTCAGAAATAGAAGTTCATACCCATCTGCAACCGCCGCCTCGTCCAGGCTATCCCTGGACCTTGCAGCCTGATGACTCTTTGCATAATCATGGATGGTATCCACAAACAGCGTCAGCTTATCTAAGAACTGCAACACCGTGTCATCATTCCAATCCTTGATTGGCAGCCCCGTCAGCGCCAAAGCCATCTTCTCCACGAAAAGATACTCATTATTCGTACTAAGCGAAGAAAGAGAAAATAGCCGCTCCGCCCCATTGGGATACAGATATTCCTTCGCGAAAGAGGAAATAGAACCCTCCCACATCTGATAAGCAGACGTCACCGACGCCCGGCTATCCCCCGAAGGACATAGGATCGCCTTCACTTCCTCAATCAGTTTTGTTTCCAAGTCATGGGTCACAGAATCAAAAAACTGCTTCGCGGCCCCAATACAGTCAGACAGCTCCACGCCAAAAGACTTCAATCCAAAGCACTGCGGCAATTTCTCAAACAAAATCCGCTGCGCCCCCAGACCGCTTTGCCTCAAGAGGGCGATAAACTTCAGCTTCTCCGAGGAAATCGGCCTTAGCTGTCCCTTGCCTTCATAGCCCTTCCGGATTTCCTTCACATACTTTGGTAAGGATAAATACCAATAATTCATGGCACGCACCACATCCGCGTAGCCCTCAGAAACAGTACCTTCCGGCATATAGTCACTAAAAAGCGCTGACAGC
>CAVAVT010000127.1:0-2997 GCA_963592185.1 bacterium | reverse complement strand
GAAAAACATTCTTAGCTTGCCTACAACATGCACCGCAGCATTTCTCACTTCAAGGTGTAATCCTGTGTACTTCCTCTACAAACTTTTGTAGATTTTTGAACCGTGATAATGTATAATGAAACACGTGATATATTCAAAATCGGGAAAGGTGGATTCTATATGCTTTTTACCAAGGGAACAGGAGTCTCCAAAAAGCTTAAGCTCATGGCGTTGGGCCTTACCGCAGCAATGACTTTGGGCGTTGTGGCAGGATGCGGCTCCCAGAGCAGCGATAAGAAGGAAGTAAAGGTAGGTATTGTCCAGCTGGTGGAGCACAATGCTCTTGACGCAGCAAACAAGGGCTTCGTAGACGGTCTTAAGGAGCGTGGATACGAAGAGGGCAAGAACATTACCTTCGACAGACAGAACGCACAGGCTGACCAGTCCAACCTGCAGAACATCGGACAGCGCTTTGTAAATGACAAGGTGAACCTTATCTATGCAATCGCAACTCCTGCAGCACAGACTGTTGCCAACCTTACAAAGGATATCCCCATCGTGGGCAGTGCAATCACTGACTACGTTGGTGCAAAGCTGGTTGCTTCCAATGAGCATCCCGGCGGAAATGTTACTGGTACAAGCGACATGAACCCTGTAAAAGAGCAGGTTGATCTTCTTCTGAAGGTCGTTCCTAACGCAAAGGTTATTGGAACTGTTTACTGCTCCAGCGAGGTTAATTCCGAGGTTCAGGTACAGGCGATGAAGGAATATGCTGAGTCCCAGGGTCTTCGTGTTGAGGTGGCTACAGTATCCACTGTAAACGACATTCAGCAGGCAGCACAGAGCCTTGTTGGCAAGGTTGATGCATTCTATGAGCCTACTGACAACATCATTGCATCTGCAATGCCTACCCTCACCGCAATCACCAACCCTGCAAAGAAGCCGGTTATCTGCGGCGAGCCGAACATGGTTAAGGCTGGCGGTCTTATCACCTACGGTATTGACTACTACAAGCTGGGCGTACAGAGCGGCCACATGGCAGCCGACATCCTTGATGGCAAGGCTAAACCAGCAGATATGGCTGTACAGCTTGCAAAGGAACTGAAGGTTTCCTACAACAAGACAAATGCTGCTCTCCTTGGAATCACCATTCCTGAGGATGTAGCAAATGGTGCCGAGGTAGTGGAGTAATCCCTATATAGGCTGAATTAACAAGCATCGGAGCTCTTCGTGCCAATGCGCGGCGAGCTCCGTCTTTTATGTCAGGAGTTAGTAAAAATGGATCTTATTATCCCAACAATATCCCAAGGACTTCTGTGGTCCCTTCTTGCAATAGGTGTATACATCACCTTCAGGGTGCTGGACATAGCAGATCTTACCGTTGAGGGAAGCTTCCCCCTGGGGGCGGCTGTGGCTGCAAGCTGCATGGTAGCTGGCTGGAGCCCAATTCCGGCTATACTGGCGGCCTGTGTTGCCGGAATGCTTGGCGGCGTGGTGACAGGCTTTCTTTGCACCAAGCTGAAAATCCCTGCGCTTTTGGCAGGAATTCTCACAATGATTGCCCTTTATTCCGTAAACCTCCGTATCATGGGCAAGGCAAACCTTTCCCTGCTGCAGGTTGAAACCATTTTCACAAAATATCAGCCCCAGGGAATGGACATGGCAATCACCGTACTTTTTGTGGGCTTCGTTGTAGTGGCTGTAGTGGGCGTGCTGAACTACTGGTTCTTCGGAACAGAGATTGGCTCCGCTGTGCGTGCAACTGGCTACAATCCGCATATGGCAAGGGCCAACGGCATTAACACTGACGTTACCATCATCCTTGGTCTGCTTCTTTCCAACGGCTTGGTGGCCATCTCCGGCGCACTGGTTGCCCAGAGCAACGGCTTTGCTGATGTAGGCATGGGCGTTGGTACCATAGTTATCGGACTTGCCTCCGTTATTATCGGCGAGGTGCTTTTCGGCACCAGAAGCTTCAAGAACTGCCTGATTTCTGTTATTCTCGGCTCCATTGTCTACCGTCTGGTAATCGCACTGGTTCTCCAGATGGGCATGGCTCCAAACGATTTGAAGCTCTTTACCGCAATTTTGGTAGCAATGGCACTTTCTCTGCCGCTGCTTCAGGCAAAGATTAACAAGAGAAGGGCGGTGCGCTGAGATGCTGGAAATATCCAATATTTTTAAAACCTTCAATCCGGGAACCATTACTGAGAAAAAGGCACTTCAGGGGGTTACTCTGAAACTTGAGGATGGAGATTTTGCAACAGTTATCGGTGGCAACGGCGCTGGCAAATCCACCCTTATGAATTCCATTGCAGGGACCTATCCGGTGGACAAGGGAAGCATTTCCATTGACGGAACTGATATTACAAAATGGCCTGAGCACCGCCGTGCAAAGCTTATCGGCCGTGTGTTCCAGGACCCTATGATGGGTACGGCTGCAGGTATGCAGATTGAGGAAAATCTCTCCATCGCATCTCGCAGAGGCAAGACTCCATCACTTCGCTGGGGCGCTCCAAAGAGCCAGCGCAAGGTTTATCAGGAGATGCTGAAGTCACTGGGTCTGGGACTTGAGAATCGTCTCGAGTCCAAGGTAGGACTTCTTTCAGGCGGACAGCGCCAGGCTGTAACTCTTCTTATGGCTACCATGGCTGAGCCGAGACTCCTACTTTTGGATGAGCACACGGCAGCCCTCGATCCGAAGACCGCAGAGCAGGTGCTGAAGATTACCACCGACATTGTGGAGCAGCGTCATCTCACCACCTTGATGATTACCCACAATATGAAGGACGCCCTTCGCTGCGGAAACAGGCTCATCATGATGCATGAGGGCCGTATCCTCATTGACGTTAAGGGCGATGACAAGAAAAATCTCACTGTCCCGGACCTTCTTAAGATGTTTGAAAAGGCTGCAGGCAGCGAAATGGATAATGACAGTCTGCTGCTGAGCTAAGGCAGAATATAGAATTTCATAACGATAACGAGGAAAAGATGTCCCCCATATTCTGAAGGTGGGGG
>CAVAVT010000126.1:0-3013 GCA_963592185.1 bacterium | reverse complement strand
CTACATGGCGTTTAATATACATATTCACACCCCCTATAACGAGTATATAGCAAAATCGCGGTGAAATCTACATTGCAATGCAGGTTTCACCGGGGTTTGGTTTGTTTGAAAAGCTGAAAAAAGCCACCGCTTTTTCGAGGCTCGAATCCCGGAGAAAGTGGTGACTTTTTCGAATGGTAGATTTGCATAATATTTTCAGGTCATTAATGCAGGGAAAATTCGATTTTTTTTCCAAGAGATGCTGCTGCCCGCACTAAAAAATCAAGAGAAGGATTATAGGATCCGCTCTCAAAACGACTGATATTTGATTTTTTTGTCCCCATACGTTCTGCCATTTCCGCCTGAGTAATCTTCTGTTCCTGCCGGGCGTTTATAATTTGTGCAATTAAATCAAAACGGGGTTTCAAACGGTCATATTCCTGTTTATACTCTGTATTTTCATCCAAAATCTTATCAATTGCAGCTGAGCTGACGCTTGCTTTACTCATGGTTGTTTCTCCTTTCAAAATCTTCTTTGTATCGTAATGCTCTTGCAAGTTCCTGGGATGGTGGTTTTTGAGTTTTCTTTTTTATTCCGTGTAATAAAATAAATTTATCACCCTGGAATGTAAAGTAGAAAACTCTTGTTATATCAGATGCAAATTTTACTCTTAATTCCCATAATCCTTTGTATTTATCGCCTTTTATAGGTGCGGCATACGGTTCTCTTAAATTAGTGCCGCATTGCTCTAAAAGATTAATTATATGTCGTACTTTGGCCATTATTTTAGGCTCTAGAGAAAGCAAAAAATCTAAAACGGGGATTTCACCATTTTCTTTTGTGTAATACTCGACGTTCCATTTCATGGCATTCTCCTTTATAATATTAGGTTATCATATATGATAACCTATAGCAAGGACATTGTTAGAATAATTCGTGGGGTATTCAGCCCCTATTTACCACAAACACCGCTTCATTGAGGATGTAAACCTTGATGAAACGGTGTTTTGTCATTTGTACACTATTCGTCTATGTCCGATATTCAGGGCTAAGATAACCAGTTCGCCATCATCAATGTGGCAGATAAGCCGATAGTCGCCAATGCGGTAGCGCCACTGTACGGTACGGCTGGCTGTCAGGGTCTTGCCATGTACCCTTGGGTCAGGGTTGTTTACCAGATTCTTCACAATCCAGGCCTTTACTATGCGCTGGGTATATCTGTCCAGCTTTTTGAAGCTTTTGTCAAAACTGTTGGTAGTTCGAACTTGATAGCTCATAAATCCAGCTCTTTCCAAAGCTCCTCAATTGGGCGGCTTTGCTTGCCTTCATCGAGATATTCCCGATAGGCAGATTCTGCGACCAGCAAATCATAGTGGTTTTCGATTTCATTAAAAACAGCTTTTTTGAAGGTTTCAGCTACGGAAAGCCCCTGAAGCTTAGCGTAGGCATTAACAAGCCCTCTCTCTTCTTCTGTCATGCGGATGGAATACGGCATTTTCAGCACCTCCTGTTCTTTGAGTACATTGTACTCTGTCGGAGTGAAAACATCAATAGATTTTGTCTTACAGCTAAAAATACGGTGAAATCTACATTGCGATGCAGGTTTCACCGTGGTTTTTCTTAGAATATCATTTCGATTATGAGGACCAGAATGCAGCAGAAGGCGGAGACTTTGAAGAGGCTGGCTCCAAGCCAGGCGGCTGCAATGCCGAAGATGAGGGCGGCGGCTCCGGCCTCCGGGATACGGGTGGCCTCGGTGATGGCCGGGAATGTCATTACCGCAAGGGTCACATAGGGTACGTAGTAGAGGAACGAGCGGATAAAATTATTTTTTATCTGTGTCCGTATGAGTGTAAGGGGAAGGATTCGGATGGAAAGGGTCACAGCGGACATGATGAATATGTAGACATACACATTGTGTTCCATTTATTCCGCCTCCTTCTCATTTTCCTTAACAGGGAACAGAATGGCGGCGATTCCGGCAATGACCACGGTGAGGATAATTATACGGATGCTGGCGGAAAGCTCAGCCAGGGCTGGGAGCTTTGAGGCTATGTAGCTTGCGGCGAAGCTGAGGGGAATCAGTCCGGCAACAATGTGGTTCTTTTTTCCCTCAGGAATAATAATCCATATAAACATGCCGTAAAGTGCCACAGAAAGTGCGCTGACAATGAATCCCGGCAACATGTCGCCGGCAATAATTCCAAGGGCGGTGCCAATTGACCATCCGGGAAGCGCCACCAGCACGGCTCCGTATACATAATATGGATCCAGCGGCTTGGAGGATCGGGCGATGGATACGCCGAAAATCTCATCTGTCAGGTCGAAGCCCACCGCTATACGGTGGAGAAGGGGCGTATCCGGGGCGAGCTTTTGGCTGATTACGCAGCTCATCAGCATGTAACGGGCATTTGCCACCAGCGTGATAAGGGCAATTTCCCAGTATGCGGCATCTGCGGCGATGGTTGTAAATCCAGCATATTCACCAGCTGAGGCGTTGTTGAAAACGCTGGCTATGAAGCCTTGGAAAGGGGTAAGGCCGGCATTGTGGGCAGCGATGCCAAGTGTAAAGGACACCACAAAGTATCCCAGTGCAATGGGGATGCCCACACGCATTCCTGCGCTCAGTACATCCCTGTGGCTTGAAAGAATCCCACCAGGGGCGTTTGAGGGCATACCGTTGTTTTTTAGCATATATAAAACGTCCTTCCGTAGTTAATTTATGGTAATGTCGGATTTATGCAGTAACATAAGATATTTTAAACTTTTCCCATAAAAAAAGCAAAGAGGGACTTTAAAAGTAAGTAAAAATTAAAGGCCCAATATGGATTTTTCTTTCCATATCGGGCTAATGCCTTAATATCTTCCACCTCCGCCGCCAATGTCGCTGGAACCACCGCCGCTGGGGCTGTTGTCATGTATGTTGCTTTATAGCACGTACTATCCAGTGCTTGACAGCACATCTTCCCAATAGTAAAATTAAGATATAAAAAAGAGCGAACCACAATGATGGTCCGCCACTGTAGGTTTTTA
>CAVAVT010000125.1:0-3089 GCA_963592185.1 bacterium | reverse complement strand
CCAGCTTCACCATCCTCACATTTCTTTTTTACCCAAGCGCATGAAAATAATCGGATAGGGGCCTCCCTGTTCATCCGTGTCACTTCTCTTATATGCTGCAAATCCCATATGTTCATAGAAACCAAGGGCTTTAGGATTCTGCTCGTTGACTGTCACTTCATCCACGCCATATTTTGCGATGCCATAGGAAAGAAGCTCTTTTCCAAGACCCTGTCCGAGACGCTGGCTGTCCACAAACAGCATTTCAAGTTTCCTCTCCTGAATCCCCATAAATGCTGCAGGCTTCCCATCCTCCTCGGCTATCACTAGGTGTGCCACCGCTTCCAGTCCCTGTGGAACATATTGCTTGATTGCGGCTATTTCCACGCTGGACAAAAACAAATGGGTTGCTTTCACAGACCCCTCCCACAGCGTTACCAGCTGCTCCACCAGCTCCGGTGTCCGAGCCTCAACTTCTATAATTTTCATATTACCTCCAAAAACAAAGCGTTCAATCTATTATTTTCTGTAATACTTTCCCTCCCTCTGCGTACAAACTATGAAAGTAAATGATATTAAAAATTCATTCGCATAGATAGGGAGGTTTTTAAAATGACTGATAAAAAGGAATTACTCAAGAAAGAAGAAATGGAAAATGTAAGCGGTGGTTGGGGATTGGACGGAAAACTCCCCTGGGAGCTAGATCCAAGAAATCCAATCAACCGGCCTAACGGTGTTCCTAGAGACACATTTTCTCCATCTATTTACGAAAAATAAACCAATGAACTAAGAAAAAGCAGGCTCTTCACGTGGAGGGTCTGCTTTTTTTAGCTCCAACTTTTCCATACCTCTGGCTGGTAGCCCAGTGTGGACAGCTTTCCGTTTCGTACTACGGGAGTCTTGATAACCTGGGGATTTTCTAAAATCTTCTCCAGCCGGCTGTCCTCGGAAATGTACTTGATGAGGGCCAAAGTATCCTTGTCCTTCCCATCCCAATTAATCATATTTTCAATGCCGCCGTTGGCCTGGGCAACAGAGTTGAACTCCCCTTTGGACATTCCCTTTTCCTTCATATCTATGAACTGGAATTTTATTCCCCGCTCCTTGAAAAACCGCTCTGCCTTACGGGTATCACTGCATTTCTTCGTACCAAAAATCTGTATATTCATGCCTTACTCCTGCAAAAAAATTCATGTCATTTAGTATAGTATATTCCGAAAATGCTATATTGTATTTATTGTCCAGTCTTCTAAACCTAAATCAGGTATGCGCTGAAATTCTCTGGTATTGTTGGTGACCACCGTCATTGCCTGAGATTTTGCGTGAGCCGCAATCAGCATGTCCATAGGACCTATTGGGGTGCCCTGTTTTTCAAGAAACGTCCGTATCCTGCCATATTCCTCTGCCGCCCGGCTGTCAAAGGGCAATATATCTATCGCCGACAAGAACAATGTCAATGCTACTTCGTTTCTGTCTCTGGCATGGCTTTTTTCCACACCATGACGAAGTTCCGAATAGGTGATTGATGAAATGCATATTTCTTCTGGCTTATGTTCCTTAAGCCGATTAGTCACCTGCACAGGTTTATTCTTTATAATAAATATGCAGATATTTGTATCCAGCATGTACATCAGAGTGACTCCCTTTCCTGCTGATCATCCTGACTTCTGCCCTCAGACATAAAATCATCGCTAAACAAATCAAGGCTTGCAAGCAGCCCATCCCAGGATTTCTTCTTCGGCATCACCATAAGAACATCACCGATTTTGTGCACAGCCACTTCTTTTTCGTCAAAACGATATGCCTTTGGCAGACGGATAGCCTGGCTTCGGCCATTTTCAAAAACCTTTGCTGTCATCATATCAATCACTCTCCTTTAAATTTAATATATATCACGGTATATATCCAGTCAATGAAAAATTTCTTCCTATTTGAACCGCCCACCAGAAATAAATAACTAAAAAAGCAGGCTCTTCAATAGAAAGGTCTGCTTTTCATGCATAAACGAATCACTTTAAAATTTCCAAGTACATTTCCAGCCGATCATTAATATATTTTGCAAAAAGATTTTCCATTGAGGATAGATTTTTATTTACATGATAAGCATCAAAAGCATTATAGTATGCAATTCTATCCGCAAATTTAATATCTATAGGAGGATAGCCAGCCTTCATTAATTCAAGATTCACCAGCAGTCTGCCTGTTCGACCATTTCCATCAATAAATGGATGAATACCCTCAAATTCAATGTGAAATCTTGCCAGTTTCGTAACAATATGTTCTGAGCTTTCAGCGTAAGTTTCCAGTAGTTGTTCCATTTTGGGAGCAATTAGGTAAGGCTGCACAGGTTTGTGAGCTGCTCCCATAATACGCACAGGAATGGAACGGTATACTCCCCGGTCATCCTTTTTGTCGGCCAAAACAAGATAATGGATCTGCTTTATGACCTGTTCGCTTAGCGGAACCTTATCCGCAACCAGCTGCCTTACATAGTCAAAGGCCTCCCTGTGTCCGATGACCTCTAAATGGTCCTTCAACGGCTTTTTGTCAATTGTCAGACCTCGAAGAACAAAATCCGTCTCCCTTAAGGTCAGAGTATTGCCCTCAATGGCATTGGAATTATAGGTATATTCCACCAAAAATTCCTCATTCAGCCGCGCAGTCTCCCCAGCAGTAAGCGAGCGTCTGCCATCTAGGTCCTTTTTCTTTTGTTCAATTTGTGTAAGCAGACTTTCCCTAGATTTGAATCGTCCATCCGCTGGCTTTTTTGCATCCTCGGGAATTTTCCAACTTCGTCCCTCTTTAACTGCCCCTTGGATTTTTCCCTGATCGCAGAGCGTTCGGACCCTTCTCTCTGAAATTCCCCAATCCTCTGCCACTTCCCTTACGGTAAAAGTCATTGCTGTCTCCTCCTTTCCCGACATTCGGAACAATGCTTCACTATCGGAATAATAGTAACCTGAATAGCGGAACAATGCAAGTAAAAATACTGTAGCCACGCAAAAGCATCACACAATCCATCATACCAAAATCGACGTTTTTTGTATGATACATCTATAACGTACCAAAATCATCCTTTTAGGGTACTATGCAAGTGAGGCGAGGAGGGA
>CAVAVT010000124.1:0-3113 GCA_963592185.1 bacterium | reverse complement strand
GGAATAAAAGCTAAACTAAAAATAAATGCATATAAAGGAATGTTTACATATGATTAGATTCAATAATGACTATAACCGTGGGGCGCTGGACTCCATACTGAAGGGGCTTGCAGCCACTAACTGTGAAAGCTTCGGAGGATATGGAGAGGACGAATGGTGCAAAAGGGCTGAAGGCATAATCTCAAAGCTTATTGGCAGGGATGATGCCATGATAAAATTTGTTCCTGGAGCGACTCAGGCGAATCTGGTGGTTATTGCCGCCGCTATCTCCCCGGTGCAAAGTGTTATCGCAGCAGATACCGGCCACATTAACGGCCATGAAGCGGCATCCATTGAGGCTACCGGACACAAGATTCTTGCCCTTCCAAATGATGATGGCAAAATCACCGCTCAGCAGGTTGAGGCCTGTGCTGCGGAATACTACGATGGCGGCACTCCGGAGTATCTCACAGAGCCAAAGATGGTGTATCTTTCCTTCCCCACGGAAAAGGGAACCCTCTACTCCAAAAAGGAGCTTAATGATATAAGCAAAGTATGCAAAAGATACGGCATGTATCTCTTTGTAGACGGCGCAAGAATGGGCTACGGCCTTGGTTCAAAGGATAATGACCTGACTCTTGAGGATTTTGCCGAGCTTACGGATGTGTTCTACATCGGCGGCACAAAGTGCGGTGCCCTCTTCGGGGAAGCTCTGATTATCACCGCCGAGCCTCTGAAGTACCGTTTCAAGGCCCACATGAAGCAGCATGGGGCTGTGCTGGCAAAGGGCTGGCTCCTGGGGCTGCAGTTTGCCCTGATGTTGGAAAGCGGAGAATACTTCGAGAAAACAAAGCTGGCTGATGAATTTGCCATGGAGATAAAAATTGCCTTCAAGGCAAAAGGTATCCCCTTCTGGGTTGACAGCCCCACCAACCAGCAGTTTGTTATCCTCACCGATGCTCAAAAATCCGCCCTCGCAAAAAAATACTACTTTGAAGAAATGGGCACCACTCCCACCGGCACCATCGTCCGCTTCTGCACCAGCTGGGCCACAACAAGAGAAGAAGTCAATGAGCTAATTGGGGATATAGAAAAAAACACATAAGGCAGGTGATATAATACCGAACTATCACACTGTATTTAACAGGAGTTTTATCCAAGGAACAGACGATTAATGCATTAAAAATCCGAAAACTGTTCAATCAGCTTGTTTTTTCATCAAACAAGGCTTTAAGCTATCTCAAATTTGAAGGGAGTGAACTAGTATGACTGACAATCAGCACAGTGCCATGCTGGCTCTGATTGTGCCTGAAATAGTTAATCATATTGTCAAAAATAGCAATATTAGCGAAGAACAGGCCGTATCATGTTTTTACCGCTCCAAGGTTTATGAGGAATTAGCAGATGAAGGTTCCAAATTATGGCATTATAGTCCGCTGCTTTTGTATACGCTGTTCCAGGACGAACTGCTTACAGGCTCCTATGATTATCCAGAGGGGGCAGGACTATGAGCGAGGAAGGAAAATTTCTTATATACTGCATGGAACGCTACCGTTACGCAAAAAATCTATCTGGTGCAGAGGTTGCAGACCTCTTTGAAAAATATCAGGTCAGCAGCTATATACTAAAATTCTTCCCCTCACTTCATACAATGGGGGAAGAATACATTATTGAGGATATTGACGAATATATTGCTGATAAAAAATGCTGTTCTAATATACTGGTAAGCGAAAATCCCGCCGGTCATTTCTGATTACTCAGATGTGGCTGACGGGATTTTTTGTATTGAGTGTATTCTATTCATGTGAGAGGACGGATTAACGTATATGGTTTCGAGTACTGTCTGTCACGGAGAATCAGTCAGCATAGACTTCCTGAGCCATGCCGAAGGCAGCCCATGCCTTAGGCCATCCAGCATAGAATCCCAGCTGGGTGATTATCTCCACCATTTCGTCCTTGGTAACGCCATTTTTCTTTGCTGAGGCAATATGGAATTTCAGAGAGCTGTCAATGATTCCACTTGCTACCAGTGCGGACACCGTAACAATACTGCGGTCATGAAGTGACAGCACATCATTTTTTGACCATACCTCCCCAAAGAGAATATCGTCATTATATCTGGCAAAATCCGGAGCAAATGCCCCCAGTCTGTCCCTGCCAGCTGTCTGTACTACCTTTACCGCTTCACGCTTTTCATTATCCACTGCTGCTGCCTCCGTAACTATAATATTTGATGTCATAAACATTCCTGCCGCCAAAATACCAGCAATAATTTTCCTTGCCGTCATAGGATTCTCCTCCATATTTTCATGCCGGAACAGCCTCGTTCCTTATAGTTACTTACTGAGCTGATTTCACCTTTTCAACCCATGCCTGAATATCACTTCCGGCATTGCGGACGCTGGAGCCTCTGATAGCCAGCCCCTCCACAACCTTTGCTCCGGGGACATAGTTCTGAAGATTCTTGGGTACCTGTCCAAGGCCGCTGCCTTCATGAGTTGTGAACGGAGCAATCTTCTTTCCAGAAAGATTATATTTGTCCAGGAAAGTGTACAAAATCATAGGCATGTCACCCCACCATACAGGAGAGCCGATGTATACTGTATCGTACTGGTCAATATTCTCCAGCTGACCCTTGAATGCCGGGCGTGCTCCCTCTTGCAGCTCCTTTTTCGCCAAAGCCACTACGGTATCGTAGTCAGCTTCATAGCTATTGTCAGTTGGTTCTACCTTGAAAATATCAGCCCCAGTCTCCCTGGCAATCTCCTTGGCTACATATTCAGTATTGCCGCTGCGTGAAAAATAAACCACCAAGGTCTTGTTCATTGCTTTATCCACCTTGCTTTCTGCGGACTGTGCCTGTGCTGAGCCAGCATCCGTCTTTTCTGCACTCTGTCCGTTTCCGCATCCAATAGCTAAAAATGTCATCAAACACAGAGCCATAGCTCCCAACATCTTACGAATTTTCATGGTCATACTTCCTTTCATCAATAGAAAAATTTCTTCAAAAATCTATATCATACAGCTTTTGAAAAATCTTTGCTGTCTCTATGTAAATCCTACAGCCGGGAGTGGACTCCAGGTCAATAGGGAAATTATATTTTTAACAAATTTTTTGCAAAGCCATGCAAAAA
>CAVAVT010000123.1:0-3129 GCA_963592185.1 bacterium | reverse complement strand
CCATAATACTCCGGCGCCGTCAAATCGACGCTATTTACATATTTCCCACTTACTTTATATTTCTGGTACGCGTTGCCGGTCCAGGAAGAACCTTTTCCGGTCAGATTCAGATTAACATTTGCATTAATCAGATTGCTGTTCTCGCTAGACCGGCCTTGAACAACATCTGTTTCAAATACCACATCACCTTTAATTATCGTGGTATGCTGACCATCGGTATTGATATTAACCATGGAGTTACCGCGCACATCGATAGCATTGGTCGCTTCGATGGTGGTATTACCACTGATATCCACCTGGCCATTGGAAATTGCAACGAGGCCTAAGCCATTGCCTTTCAACTTGACAGTCTCTGCATCAATCTTCACACTGGCCGCACCGGTCGGCATCGTTGCAGCATCTGTATTATTCTGTACCTGCACCGCAGCAGCTGTACTAGAGGTACCGGTAGAAGTGATATCCACCTCTTTCGCCTGCAAAGTCACGTGGCCTCTGAGAGCTAGCACGCCACACTCTTTCCCGGTGATAGAAATCTTGTTTGTTGTATTATCCCCCACTATAGCCGTTGCATAAGGAGCCGTTTTTTGCGTCTTAAGGCCTAATTGAAAGCCCTTACCGTTTTTGGCTGTAACCGTAATCTCGGATCCGGTAAGAGTTGCTTTATCCCCTTTCTCATAAAGAAGAACCGCCCCTGCGTCCCTATTGATATCCAAAGTTTTACCGGATTGGCCAAGCGTAAATTCGCCTTTCTTCTTGGACACTGTAGTTGTTTTACCGTCCACTTTAACAGTGCCGATCTGATTCAGCGTATAGTCCGGCTTTATGATAATAGCTGCCTGAGCTGTATCCATTCCGCAAGCTGTCATAAGTCCGACTGTCATCACTGTAAGCAATACTTTTCTTGTCAGTTCGCCCCGCTTTTGCATCATGAACCTCTACCTTTCCCTAAAAAACACAATAAAATACTCTCGCAAAAAATAAATTATACTCATTCTATAAATAATAGTATCCCTCCAAATACCTTGTCAAATTTCTATGCGCATTCACATATTTTGCATAATCCAACAGTTAGTGCGTATATATAGATTATTTACTCCGTTCTACTATTGCTGGAATTTTTTAACATTAAAGAATGTTATAGATATTTTTATTGTTGGGGGAAAAACGAATACAGCCTATTCCCCATCGCGCTCTTCCATTTCAAATTCTGTACTCTCACCATGTTCACTCCAGCGAAAGCAGCGCATGCAAAAAGCCAAGAGGGCTCTTCTTGCGCTCTTGGCTTTTCTGTATTTCTTGTACACGATTTGCTTATACTTTCGCCATTCACAAATTTTCTGTGCGGTGGCGAGCATTCATTGCTGCGGATTTCCTTCTCTCGGGATCGCTTTCCTGCTCTCTGCGCTTCGTGAAGCCGGGAATCCTGGTGATGCTTACATCAATAACAGTCCCGCTCTGCAGCGCGAGCCCTTTTTTATCCAGGATATTTTCAACGTCCGCGAGAATTTTTCTATCAATCCCATGTTTCTCCATTAAATGCCGGAATTTAAGCAGCGTGGTAGCATCGGGAACCTGCTCTACATTAAAATCCAGCCCCATAAAAGAGCGCATCGCATAGCTATCGCAAATTTCCTCTTCGATGCCTTTGTCAGACAGGTTAAACCAGTTCTGCAGCAGATACATACGAAGCATGGTCTCGATCCCTTTCGCAGGGCGGCCGCGCTTGCCGTCGGGGTAATGGGGCGAAATAAAAGCGATCCACTCCTCCCAGGGAAGCAGGGCATCCATGGTTTCAAGAAACTTTTCGCGGCGACTTTTCCTCTGCGGCCTATTGTATTCGAAATCCGTGAAGCTTGTCTGTATCATAGCGATGTGCCACCTTTCCTGTATTTCCTAATCCAAGAGCCAATCCAGCGCGTTGATTTTGCGGATGCCGTCATAGTCCATCGCCGGGTCTTCATCCAAGGTCAATAAAATTTTGGGATAGTGATCCTTGATGCTTTGTAGCGATGCCAGTTCCCGCGTGAGCGTCGAGGCGTCCCGCACGGTGGCGGAGACCTGGTAATAGGTCATGCCTTTTTCATCAATGGCTACGAAATCCACTTCCAGGTCGCCCACCTTGCCGATATACACGTCGTAGCCCCGGCGCAAAAGTTCCAGATACACCACATTTTCCAGGATATGCCCCGCGTCCATGGCCTTGCTGCCCAAAAGCATCTGCCGAAGTCCCATGTCCACGGCGTAATATTTATCCAGCGTCTTTAAATACTGCCGCCCCTTGATGTCATAGCGTTTGCACTGATACAGCACGTAGCACTCCTGCAAGGCGGTCAAATATTTTTCCACCATCTTGGAATCGATTTTGCGGCCGTCCGATGTCATGGTGTCGGCGATTTTTTTGGTAGAAAGTATATTTCCTATATTGTCATAGGCAAAGCGCAGCACGCTCTCCAGCATCATGGTGTCTGTAAACCGATTTCGCTGGGTCACGTCTTTCACCACGATGGTATTGTAAATGCCGCTCAAATATTCCTTCAGCATCCCCCGCTCTCCCTGTAAGGCCAGGGCGTAAGGGAAGGAGCTGGTCTCTATGTACGTCCGATAGGTTCGCGCCAGTTCCTGCGCGCCGCCGGTGGCCTCCACGTACTCTTTGAAAGACAGCGGCAGCAGTTTGATTTCTACATACCGCCCCGATAGCAGCGTGGCCAGATCGCTGGACAGCATGTACGCATTGGAACCGGTGAGGTAAATATCCACATTCTCTTTGATATAGAGACTATCCACCACCCGCGGGAAATCGGCCACATTCTGAATCTCGTCGAAAAAGATATACATCATCCGCCCGGGCAAGAGCCTTTCTTTGATATAGGCATACAGCTTCTTCGGCTCCAGCAAATCCGCATAGTCATAATCTTCAAAATTGATCACGATCATTTGCTCCGGCGCCACGCCTTGCCTGAGCAGGAAATCCTGATACAGTTTCATAAGCGTAGACTTCCCCGAGCGCCGCACCCCGGTGATTACCTTAATCACCTGCTTGTCCCGCCAGCGGATGAGTTGATTTATATATTCCTGTCGTTCAATCATCTTTTCCATCGTATCACCACCTGGCACCAGTGTAGCATACAT
>CAVAVT010000122.1:0-3134 GCA_963592185.1 bacterium | reverse complement strand
CATCTCATTTCCTCATGCATATTTAATTTTACTATTCTTTTTTGATATTTGATTAGAAAATAATAAGGCTCTAAAATAATTGCAGCGGTATATGGCAAAGAGTAAGGGAAATAGATCTCGCCATATGCCGTATTTTTTTATTCTGAGGAGAAAAAATATGAAACAGGGGAAACAAAGAACGCATCGGATCCTTTTGGCTGCCTCCGTACTGGCAGCGTTGGCAAGCGGCAGCGCATCGGCTACAGAGGAAACGCCGGTGTACAGCTTGGACGCAGTGGTGGTCACGGCCACGAGGACGGAGAATGAAGTGAAGAATGTGCCGGCATCTACGCAGGTCATCACTGCCGAGGACATCAAGAAGAGCGGTGCTCATGATTTGCGGATGGTGTTGCAGGACTACGCCAATATTTTCCAGAAGAGCCGCACCCGCGGCGGTGGCCACGATGTAATCATCCGCGGTATGGATACGGATAAGTCTTTGATTATGATCAATGGACGCCGTGTTTCCAATGAGGCGGACTCTTCGGGCCTGGGGAACGCCATGGCGCTTGACCGCATCAATTTGAGCAATGTGGAGAAGATCGAAGTGGTCAAAGGGCCATCCAGTGCGCTCTATGGTTCCGAGGCCATGGGCGGCGTCATCAATATCATCACGAAGCCCAGCAGCGAGCTGTCCCTTTCCACGGGCCTCGAGCACACCAGTGACGACACGAGCCACTGGTGGCATGTGGACTCCGGCCGCATGGGCAAGTTCTCCGCCACTTTCGATGTCCGTTTCAATAAAATCAACCGCTCCATGGAGGAGACCGATACCAGCTCCAACAATTACGGCACGGCGCAGACTTATAACGGGTCATTGAATTATTATTTCAATGACAACAACTATTTGAATGTGTACATGGACTACTACAGCCAGCACTTGAAAAATGACACCGGCACGCCGGCTTTGAAGTCCTATCCGGTGACCATGGGCACCATGGTACTGAACGGCCAGGTCATGCTCGATGGCAGTGGTTCCCGGGATTATAAACAAAAGAATTACGGTATTTCCTGGAATGCAAAGACCGAGAGAAATCAGTGGCAGTTGCAGGCTTACGCCAGCCGCTTTGACTGGTCGGACAGAAGCAACACCAAAGTGCTCCAGGCTATCCCGGGGTCCGACCCCATGTCACAAAGAGCCTACGTGAGCTATGTAAACAGCCAATTAAATACGTCGGATTTCAATATCGACAGCAATAAGATGTGGGCCATCGAAGGCCGCGACACCATGACCCTCAATGACCACCACCGCCTCACCTTCGGCGGCGAGTATGTGAGAAATACGATCCGCGGTACCGGTCTCGGTGCGAATGGCGACAGCCCCTACTCCATCACCGAAAATGGCGTCACAAAGACCGGCACGGAGAAGGAGCTCACCACCTACTCTTTCTATGTGCAGGACGAGATGACCTACGGGAAATGGTTCATCGTACCGGCGGTGCGCTATGACCATAACAGTTTCTACGGAAGCCACACGTCACCGAAACTGGGCATCACCTACAATGCCACCGACCACTTCCGCGTGAAAGCCAATTACGGCAAAGGATTCAAAGCGCCTTCGGTGATGCAGCTTTTCTATGATCTGGATCGCCGTATGGGCTCGAGCAATGTCCACCTCACAGGAAATCCGAATCTGAAACCGGAGCAGTCTACCAGCTGGGACCTGGGTGTGGAAGCGGAATTCGGGAAAGGCTACGGCTCTCTCACCTATTTCGATAACGACGTGGATAACCTCATCACCTCCAAATTCCTGTACATCGAAGGCAATGGCCACAATCTCTACCAGTACACCAATGCCAATACGGCCCGCATCAAAGGCGTGGAAAATACATTGGGCTACCGATTCAACGATGTGCTGGATTTCAAAGTGAATTCCACCTGGCTCAGCGCCAAGGACACCACCAATCACACCGACCTGACCCAGCGGGCCAAGCTGACGCAGATTTACGCCCTCACCTACGACGACCACAAAGACAAGGGCTGGACCGCCCGCCTGTGGGATCAGCTGGACTACAAGTATCTCTCCGCCGTGACCAATGAGAAGAAATCCTATCACCTGCTGAACTTCACGCTCACCCGCAAGATCAATAAAGACACTCGCGTCTACGGCAGCGTGATGAACATCTTCGACAAAGAAGACAGCGCTTGCGACCTGGACGGCCGCTGGTGGTCCATTGGCTGGGAGCATAGATTCTGATGCGCCGCCTCCTCGCCCTCCTCTTGCCGCTGTGCCTCCTCTTCTCCGCCGGATGCAGCCCGGCAGAGAAACCGGCCTCTTCCCAGGCTGCCTACACCATCACTGACAGCCGCGGCCGCACCGTGACGCTCCCCGGGAAAGCCACGCGGGTGATCCTCCTGGCACCTTCCTTTCTGAGCCTCATGCATGCCGCCGGCGGTGACTTCATCGCCTGGGCGGACAGCCCCCAGGGCGACGTGCCCGCCTACGCCCAGGGAAAGGACACCGTGGGCTACAGCTTCCAGGTCAATGTGGAAACGCTGATTTCCAAGAAACCGGACCTGGTCATCGGCCTGCCGGGGCTCCATGACCGGCTGGCCGACGTACTCGCGCAAAACGGCATCCCGCTCCTCTTGCTCTCCGTTTCCTCCGCTCAGGAAATCCAGGACGCAGTGACCCTTATGGGAAACGTGACCGGCCACGCCGAAGAAGGCCGCCGCGCCGCCGCTGCCTTGCAGGAAGACGTGGAGAAAGCCGCCTCCGCCATGCCGAAAGAGGAAAAGACCTGCGCCATCATCCACGGCACGCCCCACGGCATTACGCTTGAAGGTAAAGGCACCATCGCCACCGAAGTGGCGTTGCTCCTGCATATACGAAATGTATTCCTCCTGTCGGACCACATGAAACTCCCGCCCTTCAGCCTGGAATCTCTAGCGGATCGGGACCCGGATATCATTTTCCTCACCACCATGGTCATGCCGGGCAAAGAGGAGGCCGTCTTCCAAAGCGCCCTCCTCTCCCAGCCCGCCTGGACCAGCCTCCGCGCCGTCCGCGAAGGCCACGTGTACCTCCTCCCCCAACGCCTCTTCCTCACCAGCCCCGGCATGGACTACCCGGAAGCGGTGAAGTATATGGCGGG
>CAVAVT010000121.1:0-3211 GCA_963592185.1 bacterium | reverse complement strand
TTATTTTACTTTTCATAATGACTGTCTTATAATTTATGAAGATGTAGTTTGATTAAAATTTAGTTTGGGTTAGATTTGAGTTTAGGCCATATATTTACAGATTATTTACAGAAGATAAAACTATCATGTAAATATGCCAAGGCACATAGAGGAGTTATACAGATAATGCAGGTTTCGGTTTTGGCAAGCGGCAGCAAGGGCAATGCCACTTTTATCGAAATGGATGGAACAAGGATATTAGTGGATGCCGGCATCAGTGCAAGGCGTATAAAAAAGGCACTGTCAGACATCAGCGTGGATGTGTCGTCTCTGGATGGAATTTTCATTACACATGAACACAGAGATCACATCGGCGGTCTGAAAACCCTCAGCAAGCAGTACCATCTTCCAATATTTACAAGGGCGGCTACCTTTAGAAATATGTTCTGTGCAAAGGACATACCGGCGGATTGCTTTAATGAAATTGGAAACGGCATACAGCTGGGGGGGCTTCAGATAGATGCATTTAATATTTCCCATGATGCGGCGGATCCGGTGGGATATGCTGTAAAGGGAAGCTCTAAATGCACAATTGCTACGGACCTTGGCTTTGTCACCAGCAACGTGCAGGCTGCTATTGAGGAGTCGGAGCTTCTGGTGCTGGAGGCCAACCACGATTCGGATATGCTGAGAAATGGCAAGTATCCCTGGTCCTTGAAGCAGCGAATCATGAGCAACAGGGGACATCTTTCCAATACTGATGCTGCTTGGACACTGGCACGAATGAAATGCAAGCCGGAGAAGGTCCTTCTGGCGCATCTCAGCGAGGAAAACAACAATCCTGCGACGGCAATAGACACTGTACTGGATATCCTCATCAAACAGGGCTATTCGGATGCCCGGGAGCATGTTCTGCTCACATCACAGGAACAGCCGGTACACGTGGCTATGTGATATAGATATTTTGTGAAAATATGGAGGAATATATATGAGAATCGGGAGAAAAAATTGGAAAAAGCTTACAACAGCGGTGCTGTCCATGTGCGTTATGGGGGCGGTGCTTTTCACAGGATGCGGCAGCAGCAATGCCAGTGAATCCTCATCCAGCAGCACAACAACAAGCTCAAATGGAATTCCAATGACCAGCACATCTGGAACTCTTTCAGAGGCACGCAACAGCCCTGTAGTGCGTGCGGCAAAGCTGGTGAGCCCCACAGTAGTAGGAATTACCAACAAGGCTGTGGCACGGGACTGGTTTGACAATCAGGTTCAGATAGAGAAGGGCGTTGGTTCCGGCGTTATTTTCCGCAAGGATGGATATATCGTAACCAACAACCATGTTATTGAAGGTGCAAAGGAAATTATCGTATCTTTCTCTGACGGCAAAAGCCTGAAAGGCAAGCTTATTGGTGCAGATGAGCTTACTGATATTGCGGTTGTAAAGGTTGATGCAAACGACCTTCCGGCAGCTGATTTCGGCAACTCTGATGAAATCGTTGTAGGTGAGCCTGCAATCGCAATCGGCAACCCAATGGGACTGGAGTTCCGTGGAAGCGTTACCACAGGCGTAATCAGTGCGCTTAACCGCACATTGAATATCGGTGAAAAGCGTTTCAAGCTCATTCAGACAGATGCAGCAATCAGCCCGGGCAATTCCGGTGGTGCGCTGGTAAATGCTGACGGTCTGGTAATCGGAATCAACTCTGCAAAGCTTGCAGCAAGCGGCGTTGAGGGCATGGGCTTTGCTATTCCTATCAACACTGTCCGTGAGATTGTTGACGAACTGATGACCAACGGCTATGTAGCACGTCCGTACCTTGGTGTGGGTGTATTTGACAAGGAAACTGCAGCCCGTCAGGGATATGAGCTGAATGTGGATGCCGGTGTATATGTTGAGCGTGTAGCGCTTACCGGTCCTGCAGGCAAGGCTGGTATCCGCCGTGGCGACCTGATTCTTGAGGTTGCTGGAAAGAAGACCGACACCGTAGCTGACCTCAGAGAGGCAATCGGCGAGCACAAGGTTGGCGAAACCGTAGAAGTGAAGTATGACCGCAACGGCAGCAAGGCTACAACAAGTGTAGTTTTGGAAGCAATGCCTAAGGACAGCAAATAAGATGAAAATAACAATTGTTGCGGCAGGGAAAATCAAGGAAAAGTATCTTGCCGATGGCATAGCGGAGTTTATGAAAAGGCTCCGTCCCTATGCCCAGGTGCAGATCGTGGAAATTGGCGAAGAAAAAATGAAAGAAAATCCCTCCGAGGCTGAAAAGGAAAAGACGCTCACTAAAGAAGGTGAGCGTCTCCTTCGTCAGGTGCCGGAGGGAAGTCATTTGATAGTGTTGGACGTTTACGGGAAAAATATGTCCTCTGAGGAATTGGCGGCGGACATAGACAAGCTAGGCCTTGAGGGAAAGAGCAACATCACCTTCCTGATAGGAGGAGCCTTCGGACTTTCCAAGGAGGTAAGAAGGGCTGCAGACGAGCTTTTGAGCTTTTCCAAAATGACCTTTACCCATCAGATGGTAAGACTGCTTTTAGTGGAGCAGATTTACAGAGCCTTTAAAATCAACCGTGGAGAAAAATATCACTGGTAAAAAGAAAACCCGGGACAGGGATGAAAGCCTTGCCAGCCTATACGGCGGCAAATGCAAGTTCAGCCTGCCCGGGTGTTTTCATTCCGGAATAATTGAGGGGCTGTCCGTAATGGTGGACAGTATAACTATTGTCTGGGTCTTTACTATGCCCTGCTGATTTTTTATTCTGGTCAGCAGCTTTTCAAGAGTAGTAGTGTTCTCAGTAAGTATCTTCAGACAGTAATCAAATTCCCCTGTGATGTAGTAACATTCTTTGATATCCAGCTCATTTTTTACGAAGCCGGCAAAGCGGTCTCCGTTGCCCGGATTGTCAAAGCGCAGGAATATGATGGCCATAAGATGCTTGTTGAGCATTTCCGGATCGAGGATTGCGGTATACTGCTTAATAACTCCGGAGGACTCAAGCTTCTTCAGCCTTTCGCTGATAGCCGGCATGGAGAGAGCAATTTCAGAGCTAAGCTCAGAGATTGTCACACGGGCATTGCTTTGGAGTTTCCGGAGAATTTTGCGATCGATATCATCCATAAAGGTCATCACACCTTTCCTATAGTACGGGTTAAAAACAGCAAATGTATAGAAAAATAGATTCCAACATTACTACCCATTAATCTTCTACAAAAATAAAAAAATTCCTGCTT
>CAVAVT010000120.1:0-3230 GCA_963592185.1 bacterium | reverse complement strand
CATAGTTTTTAAGGATTTACTTCACTGGAGAAAATAATACATTGCTAAGTTTTCCCCACATACATTTGTATTTTTTAGGTGTTGACAGGTTTACACTTTAGTGCTATTATTACTTTAATTTCATAAGCAAACCGTTGAAGCGAGAGTAAAGGCAGGTATGCTTCCCCAGAGAGTCCGCGTTGCTGAGAGTCGGATGGAACACAGCTTGTCATAATGGGTCGCTGAGGGCGCAGCGAAAGGTTTTCCAAGTATACTGCGACGTATGGCATACGTAAGTTGCCGGGGATTTGACTGAATCCCGCTAAGGGCGCAGATACCTGCGAATCAAGGTGGCACCGCGAATAAACAATTCGTCCTTGACAGTATATTGACTGTCAGGGTTTTTTTATTGCCCTGACATAGAAAAGGAGCAATAAAAATGATTGAAGAAGCTATTAAAAAAATTGTAAACAAGGGTGACCTTACCTATGACGAGGCATATGAGGTAATGAATGAAATAATGGATGGCAAGACCTCCCCTGTACAGAATGCCGCATATCTTGCTGCCCTTTCCACAAAGAGTGCAAAGGCTGAAACCGTTGATGAAATCTCCGGCTCTGCAGCAGCCATGAGGGAACACGCCCTGACTGTGGATATTGGTGACATGCCCGTGCTGGATATTGTTGGCACCGGCGGCGACCATGCTGGTTCCATTAATATTTCCACTACTGCGGCATTTATCGTGGCAGCTGCAGGAGTAAACGTGGCAAAACATGGCAACCGTGCTGCTTCCTCCAAGTCCGGTACAGCTGACTGCCTTGAAGCTTTGGGAATCAATCTCGACCTCACACCTGAAAAATGTGTAGAGCTTTTGAAAAAGATACATATATGCTTCATGTTTGCCCAGAAGTTCCACTCATCAATGAAATATGTGGGCCCTATCCGCAAGGAACTTGGCATCCGTACAGTTTTCAACATCCTTGGCCCCCTTACCAACCCCTGCAGACCAACAAATATGCTTTTAGGTGTGTATGATGAATATTTGGTTGAGCTTGTAGCAAAGGTTCTTCCTTCCCTTGGTGTAAAGCGTGCCCTGGTGGTACATGGACAGGACGGACTTGATGAGCTGTCTATCAGTGCTGGCTCCACCGTATGCGAGGTGGATAACGGCCAATTTAAGACCTACACAATCGCCCCGGAGGACTTCGGCCTCACCCGTGGAACCAAGGAGGACATTAAGGGCGGTACCCCAGAGGAAAATGCCCAGTATACTTTGGATATTTTAAAGGGCGTTCAGGGACCTAAAACAGACATTGTTCTTCTTAACGCCGGAGCTGCCCTGTTTGCTGCTGGAAAAACTGACAGCATCGCTGCAGGAATTGAACTTGCCCGTGAAACTATAGCCAGCGGTGCAGCCTTGAACAAGGTTGAGGAATTCCGCATTGAGTCCAACAATTAAAACAACAAGATCTGACCCGAATTTTAACCCCTAATAACCCCAAACCCCATTTAACCATGAAAAAAGTCTCCATGATATTGCCAAACCATTCATCAAATGGATAAAGCATACATGGAGACTTTCTTTGTATTTAGTTTTCTTCTGATTCCCAGCTTTCCTGAAATCTCTCTACAGCTGACCTGCAAATGGAGCTTTCAAAGCCACGGGAATATAAATATCTAAGCATCCTCTGCTCATCAGCCCCTGGCTTGAAGCTGAGATACAGACATTTATCTGCAGCCTTGGCTTCCCTCTCATACACCGCATTTCCATCCTTTGGAATACAGCTATGAACTAGTGAAGACTCAAATCCTCGCTGCATAAGCTTTGCACAAATCTGCCTTACACTTTGGCGGCTTTCCTCGTACAGAAATTCAAACTGCCGCTGACATGCCTCTTCATCATTTAAATAACGCTTTTCCTGAAGCCTTGCTATAGCAGCATCAATTTCTTCCTGCTCATAACCTCTGAGGCGAAGCTTGTCACGAAGCCTTTTGGAGCTTTGTTCCTGCCTTGCAAGCAGGGCTGTGGCCTTTTCAAGTGCCGACAGCGTGGGCTTACTCCTCTGAAACGCCATTCTCTTCGTCCTCGTTCAGCTCGTCGCCTTCAATTCTGCGCTTTGCAGCTGCCTCAGCCTCAGCCTTTGCCTTTTCATCCTTAATTTTCTCACGAATCTTATCGCTTAGCTCCTTGCAAAGGTCTGGATTCTTGCGAAGTATATCCTTGACATTTTCCTTGCCCTGGCCAAGTCTTGATCCATTATAGGAATACCAGGAGCCGCTCTTGTCCAGGATATCCAAATCGGTGGCAATATCTATAATGCTGCCTTCCTTGGAAACGCCCTCGCCGTACATAATGTCGAAATCTGCGGACTTAAATGGAGGCGCCACCTTGTTCTTAACGACCTTTACTTTGGTGTGGTTGCCGATAAATTCTGTTCCCTGCTTAATTCCATCGTTACGGCGTACATCCAGACGGATTGATGCGTAGAACTTCAATGCACGGCCGCCTGTGGTGGTTTCCGGGCTTCCGAACATTACGCCAACCTTTTCACGAATCTGGTTAATGAAAATAGCAATGGTCTTGGACTTGCTTATAATACCAGTAAGCTTTCTCATTGCCTGACTCATGAGACGGGCATGAAGACCAACTGATGCATCACCCATGTCTCCCTCGATTTCCTTTTTGGGAACAAGGGCCGCAACAGAGTCAACTACGATAATGTCAACAGCGCCGCTTCGAACCAGTGCTTCCACAATGTCCAAAGCCTGCTCGCCATTGTCCGGCTGTGAGATTAGCAGGTTGTCAATATCTACACCTAACTTTTTGGCATAAACCGGATCCAATGCATGTTCTGCATCAATAAATGCAGCGATGCCGCCCTGCTTCTGAGCCTCAGCAATCATATGGAGGGTAACCGTGGTTTTACCGGAGGATTCAGGACCGAATACCTCGATGATACGGCCTCTGGGGATTCCCCCTACTCCCAATGCTATATCCAGAGGAAGAATACCTGTGGATATAACCTCTACATTCATGTTTACTGCTGCCTCGCCCAGGCGCATAATAGTGCCCTTGCCGAATTCCTTGTCAATCTGTTTTATTGCACTTTCTAAAGCCTGCATTTTTTCCATGCGATAACATGCTCCTCTCTTTTTATATAATTAGACAAACTGTCTCTATTCCCTAACTCTACTATAAATTATAAAAAACATTCGTTCTAAACGCAACAATAAATTTAATTACATATAAA
>CAVAVT010000119.1:0-3287 GCA_963592185.1 bacterium | reverse complement strand
TCCGATTATTTTCATGCGCTTGGGTAAAAAAGAAATGTGAGGATGGTGAAGCTGGATGTTTAATATGGACCGCTTGAAGGAATGGGTGGAAAAATACAAGAACACTCTTACCACGGGAAATTGGTGGGCGGATGAAAAATACAAATGGGAAGCGGTGAAATGCTTCCATAAAAATTGGGATATTGAGGCTGAGAATTTTGAGGCTATGTTGAAATTAGCCCTGAAGGGGACAGGAAACCTTTTATTTGCAGGGCGGTGTTCATCAAATCAGGTCCTGTACACATTTGCAAAAAAGTATCCTGAAAAGGTCAGAGAAATGTTCAGGGGGCTTTTTGACGAGCAGAGAAATTTATACGAACGAATTGCATGCTTTAAACAACAGTCTAAAATTCTTCAGGATAAATGTGGGCAAATGTCGCACTGTCAAGATGAACATGCCATCAGCATTTACCTGTGGCTAATGTATCCAGATAAATATTATATTTATAAGATATCTACACTGAAGGAGGTTGCTCCGGTACTGGAAAGTGAATATACCTTCAAAAATGGAGCCTATAAGGATAATATTAATAAATTCATGCCCTTTTATGATGAAATCTGTGAGGAGCTTCAAAAAGACAAAGAATTAAAGGATATACTGGCCTCGCAGATTACGGATGAATGCTACCCGGACAGTGAACTCAAGACTTTGACCAGCGATTTTGGATATTTTATAGATAAACAATTGAATGCGGCGGTTACTCCATCGGCGGTGGCCAGTGAATCAGGTTCTGACGATATGGTACGTGAAGATAATTCAAATGAAGCTGATGATATGGACCGTGTTCATAATCCGTATACCAAGAAAAATTTCCTCAGTGAAGTCTATCTTTCTGAAGAGCAATACGTCAGGCTGAAGTCTGTTTTGATGAAAAAGAAGAACATCATTCTGCAGGGAGCGCCAGGTGTTGGGAAAACCTTTGCTGCAAAGCGTCTGGCTTATTCCATCATGGAAGAAGTGGACGAAGACCGCATCGAAATTATACAGTTTCATCAAAGTTATTCCTACGAAGATTTTATGATGGGGTACAAGCCCTCTGGCAACGGCTTTGAGTTAAAGGAAGGTATTTTTTACAAATTTTGCAAAAAGGCTGCGGCCAATCCGGACAAGGATTATTTTTTCATCATTGACGAAATTAACCGGGGAAATATGAGCAAAATCTTCGGGGAGCTTTTAATGCTCATCGAAACCGATTATAGGAACAAAAAAATTACATTAGCCTATGATGGAAGGGAATTTTCTGTGCCAGAAAATCTTTATATAATTGGGCTGATGAACACCGCCGATAGAAGCCTTGCAATGATTGACTATGCACTGCGGCGCAGGTTCAGCTTCTTTAATATGGAGCCAGGATTTGATTCCAGTGGCTTTAGGCAGTATCAGGAAGGGTTTGAAAATGAAACTTTTGCTGCCCTGATAGATAAAATTAAAGAGCTTAATCAGGCAATCGCCGATGACCCGTCTCTTGGCAAGGGTTTCTGCATAGGTCACAGTTATTTCTGTAATGAGGAAGAATGCACAGAGGCATGGATGAGGGAAATTGTGGATTTTGATATTCTGCCAATGTTGCGCGAATACTGGATTGATGACTCGGACAAATATGATTTGTGGGAAAATAATCTCCAGGGTGTATTTCAATGAAAAAAGATAATGGAATTTTCATCCAAAACATATATTGCATGATGTCCTATGCTTTTAAGAGTTTGACACTGGATGTTTATAAAAATATGGCGGTTGAGCCTTTTGATAATATGCATAATATGTTTGCATATCTATTGGAAAAATGTATTGGAAGTCAGCTGAAGCAGGGCCTCTACAGGGAATACATCAATCGCCAGGAATCACTTCCTGGGCTGAGGGGCAAGCTCAATATGCCGGGAACCATTAGAAATCGGATGGCCCATAAACAGCTTTTAACCTGCGAATTTGACGAACTGTCGGAGAATAATTTATCCAATCAAATAATCAAAACAACAGTCAGATTTCTAATTAGGCATGGAATGGTAAAGGCTGCATACAAGGACAAACTGACCCAGCAAATGCGGTATTTTTCCAATGTTGAGTGTATTGAACCCTTTACCATACAGTGGTCCGCCTTGAAGTACCCCAGAGGCTTCAGGAACTATAGGATGCTTATCGGAATCTGCCAGCTGGTGATAAGAGGAATGCTGACCACAACCACCGAGGGGAAGAATAGATTGGCAGCATTCATAGACGACCAGCGTATGTATCATTTGTATGAAAAATTTATCTTGGAATACTATCGATGGCATTTTCCTATGTTGGATGTTCGTGCGGCACAGATTCCATGGGCTTTGGATGATGAAACTGGGGCTATGCTGCCTGTAATGCAGAGTGATATTCAGCTGAAAATGGGCAATAGGGTGCTGATTATTGACGCCAAATTTTATGGGCGTATAACCCAAACGTATTATAAGCAAACGCTTCGGTCAAATCACATGTATCAGATTTTTACCTATGTGAAAAATAAGGAATATGAATTTGGTGATGAAGAACACCAGGTTTCCGGAATGCTTCTCTATGCAAAAACGGAGGAGGAAATTCAGCCGGACAATGAATATAGTATGCATGGAAATAAGATAAGTGTAAAAAATCTGGACCTGAATGTCCCTTTTAAGGACATTCAAAAGCAGTTAAATGCAATTGCAAAGAGTCATTTTGGTTTGGAACCATCAATGTAGCTTTTGGGTGATACTTTTGCCCTGGATGAAAATTGCACAACAAAAAGGACCCGCTAAAGCGAGCCCTTTTTTAAGCAGGTGTCCGAGATGCCGTGTGTTTCACATGCCTAAACCTGCATATGCAGGTGGGTCCCCTAAGTCCGGCTTCAGCTATTCGTTCGAGACGATTCAGCTTCATCAGGTTCAAATCGAGGTCCCTTTTAGGAAGAGTCGGTTAGACATTAATGAAACTCTACGTACACCCTAGACGTTCCTTCTTTGATAATGATACTAGCATATTTAATATTATTAATCAAGACTTGACAAATGATTCAATATTTTCTCTAAAAAATCATATTAAATGGGAAAATCAATCAATTCTATAATACTGCTGGTTCCTCATCTTGTATATTATCTTATATATTATCTTGTGCAAACGCAATATATAACGAGGAAAAAGATGTCCTCCATACTCTGAAGATGTGGGGATGAAAAGCAAATAACAGGAGGCTAGCTAATATCTCCCTCCTCGTTGAAACGCAATGTGGAATGTTTTTCCTGCGGAA
>CAVAVT010000118.1:0-3292 GCA_963592185.1 bacterium | reverse complement strand
TTAATATGATATTGAATGCCTCTTGCTTTACAGAATGCGACGACTTCTTCCGCTTACTCAGCCTATAGAAGCAAGCAGCATCCTTTGAAATTTTTCCCTTTCCCTCTTTTCCGCCTCATACCACGCCCGAGGCACCATATCCTCCTGGGGCAATGCTTTGGGAGGACTGGCGAGGAGTGCTCCATTTCCGGCGGCGATCCCCTGGGCTCTGATTTCTTTGGCCTTCCGGATCTGATCCATCTGTGGCTTGAGTCTTTTGCGCACGCCTCTGACGCAGGAAAGCAATTTATCGGGAGGAACCGCATCGAAATGACCGCATAAGGCATCCGCTAGGCATAAGTCTTTTTCTGTGCGAAGAATGAGATCACTTTCATTTTCATTTCCCAATGCGATAGCCTGTGGCAACAGGTCAGGCACCTGGTCTGTAAGAACGAAAGGGATTCCATTTTTCGAATGTTTCAGGCAATTCGGGTCATAGAAATCTTCCGCTTCCCGTATCTTTTGCATCACCGTCGCCGGGCTGCTGCAGCAAGCAAGAGTGCTGCCCTGCGACATATAGATGATGGTCCCCACAGCCAGATGGGCATACAAAGCTCGAATGGAAAACAGTTCGATGTACCCCACCGTAGGAGAAAATCGCTGCATGGTCAGCGGGATAAATACATCTCCATTCGCCAGTTGTCTGCCATAGTCGCTCTCTATGCAAGCCTGTTCTTTCGTTTTCACACCTGCCTCCAAAGCAACCTGGAGAGCGTAAGCCCCAAAAGATTTCTGCACCGGGAACCCCTGCCCATAATATGTCCCGTCTGCTCCATAAAGGATGGTTCTGTGAATCTCTGCGTCATCCATGCGTTCTACCGGTTCCGGACAGAAAGCCACTATTGTGGCAACAGGAAGATGTGTTCTTGTCATGCAGTCCTTATTCTTTATATTCATACTTACTCTAACTCCTATATCGTACTTAATTCGACAAAATCATATGTTTCCGTATCCGTTCCGTCTGTGAATACTTTTCCTCCGGGAACAATATTATATTTTATATGCTACCACAAATCGACAAAAAAATGAATAGGACGTGGATGTATGGTGTGAGTAACATTCTGTCTATTTGTCCATCCCGCGTATTCGCAAGGCAAAATCAGGGGCGACAAGAGCTTCCATAAAAACAGGCATCAAAAAATCCGCAGGAATTTTCATTCCCGCGGATTTCACCGGCTATGCCTAGAGCTTATTCAGCCAGGTCATAGGTGTCGATGACACGAACGCCGGAGAGGGTACTCGCCTGCAAGTTCGCCAGTCCCTGGCCTGCCAGGAGGAGCTGGTCGGCCGTAGCGTCCAGCTTGATCTGGCTGAGGTTGATGTTCTTCAAGGTCGCAGCACCGGTAGTGGTGGTGCCGTTCTCTACTCTAACCTGCAATTTGATGCTTGTGATGATTTTCTGTGCTGCCATGGTAAGGTCTCCTTTTCATTATTCCAATTCTTCGTCAGTGGTGGTGGAAATGGTGGCTTTGATGAGCTCTTTCACTTCTGCCCCGCTTTTGGTGATGAGGACGGGAATGAGTTTCACCGCCTCGGTCTTCACGGCTTCGAGTGTGAGGCCTTCTTTCGGATTGTCGATCTGCAGGACCATATTGGACTGGCCGGATGTGCTGAAGGTGAGTTTCAAGGTTTTCATAAGAGGTATCCTTTCGATAAAAAAATTCAGAAATGTGACTGCCCGTCTCCCGGGCCGGCGCGGATGGGATTGGCTCTCTCCATCTCTTCTCCTTTCCGGAGGAGGCGATTCCCTGTCGGGTGGTTTTGCCTCCTTCCAATAACTACTGTCGTGAAAATTTTCATTTTTACACGGTTTGGAAAAAATATTTTTTGAAACGCAAAAAGGGCGATACCCTATTTCCAGGTATCGCCCTTTTGGTAAAGAATCGTATCAGCCGTAGAGGACTTCGATTTCCGATTCTGCTTCGTAGATCGTCAGCCCATCAAAGATTTTGGCCTGCTCGAATTGTCTCACGCAACTTTCACGATCAGGCCCATGGCAGCGGAAGATGTAGCGCTGCTCACCGAAGCATTCAAAAATCACGAATTCTTTCTGATCTCTATCCTCTTCATAGGGCTGTGATTCCATGAAATACCGCCTGCCGCGAAATTCAAATTCTTTCTCCGGCCCGCCCATGGTGAGCAGGTCGTCCATGAACTCAGTCAAAGTATTTCCTTTCATCGATCATCACTCCTTTCGCACACATCATTCCTTTCTTTTAATCTTAACTTATTTTCCTTTGTGTGCCAAATGTAAAAAATAATCAGGAGAGTGTGGATAACTTCTCGCGCACTCTCCCGATTTCTTCCATATCTCTCCTACGCGCCCCAGGAGGGAGCGAAGAGGAAATCGTGGCGATTCACGTAGCCTTCCGGCAGGATGGGAGCGCTGTCTTCCAGGTCCCGCAATTTTTCCACCAAGGGCCCATTTTGCAAGATGCGCTGACGGATCCGTTTCTTCTTGTTCGAAAGACTTTGTGGAGAGAGACCGAAGGCCTGCTGCATTTCTTGCCCGCTTCGCCCCTGCAACATAGCTGTGAAGAGTGGCCGCTGCTTGGGCGCGAGTGCTCCGAGAACATCTCTTTCAATGGATGCATAAGCCGCGCTTTCCAAGGGAAGGGCAATCTCTCCCCCGCAAGGCTCCGGTGAATGGTCCGTGTCGAAGCACTCTGCCTCCCGGTAGGCGATGGTCTTCCGCAATGCGTCCGCCCGTCTCCACTGGAGAGCCTGCTTGATGTAAGCGGCAAAGGAAGGGCACTTCTCCGGGTCATAGGCTTTCGCCTTTTCCAGGAAGCCCAGCACCATATCCTGATAGGTATCCATGTCGAACTTCTTATAGCAGGAGTCAAAGGCCAGTTTCCGAAGAAGCGGCTCGTAGTCTTTCATGACTTCGCCAATGGCTTCCCGGTCACCTGCCTGGTAGGCTTGCACCAAAGCGATCTGCTTTTCGTTTTTTGATTCGTCGTATTCTTTTTTCAAGGAACTCATTTTGTACCTCCGAATTACTTCGGAGAAGCGCCTCTCAGAAGATTTGAAAATTTAGGAAATAGTCAAATCTCAAGATTTATGACTTCACAATATCATGCTTAGAGTCCCTTGAAAAGTGCCGCGAGCGCCGATAAAATCGAGCTTTTCTAGCTTTCAAATGCCATTTTGCCCATTCAAAAAACAGGAAACAAGCCAAAAGGTGGTTATAGCCTGTTTCCTGTTTTTTCAATGGCCAAAATGGCGTTTCAAAATTTCGGATCTGTTTTTT
>CAVAVT010000117.1:0-3309 GCA_963592185.1 bacterium | reverse complement strand
TTACAGGTATATTTACAAATACTTCTGCTATGCGCAAAATACATTACCTCAAATCCAATAAAATGAATAATAGGCAAAAACCGGAAGCCCCAGGGCCTCCAGTTTTATTTTGCCTGAAATATCAATATTTTGAACGGGACTCTGCTACTAAGGACATTGCCTGATTTTCATCCTTTTCTTCCTTCTCCACGCTCAGCCCATAAACCGGGCCGCCTATGCCAAAATACTTCTCAAAGAATGCCTTTAGCTTGTCAATTACAGTCTGCTTCTTTTTCGCTCTATTTCCGCCGCCAAAGCGTGAAATAGGAGGCAGCAGCTTATCTATTTCCGTACCGGCAATCCTCAATTCACCATCCCTGAAGGCATTGCTCAAAAACCGCCTGGTCCCCTCCGGCTTTAGTCTTTCATCAGCAATAATGGTCTCTATATCTTCTTCTCTGCGTTCTGCCACAAAGTCCTGCCATTCATTCATAACATCCTCTACCTCATTGAGGCCGCCGATGAAGCTTTCAATCAGAGCCTTCTTGCTCCTTAGCTCCGGACTGGCATCAATAGCCTTATGAATGGTGATGAGCACTTCCTTATCCTGACAATGGGTATCATGGTATTTCTTTACCAGCATCAGGATATAGTCAATGTTGATTTCTATCTGACGAATAAGCTCTATCTCAAAAATTACATCGTCTGTAATATCCTTGCTTTCCTGCCGCTTCCGTTTCCATTCATCCCTCAAATCCTGATACCGTCCCAAATAGTCCTGCAAATCCCTCTGACTTATCAGCTCATTGCCCTTGAACTCATCAAAGGATGTCAAAAGGTTTCTCATGCGGAGAATAGCTCCGAACAAAGCAATAAACTCCTTTTGCTTGCTTTCGCCCATTGGACATGGCTCCGACAAGGGGAACTTGTCAGACAGCTCCTCCATCATATCCACATAGCCAGGCATCCTTTTGCCTTGGGCATTTATATAACCATGGTAATAGTCCTGATAGCTCTGCAGCAGCACAATTCCCCCGGCATTTTTATCCCCAAATAGGGAAATTGCACTATCAACTCGTTTTTGCAACGGTCTAAAGCACACAATATTGCCAAAAGTCTTGATGCTATTAAGAATACGATTTGTACGGCTAAAAGCCTGTATCAGTCCATGCATTTTGAGGTTCTTGTCCACCCACAGGGTATTCAGGGTGGTGGCATCAAAACCTGTCAAAAACATATTTACCACAATCAGCAAGTCAAGTTCCTTGTTTTTCATACGCAGGGATATATCCTTGTAGTAATTCTGAAACTTGTCACTGGATGTATCATAATTGGTATGAAACATTTCATTGTAATCTTTGATTGCCTCCTCCAGAAAATCTCTGGAGTTCTGGTCCAGCTTGGAAGTATCCTCAGAGTTTTCCTCCTCCAGAATATCAGTATCTTCCTCATTGGCACCATAGCTGAAAATGGTAGCTACACGCAGCTTTTGTGCAGGATTTTCCGCCATCTGCTTTTGAAATTCATTGTAGTAGAGCTTTGCCATGGGTACGCTGGCAACCGCCAGAATGGAGTTAAATCCGCTGATTCTCTGTTTCTGCTTGATTTCTTCCACTTTTTCCCTGCCGCCTGACGCCACTTCACCTATATTTACCAGAGAATTAAAAATATAGCTTTTATCTCCTCGATAGGTTTTCTGATCAAAATGCTCCAATATATATCTGGTAATCAAGCTTATACGCTCTGGTGCCATCATTACCTTTTCTCGGTTGATATCCCACACCAGCTCATCGGTAATTTCTTCCTCCGCCTCCATGGTCTTGATATAATCCACCCTAAATGGCAGGACATTCTTGTCATTGATAGCATCCACAATGGTATAACTATGCAGCTGATCCCCAAAAGTCTGTCCTGTGGTAAAAAACTCAGGATTTTTGCTTTTACCAGAGTTCACCGCAAAAATCGGTGTCCCGGTAAAGCCAAATAAATGGTATTTGCGAAAGCTCTTTACTATAGCCCTGTGCATATCACCAAACTGGCTGCGGTGGCACTCGTCAAAAATAATCACTATATGGCTGTTATAGACCTGATGCCCGGGATTCTTCTTGATGAAGGTAGCCAGCTTTTGAATAGTAGTAATAATAATGCGAGCCTCTGGATTTTCCAGCTGTCTTTTAAGGACAGCCGTAGATGTATTGGAGTTGGCGGCACCCTTTTCAAAACGGTCATATTCCTTCATGGTCTGGTAGTCCAAATCCTTGCGATCCACCACAAAAAGCACTTTGTCAATATAAGGCAGACGAGAAGCAAGCCGGGCTGTCTTGAAGGAGGTCAAGGTCTTGCCTGAGCCGGTAGTATGCCATATATATCCCCCACCCTCCACAGAGCCATATTTGCGGTAATTGTTGGCAATCTCGATGCGGTTGAGGATTCGTTCCGTAGCTGTTATCTGATATGGACGCATCACCATCAGCATTTGCTCCGATGTAAAGATACAATATCTGGTAAGGATATTCAGGATAGTATGACGGGCAAAAAAAGTCCGAGTAAAGTCTATCAAATCAGCAATAACCCTATTTCCTGCATCCGCCCAAAAAGAGGTGAATTCAAAGCTATTGCTGGTCCTAGTTTTGCTGGAGCCTTTCTTAGTCTGCTCCTTTTCTGCATTTTGTCTGGTGCTGTTGGAATAATACTTGGTGTTTGTACCGTTGGATATAACAAAAATCTGGATGTATTCAAAAAGTCCATTCCCTGCCCAGAATGAGTCCCTCTGATAGCGGTTTATCTGGTTGAATGCTTCACGAATAGCCACACCACGCCGTTTCAATTCAATCTGCACCAAAGGAAGTCCGTTTACCAAAATGGTTACATCATAGCGGTTGTCATACTTGGCTCCCTCCGTTTTGCCCAGCTGATATTGATTGATGACCTGCAGGCGGTTGTTGTGGATATTTTTCTTGTCAATAAGGGTGATATTCTTGGTTTCACCGGTATCACGATGCAATATTTTGACATTGTCTTCCTGGATGGTACGGGTTTTATCTGTGATGGATTCGTTGGGATTGGCAATGGCTTCCTTGAAGAATGTGTCCCACTCACTATCAGAGAACTGATAGCTGTTCAATGCTTCCAGCTGCTTACGCAGATTGGCCATCAGCTCATTTTCTCCATGGATAGGCAAATACTCATATCCCTGTTCTACCAACAGCCGGATAAATTCTGCTTCCAGTGCCGCCTCGCTCTGATAGCCGTCACTGCGTTTTTTCACCGGCTCATACTCGGTTACGACAGTATTTTCAGTTGTCTCAGCCACAATATTGAAATACGGCA
>CAVAVT010000116.1:0-3321 GCA_963592185.1 bacterium | reverse complement strand
ATTTACAAAATTTTTGGACTTTGAGAGGCTCTATGTTAAAATAATAAACATATGAGCGGAAAGATTTTAACTTTTTGCAGGAATTAGCCCCTTAGGGAAGGAAATCTATATGAAATGGATAAATCATGGCATAGTCAGCGGAATGCTGGTCTATGCCGCCACCGGCGAAATGGTAGCATCGGCATGTGCCGTTGCAGGATCCATCATGCCGGATAAACTGGAAGGGAGGCCCGGCTCCGGAACGTCATATTGGAGCTGGCGCAGCAGACACAGAGGCTGGTCCCACTGGCCCGTACTATACCTGGCAATAATAGCAATGCTCCTGGGCGTATACCGTGGGGGCGGAATGGCCGTAGACATGTGGGAAATGGAAAGCCTTGCCATCTGGGTGATGGTAGGGGCGCTTCTTCACATTTTAGAAGACGCCCTTTGCGGAAAGGTACCCCTCCTGAGCATGTCAAAAAAAATTGGAATCAAGCTTTTCACCGTAGGCTCCTTCACAGAATACTTCTTCTCCATAGCCGTAGTGCTTATGTGCTACATGTGGAGAGTATTCGTGGAAAGCTAAACCAAGGATAACCAACTAAAAGGAAAGGGATATAAATGGCGTATACAAACCATAAGGAACAAAAGTATAGGTATCTCAAATTACTTGCGGAAAAATACCCCACAAAGCAGTCAGTATATGCAAAGCTCATCCATTTGCAGGCAATGGGAAGCCTGCCAAAGGGAATTGAGCACTTCATGAGCGACCTTCACGGGGAGTACGAGCTTTTTTTCCACATCTTGAACAACTGCTCAGGTGTCATCAAGGAAAAAGTAGACTACGTTTTCGGAGCAAGGCTGACGGACGAGGAAAAGGCTGAATTCTGTACGCTGATTTACTATCCAAAGGAAAAAATCGAGCAGATACGCAATGACCGTAAAAACACCCCGGAGTGGTACAGACTGAACCTTTCAAGAATGCTCGAGGTAGCAAAACTCATGAGCTACAAGTATCCGGCGGCAAAGGTCCAGAGCTTCATTCCCAAAAGCTACGACACCGTCATAAGCGAGCTTCTGAACACCCGTCCTGAGGCGGATTCTGCCCAGTTTGACTACCACAAACGCCTGCTGAACATGATTGTGCAGATAGACAGCGCTCCGGATTTCATATACGCTTTTGCAATTCTCATAAAGAGACTGGCGGTGGACCATCTCCACATTGTGGGAGACTTTTTTGACAGAGGCAAGCGCCCGGATGCCATCTTGGACAAGCTTCTCGACTATCACTCTCTGGACATCCAGTGGGGCAACCACGATGCCCTGTGGATGGGGGCGGCCTGCGGCAGCGAGGTTTGCATTGCGACAGTTGTCCGCAACAACCTCCGCTACAACAACACGGACGTTTTGGAAAAGGGCTACGCCATCAGTATTAGGCCCCTGTCCCTTTTTGCCTCCAGAATCTACCCGGACGAAAATTCATTGAAGGCCTCCGAAAAGGCTATTTCCATGATAATGTTCAAGCTGGAGGGCCAGCTCATCCAGCGGAATCCTGACTTCAAGATGGAAAGCCGCCTCCTGATGGACAAGATTGACTATGCATCGAAATATTTGAAGCTGGGGGACAAGCGTTACGAGCTTTCCTCCGCCTACATGCCCACCGTGGACCCTAAGGATCCCTACAAGCTTTCCCCTGAGGAGGAAAATATCATAAGGGATTTGAAGAGCTTTTTCATGGAAAGTGAAAAACTCAAGCGCCACGTGGATTTCCTGTATAAAAAGGGAAGTGTCTACACCTGCTACAATGAAAATCTCCTTTTCCACGGCTGTGTTCCCATGAATCAGGACGGCAGTTTCAAGACCGTAAACTTCAACGGTGAAAAGTACAGCGGCAGGGCCTATATGGACTTTGCGGACAAAATGGCACGCAGGGCTTACAATATCGGCGACAGGGCGGCGCTGGACTTCATGTACTTCCTGTGGTGCGGACTGCTTTCCCCACTTTCCGGTCGTGAGTTCAAGACCTTCGAGCGCATGATGGTGGAGGACGAAAGCACCTGGAAGGAGCCAGCGGATCCTTACTACGACCTGATTGATGACGAGGACATCTGTGAGGACATTCTCACAGAGTTTGGGCTGGACCCCCACAAGGGACATATTATCAACGGCCATGTTCCCGTTAAGGTTAAAAAGGGAGAAAGCCCGGTGAAAGCCCACGGCAAGGCAATCGTCATAGACGGCGGATTCTGCAGGGCTTATCACAAGAAAACAGGAATTTCTGGATACACATTGGTGTCCAATTCCAGAGCTTTGAGACTTTTGGAGCATCAGAATGTGGCGGATGTCCGGGAGGCATTGAAGGAAAACAAGGACATAGAGTCAGTATCTGAAACCATCGAGCTGCAGACAATTCATAGAACAGTTGCAGATACGGATGAGGGAATGGCCATTCAGGAGGAGGTTACAGACCTTTATAATCTGCTTTTGGCCTATCAGAACGGAACTTTGAAGCCTGAGGATTAAATGATAGCGGAGGAATAATCCATGGCAGTTACAGCACCCACCCCTCCTCAGGCTCCAGTGGTGCCGAAGGTGGAATTGACGCCAACCCATGGCGGCGGACAGACAGTGACCTCCGGCAGTGGAAATAGTGGAAACACTGGGGCGGATACAGGCACCGCTCCTGCGAAAAATGGCCAGCAGAATAATACTTTTGGCACGAAATCCAGTGACAATCAGCAGGGGAAGGCAACTGACGCGGAAAAGACTGAAACCCCTCAGAAAAATCAGGAGCAGCAGGGGAAAAATCCTTCCGAATCAGCGGAGATAAAGGATGTATCTGAGGTACTGCAGCTTCCAGCAGCTTCTACAGCAAACGAGACACAGACCAAGCAGGGATTTCAATATCCGCCAGCGGAGAACCACAGCGTTCTTGGAACCTACTGGCCGTTTATACTGGTATTTGCGGCGGCACTGATATTTTTTCTGTATCGAAACTATCAAAAAAGCCACACTATAGAGATAAAAAAGCCAACAACCCTTCGGGAGCTGCTGGAACAGGAAGAGCTGGGGAGCCTAAAAAGTGAGCTGCCCAAAACCGAAGTTGGGGCGGAAAATATCTCTGAAGGATATCCAATAGAAGCTGCACAGGCGGTTTCGCGGCAGCGACAGTCCCAAAGCTATGGTGCGTCAATGCCGGATGGCAATGGAGCTTCTGAGACACCGCCATCAAAACCCCAGGTGAAAAAAAGCGATGGACATATAGAAATAAGAATCTAAATATGGTGAATAAAAATCCCATTGGAATCACGTTATGTGACACTCCAATGGGATTTCTTG
>CAVAVT010000115.1:0-3331 GCA_963592185.1 bacterium | reverse complement strand
GGAGGCGAGCTAATATCTCCCTCCTCGTTGAAACGCAATGTGGAATGTTTTTCCCGTGGAAAAACTTGAACAATGGCGTTATAATTATAATAAGTGTGTTAAAATGCATTAACAGAAAGGAAAACAAACATAAATGGAGCAATTTACCGACATTTTTCTCACCTTCATCCGTGACTGGGGCGCTGTAGCTGTAGCGGTCCTCATGGGTCTTGAGAACGCATGCATCCCCATCCCCAGCGAGCTGATTCTGGGATTTGCCGGCTACATGATATTCCTTGGACAGATGACCTTCACCGAAGCCCTTATCGGCGGTATGGTGGGCGGTATGGTGGGATCCTTCCTGGCATACTATGTGGGACATCTTGGAGGCCGTGAATTCATCGACAAATATGGACACTACATCCTCATCAAAAAATCCCATGTGGACGTGGCACAGCGCTGGTTCGACAAATACGGTGTCAAGGCTGTATTCATTAGCCGTATGCTGCCGGTGGTACGTACTTTTATATCCCTGCCAGCTGGTTTTGCCCATGTAGACACGGTGAAATTCTTCATCTATACATTCCTGGGCTCCCTGCCCTGGACAGCCCTCATCCTCTTTGCCGGAATGACACTGGGAGAGAGCTGGAAGCTGCTTACAGAAATCGGACATGAGGCAAGCATAATCTTCGTTGCTGTCTGCGTAGTTGTGATTGCATTCCTTTACATCCGCTACCGCCGCAAGAAAAAGGCTGCAGGCCAGGTTTAAGCTGCACAGGGAAAACCGTAACGTGAAAAGAGGAGATACAATGCTGTATCCGCTTCGTCTGAAGGCTGTCCTGAAGGATTATATCTGGGGCGGCAGACGTCTGATAGAAGAATATAACAAGGAAACCGATGGGGACCTGGTGTCTGAAAGCTGGGAGCTGGCGTGTCACAGGGACGGAATGAATGTGATATTGAACGGCACCTTCAAGGGACATACCCTTAAGGAATACCTTGAATCTGAGGGAAATGAGATACTTGGAAGCCGAAGCAGTCGCTTTAAGGGATTCCCCCTTATGATAAAGCTAATGGATGCCCAGAAGGATCTTTCCTTTCAGGTACATCCAGATGACAGTTATGCAGAGGTTCATGAAAATGAGTCTGGCAAAACTGAGCTTCTATACATATTGGATGCTGCGCCTGATGCCAGCATGATATACGGTTTTTCCCAGGAGGTTACAGCGGAGGATTTCCGCCGGCATGTGGAGGAAAATACCCTGACGGATATCTGCCGCAGGATTCCAGTAAAGGCCGGAGATATCATCTACATCCCGGCTGGTACAATGCACGCCATCGGAAAAGGGATACTTCTGGCTGAGATTGAGCAGAATGCCAATACCACCTACCGGGTGTATGACTACGGCAGACTGGGGAAGGACGGCAGGCCAAGGGAGCTGCACATTGACAAGGCTTTGGAGGTGTTAAGGAGACGTCCCTCGGCATACAATCCCAAGCCACTTTATGAGCAGAACTTCTTTGGCGATTATTCCATGAAGCTTTTGGCGGATAATGAATTTTTCACAGTATATGATGTGAATTTGGATGGAGAAATCAAGCTCAAGGCTGGCGGTGAAAGCTTCCAGTCGCTGGTGGCAATAGACGGGAATATGCTGCTGGAGCATGAGGGATGCAAGGAGACTCTTTCCAAGGGGGATTCTTTCTTCATTCCAGCAAATTTGGGACATTATGTTATTAAGGGGAAGGGAAGATTCCTCTTCAGTATGGTCTGAAATCAAGGCTCTGCGGCAAAGGCTGCAGGGCTTTTGTTTTAAAAGGGATGCGGTGTGTATGGATAAGAAAAAAATGATACTGGGGGCAATTTATCTTTCACTGGCAGCAAGTATCTGGGGCGGAATGTTCATTGCGGTCCGGGTGGCTGTGCAGGTCATTCCGCCAATTCCGCTGGTGTGGATGAGATACCTTACAGCCATAGTGGTGCTTTACCTTTTGGGGTGCTTTACAGGCGTGTCATGGAAGGTCAGTCGCCGTGACTGGAAAATGCTGTTCCTCATAGGTCTTACGGGTCAGACAATATCCATTGTTACTCAGGAAACGGGAACCTGGCTTACCTCTGCCCAGATGGGGTCAATTATCACCGCAGCCTCTCCGGCATTTATGATTATTTTTGCGAGACTTCTCCTGAAGGAACGGTTCACCATAGGAAGGGCTGTGTCCGTGGCGTTGGCAACCATCGGCGTACTGCTTATCGTGGTGGATCCGGACAATGTGCAGCTTGAAAGCTATTGGGGCGGCGTATCACTTGTTGTGGCGGCACTGACCTGGGCGCTGATGTCGGTGCTTTTGAAAAAGGTTCCGGGGTACTCGCCGGTGGTAATTACTTTTTACGGAGTAATAACAGCCCTCGTACTGCTGCTCCCCAGCTCCATCGGATGGCTCATAAATGCGGACTGGAACGAAATACTTCGGCCGGAAATCTCCGCCAGTGTGCTCTATTTGGGGGCGGTGTCCACCACAGGAGGCTTCGTGCTGTGGAACAAGGGACTGCTTCTCATGGATGCCGCTGTAGGAGGACTCTTCCTCTTCTTCCAGCCAGTTGTGGGCACATTCCTTGGCTGGCTACTCCTCGGCGAGTCCATCACCGCAGCCTTTTGGATAGGCTCCCTCCTCATCGTAGGCGGGGTGGTACTTGCCATTCGGGGAAAGTAGGGGAAAATAGTGGTATTGAGTTTGAAAAGATTGAACCTTTGAGCTAAGGCGGTGAATAATATGTATGTTGTTGATGGGATTGCATATGCAGGTGAAGCGACAAAGGAATTGGCTGTACGTAGTGTAAAAGTGCTTGATGATATGTACATGATAGTAGAATTTTCTACAGGGGAAAAAAGAATCTTAGATGCAACGGTATTGCTGGAATATCCCATATTTAAGAAGCTTCAGAAGCCGGAATTTTTTGCAACAGCTTCTGTAGAAGATGGTGTGCTGGTGTGGCTTGATGGCGATATCGATATAGGGACTACCACACTTTACAATAAATCTATTCCATACGATGAGGAAAAGCTTGCCTGACATGATGGATTTTTTAGTGGAATTGTTTAATGAAAAACTTGAATAATGGCGTTATAAAACACCCCTAAGGTTAGAGTTAGAATCTAATCTTAGGGGTGTTTTTGATTCAGGCAATGGAAACCGTATTTGTATATATGTGAAAATTGTCACAATATAGAGATTCCGATACTAAAAGGCACAGTGTCTTGCACGGGGGGGGCGGATGTAGTATCATAAGAGACATATGGAAGGGAGCGTTATGATGCAAGACACGGGAATGTCCTCTAAAGAACGAAGAATA
>CAVAVT010000114.1:0-3339 GCA_963592185.1 bacterium | reverse complement strand
TTCAGTTTGTCAAAGAACTCCAGTTTTCAAATCAAGAAAACTGGAGTTCTTTGCTGAATGTCCCGAAACTAAACCAAAACCAGAGAAAAGACGGCTTTTTCCACAGCCAATTTGCAAGCTTTTTCAGATTCATGGCAGCATACTTAAGCTTGACCCAGCGCGAAACGCGAGCCAAACCTCTATGGTGTGTATAACGCATAGCGTGTTTTTCCTTTGCATCGCCAAACACGCGCTCTATGCTTTCTTTTCGCAGCTTATAAATCTGCTTGCCGCGTTCTGTTTTGCGGAGCTGCTCAACAATATCCAGATATTCCTGCCATATGTGGGTCTGTAGGATCTTCTGGCCTTTTTCATTTGCACCGCATTTTTCCTTGATCGGGCAGTTTACACATCTGCTGGGGATACTTCTATAGGTTCGTTTTCCGTCTTTACTGGTTGTCGTATGGCGAAGGACCTCATTTCTTGGGCAAATAAACTGGTCATTTTCGATGTCATAACGGTAGTTCCAGGGCTTGAAGCGATCTTTCTTCCCTTTATACTGCGTATATGGCAGAATCGGCACTTTTCCATCGTCTAAAATTTTCTTTGCAATCCACGGCGTTTTATAGCCTGCATCCATTGTCACATATGTTACATCAAATTTTCTGGTCACATCATCGTATACTGTGTCCCATGCCACGGAGTCGTGTACATTTCCTGCGGTTACCTCTACCCCCAGAACAAATCCATTTCGGTCACTCGCTGTGTGCGCTTCATAGGCGAACTGACGTTCATGCTCCCCTTTGACGAACATGCCGCAATCAGGATCTGTTGTGGAAACCGTTTTCGTCACCGTTCCTCCGCCAGTACTTTCATCATCGTCGTCATGATCCTCAATGGGCTTCTTTCCCAGCTTTTCGCGCTCTGCATTTACTTCTTTCCGAAGCTGAGATTCATATATTTTTGCGGTTTTAGCCACCTGTTGCTTCTGGAATTTTTTCTTGTTTGCGCTTGCTTTTATATGCGTACCGTCAATGAATACCATGCTGGGCTCCAATACCCGATTGTTGAGGGCTTTGTTGAGAATATGCTCAAATATTTCACTGGCCAGCTCCGGTGGAAAACGGTTGCAGAACGCATAACTTACCGTTGCAAAATGCGGGATTCGATCCAGCAGGTTGTAGCCCAGAAACCACCGATACGCTACATTCACTTGAATCTCGCGGTATGTCTGCCGCAGTGAGGGAATGCCAAATAAATGCTGGATCAATACCATTTTGATCAGCACCACCGGATCTGTTCCATTCCTGCCATTGTCGTGGCAGTATAGCGGACTGAGCCGTTCATACAACCATTTGTAGTCCATGATTTTCTCTACTTTGCGCAGTAAATGGTCTTTCGGAACTAACTGCTCCATATCTACCATTACGATTTCTTCCCGATGATTTTCCTGCCACATTTCCATTGCCCTCACCTCTTTCTTTATTATACAGAAAGCTCCCGCACTTGGCGAGAGCTTTTTTGACATGCTGAAGCCCAGCCTGAACATTCGTTCAGACTGGGCTTTGGAAGGTGATATTAGCAGGTGAGGGGTTCGGATCAAAAGATATTTCCAAATTACGGGATGATATCTATTTTGTCGTGAAGGCTTGAAAAAGTATTCCGATTTCCGAATATCTAATTTTTCGTGGTGAAAAAGTCTGACATTCGCAAAGAAATACGACAAAAGCACCGATTCCTCGGTGCTTTTGTTCGTGACATCTTTTTTGTCCTGTATAGATGGTGGAAACGGGGGGACTCGAACCCTCGACCTCACGGATGTGAACCGTGCGCTCTAACCAGCTGAGCTACGCTTCCATGCACTGTGGAGCGGGTGGGGGGAATCGAACCCCTGTATTCAGCTTGGGAAGCTGATGTTCTGCCATTGAACTACACCCGCAATGTGAGACAAATTATAGCATGGAGAAAAAGAAAATGCAAGTGCCAAATGAAAAAATTTTTCCTTTCTGTGGTGTAAAATGCATATGGACAAACCCTGATGCATCATGGTATGATAAAGCGAGTTGATTTGCGCTTGTTTTATTCCGAAAACGGCGGAAACAGATGAATTTTGAGAGGTGAAGAATATGGCTGGGTTTTTCGGCGGGGTACATCCCAATGATAAGAAAGCGCTATCCAGCGAAATGGCGATAGAGTGCCTGCCAGCGCCTAAAACAGTGGTGATTCCCATGTCTATGCACATCGGCGCACCCTGTAAGCCCCTGGTCAAAAATGGCGACCTGGTGACGGTTGGGCAGAAAATCGGTGACAACGCCGGTTTGTGCGTGCCGATTCATGCGTCCGTATCGGGCAAGGTCCTGGCGGTGGAGCCGCGTCCCCATCCCAATGGCACAAATGTGATGTCTGTGGTCATTGAAAATGATTTTCAGGATACCCTCTGCGAAACGGTGCAGCCTCGGGAGTCCATTGAGGATCTCAGTGGCGAGGAGCTCACGAAGATCATCCATGAGGCTGGCATTGCCGGCATGGGCGGTGCAACGTTCCCCACGGATGTGAAGATTTCCAGCGGGATTGGCAAGCTGGACACCATCATTGTCAATGCGGCAGAATGTGAGCCCTACATTACCTCCGACGACCGGCTGCTACGGGAGACGCCCGAGCGGGTGCTGGAGGGGCTGCGGATCCTGCTCCGGATTTTTGGACTGGAGAAGGGCTATATCGGCATTGAGGCAAACAAGAAGACTGCCATTTCCGTTCTGCAGGAGAAATGTCCCGCCGGCGGCGATATTGTGGTTCAGGTGCTGAAAACCCGGTATCCCCAGGGCGCAGAGAAACAGCTGATTCAAACCATTACCGGACGGCAGGTGCCTCCCGGCGGTTTGCCTGCGGCAGTGGGCTGCGGCGTGTTCAATGCGGCAACCTGTGCGGCAATTTATGATGCGGTCTATCTGGGAATGCCCCTGGTAAAGCGCGGGGTCACCGTGACCGGTGAAGCCATTGCCACTCCCAAGAACTTCATTGCCCCCATCGGAACGCCCTTGTCCGACCTGATTGCGGCGGCAGGCGGTTTTTCCTCCGATCCCTACAAGGTGCTTACCGGCGGTCCCATGATGGGTATGACCCAGTTTGACCTCAGTGTACCGGTGATTAAGGGCACCAACGCGGTGACCTGCTTTACGAAAAAGCAGAAGGTGGAGGTCAAGACACCCCACTGTATCCGCTGCGGGCGCTGTGTGAGCGTTTGTCCCATGCATCTGATGCCCCTGTATCTCTATCAGGCAGAGCGGAAGGACAACATCGATGAGCTGGGTCGCCGGAATATCTCCGACTGCATTGAGTGCGGCTCCTGCGCGTACATCT
>CAVAVT010000113.1:0-3425 GCA_963592185.1 bacterium | reverse complement strand
GTGTCCGCTCCGTGGGAACATCCCACAATAATTGCATTGTAACATATGTTCTATAGCTATTCAATAGGCTGAATAGCGGATTTATATAGGGTAATATCAACCGACTTTTGAGACGGGCATAACGTCTAGTTTGTAAGGAAAATAGAAAGGAAAAAGCATGAAAAAAAGAATTTTGAATAAGGAACTGGCAGAAGTGGTGGCTCAGATTCGACATGGGGAAATGTTATTTATTGCTGATGCAGGAAGTGGTACATCTTCAAAGGCACTTTATCCCTTGGATTCTTCTGTTCAATATATTGACCTTGAAGCAGTGACAGGGTCTCCTTCTATGCAGGATATTGTAGATGTGCTTATAGATGTTGGAGATTTTGAAGGAGCGATTGTAACGGAGGATATGGTAGAACTTAATCAGCACGATTATCAATTCCTCGTTAATAAGCTTGGGGAAAAGAATATTCATGTGATGCATTATATCCCGGAATATTATGAAATGCGTGACCGTTGCAAGGCTGTCGTACAAACTGGTGATTACGGTGTTCATGCACAGTGTATTTTAATTGCAGGGTATTCAAGCGCGGATATTCCTATGGATTGGTTAAAATACGGAATTACACGAAAAGGGCTGGAAGAGGCTGCCAAGGAAAAGGAATAAATTGAAGGTGACGGGGATTTTCTAAAAAGTAAAAATATGGGAGGGAGTATCAATGAAAAAACTAACAGTTATTTTTACCGTTATTTTTCTTCTGGTCATGTCCGCTACTTCGATGGCTTCGTCCAAAATCGATGGTAACGGCTGCTACAACGGAATCAAGCTGTGTGGCAGGGTGAAGGTTGTGGAGCATTTTGGAGATATCAAAGTCCAGGTGGTTGATGTATTCCCGGACCTTAGGGTGAAGGTAGTAACAGCTTTTCCAGACGAAATTGGAAAGTGGCAGTTTGTGGAACATGGCGAAGATTTTACCGTACAATTCGTGGACCACTTTCCGGATATCAAAATTAAATACGTGGATGCTTTTCCCGGCGTGGATTGACAGGAGACCTGAAAAAAATACCGAATATATATAATGTATAAATATTTAAGGGGGTCTTTACGTGACATTTAATAGTAAAAAAGCAAAAAAACTAACAGCTATAATTTGTGGAAGTCTGATGCTGATGACCAGCGGAAGCGTTTTGGCTGCAGATTCTAATGAGACAGTTATTGCCACTAAGACATATTCCGGCAAGGACTTTCCAGTGTATTACAGACAGGCACTGAAGCCTAATGCCGTTCGTGCCCGTTATACAGGCTTTAAGCCCGAGACAGTAGTGCTGAAGGCTGGTACCATCCGCCGTGAAGGAGCCAAGGCTCTCCCTACGGATATTATATTGCAGCGTGACCAGGCCATTGAGCTTCGTGATGGAACAGTTATATATGCGGATGTTTTCCGTCCGGCAGATGGAGAAAAGCATCCGGCCATTCTTTGTATCAGCCCTTATGGCAAAGAGGTTGGCGGTCAGCATTTGGATGATATTCCCGGCCGTATGGGTGTGCCCTTGAATGCGACTTCAAGTTTGGAGCGTTTTGAGGGGGCAGACCCGGCGTATTGGGTTTCTAAGGGCTATGCGGTGATAAATCCAGATACCAGAGGAGCCTATAGCTCCCAGGGAAATATCAACTATTGGGGCCGCCAGTATGCCGAGGATGGCTATGATATTGTGGAATGGATTGCAAAGCAGGATTGGTCCAACGAAAAGGTCGGTATGAGCGGTAATTCCTGGCTGACGGTTTCTCAGTGGTTTATTGCGGCGGAACAGCCTCCTCATTTGGCGGCAATTGCTCCCTGGGAGGGATTTTCGGATCATTATCGGGAAACCAGCCACAGAGGCGGTATCCTTACCCCGGAATTTCCAGAGATGATTGCTGAGACTTTTGCCAGTCAAAATGGTCTTTTAGAGGACCAGCCACGGATGATTGTGGAATATCCCTTCATGAACGAATATTGGCAGGACAAGCAGGCGAGACTTGAAAATATCAAGATTCCGGCATATGTGGTAGCCAGCTATACCAACGATGTACATACCTACGGCACCTTTGCTGGCTTCAATAAAATCAGCTCCAAGGACAAGTGGCTTAGGGTACATCTGACTCAGGAATGGAACGACTACTATAACCCTGAAAATGTGGCTGATTTGACCAAGTTCTTTGATCGTTATTTAAAGGGTGAGAAAAATGGCTGGGAATCCAGTACACCGAAGGTCCGTCTCTCCGTTTACGACTTGGGTCATGACAACCAGGTGGTAAACCGTGCAGAGAAGGAATTTCCTCTAAAACGTACTGATTATCAGAGGCTGTATCTCAATGCTGCAAATGGTACAATGTCGCCGGAGACTTCTGCTGCAGCGAATACCAGCTATGACAGTCAGGCAGAGAACAGCTCCACAGTATTTACTTATACCTTTGACAAGGATACGGAAATTACTGGCTACATGAAGCTTCATCTCTGGGCCGCAGCTGCGGACAATGATGATATGGATTTGGCTGTAAAGGTGGAAAAGATTGGTGCCGATGGTACGGTGCTGAACCACAATGAATTTGGCAATGTAATTGCCAGCGGACAGCTTAGGGCCTCCTGCCGTCAGCTGGATAAAAAGCTGTCCACCGAGGCACAGCCCTATCTGACAGGCACCAGCGAGGAGAAGCTTCAGCCGGGCAATGCTGTACCAATGGAAATCAGCATTTGGCCAATGGGAATGAAGTATCACAAAGGAGAGTCAATACGCCTGACTGTTGGTGCGTACAAGCCGGCTGACGCCAAGCTTCCATTTGGCATCGGGAAAATTAACGTGCCTACTGTAAGCTTTACCTATGAGCCGGAAAGCAATCCAAAGGCTGTTGTCTTGGGCGGAGACTGCACAGAGGTTGCAAATCCTGCCCAGGTAGTAAAATCCCCAGAGATTCATAACAAAGGAAGACATATTATCTGCACCGGCGGAGACACAGACAGCTACCTGCTGATACCTGTAGTGCCAGAGCAAAAGTGAAAACCGGTCTGGGGAGGAAACACCTATCAAGCTGTAGACGGGATGATGAAGGAGCTGCTGTCGTGAAATACGGAGCGGCTGGCAGCCATAGTGATTTATTTTAAATAGGAGGGAATAGCGCCAACGCAGATATATTTCATGCGCTTGACAGCACATCTTCCCAATAGTAAAATTAAGACATAAAAAAGAGCGAACCACAATGATGGTCCGCCACTGTATGTTTTTATCGATGGAAAAACACCGACAAATGCCATTAAGTGGTTGGAACACTTGATGGTCACATCCAATGAATCAGCTGTCCCGGCAAGGACAGCTTTTTCATTTATATAGATGTGGTCGGTTTAAACTGTGTCCGCTCCGTGGGAACATCCCACAATACTTGCATTGTAACATATGTTCTA
>CAVAVT010000112.1:0-3452 GCA_963592185.1 bacterium | reverse complement strand
GCTCCCGTGGACAGCCAAGGCTCTCCACGCGCCCATGGTTCTTGAACTATTTTTTACCGTGCAGGTGTCCAACTTGCACTTGCAATTTGCGTAATGTTTATTTTGGGAATACGATAGCGTTTCCCGACAATAAAACTTTTAATGCTACCTGTTTTTAATAGCTGATAGGCTGTTTTCGTACTAATACCGCCAAGCATTTCACACATTTGCTCAACATTTACAATATCAGGGTAGTCAACAAACAATACGTTATATGCTTCTTTGGTTTTCATAGTTTACCTCTAGTCGTGTAGTTGTATATGATCTCAGACGGCAGCTGGCAGCTGCTCCATAGGTCTCACCTCCCTCCATGCTGATGGCGGGGCGTCCCTCCACCTGACGCGAGCCGGACGCAAGTATCATGATCCACCTGCGCTGTTATGGCCGTATCGGGCTTGCCACGGCCCGACAGCTGCATTGTATGAATCGCTCGGCAGTTGCGTCTTGGCGTACAATGCAGCATAGCTTCCCATCTCTGGGACACAGATGAACGTATCTGAGATTTATGTATTCAGTTGTCTATGTCGCAGAATTGCTGACATGGTAGGGCGATGCGGAGAGGTATACGCATCGCCCTGAGCGCTCAGCTCACGGTTATGTCATGATATAAATACCTCTCATATACCATTTCAAAAATCGGACGAAAAGCAACCCCTTAGAAAGAATTTTTTAAAATTTTCTCGATTCTTTTTAATCCGTGCTGAATAGAAGTAAGCGTCAACTCATCGAGCATCTTGCGACCGCTTCTCAAATGTGCCACAATACTCCCGTATAGTAGCGGGCAGTATATGCGATTCGTGTATACTATCCGAGATACGGAGGTATTTTTATGGACAAGGACCTACAAACACTCAACAACCAGAGCAAACTGGCCATGTGGGCCAATCGAATTTCAACGTGCCGAAGCAGCGGGCAGAACGTGAAGACATGGTGCAAAGAAAACGGTATCTGTGAGCAGACCTATTATAAATGGCAGAAACGGCTGTTCGAGATAGCGAAAGCCCAGAGCGAGGTTCAATTTGCGGAAGTGCCGCTGGGTCAGCCAGTTCATGCAGGCAATATTGCCGTGACGGTTCGTATTGCCGGAGTGGAAGCAGATATTCACAGCGGTGCGGATACTGTTACAATTGAAACCGTATTGCGGGCGCTAAAGTCATGCTAAACGAATTTCATGCCGGGAAGGTTTACATTGCCTGCGGATACACCGACCTTCGCCGGGGCATTGACGGTCTGGCAGTCATGGTCCAGCAGCAGTTTCAGCTGGATCCATTTACAAACACACTGTTTTTGTTCTGTGGCAGACGAAGGGATCGGATCAAGGCGTTGTACTGGGAAGGAAATGGCTTTCTCCTTTTGTACAAGAGACTGGAAAGTGGCAGCTTTCAGTGGCCCAGAAACGGAGATGAAGCGCGGGAGCTGACGCTGCAGCAGTATCGCTGGCTCATGGAGGGCTTGAGCATCGAGCAGCCAAAAGCCCTCCATCCCGTGACATGGATCACAGAGGTATAACTTTAAAAAACCATTGAAAATGCTGGCTTTTTGGGCTGTTTTGTGGTATAATACAGGTATGGAAAAGAAGAAAGATTTCGGTACAAGTAACAGGGAAATGGTGACCATTTCCCGTGCGGAATATGATGCGGATAAGGCATATATTGCCGAACTGGAGCAACAGCGTCAGTGGCTTATGGAGCAGCTGAAGCTGCTGAAACGGAAGCAATTCGGCTCCAGCTCGGAGAAAGCCTCTGAGGAAGTTATGGAGCAGATGAGCCTGCTCTTTGACGAGGCTGAGGCTTGTGCGTACACGGAGCAGAAGGAAGAAACTGCAGTGAAAGCACACCCCCGGAAGAAGAACTCCGGCAGCGTGCGGGATGTTATTCCCAAGGATATTCCTGTGGAGGAGATCATCCATGAGCTGCCCGAGGATCAGCGTGCCTGCCCCCAGTGCGGGGAAGAAATGGTCGTCATCGGCAAGGAAGTCCATGAATCCCTGAAGCTTGTGCCTGCGAAAGCAGTGCTTCAGAGAGATATTTACTACACCTACGCCTGCGAGAGCTGCGAGAAAAACGACATTTCCACACCGGTCATAAAAACGCCCAAAGAAGCCACCATCATTCCGGGAAGCTTTGCCTCCCCGGAGGCGGTAGCACACCTTGCTGTACAGAAATTTGTTATGGGTTCGCCCCTATATCGTCAGGAGCAGGAATGGAACCGGCAGGGCCTGATACTGTCCCGGCAAACCATGTCCAACTGGCTGCTGCGGTGTGCGGAGGATTGGCTGCAGCAGATATATGATGTTCTGCATGAACAGCTGGTCAAGAGGGATCTGCTCCATGCGGACGAAACAGTGCTTCAGGTACTTCATGAACCAGACAGGAAGGCACAGTCCAAGAGCTATATGTGGCTGTACCGAACCAGCGGCGATGCAGATCATCCCATTGTGTTGTATGAATACCAGACAGGCCGAAATGGAGATTACCCAAAGGCCTTTCTGGAAGGATTCAAGGGGTATCTGCAGACCGACGGATATGCCGGGTATCATTCTGTAGAGAATGCAGTCCATGCCGGCTGTTGGGCTCATGCACGAAGAAAATTTGACGAAGCTGTGAAAGCACAGCCACAGGGAAAACGCTCCCCCAATGCGGAGCAGGGTGTGGCCTACTGCACACAGCTGTTCGAACTGGAGAAGGAATACGCGAAGAACGAGCTCTCATTTGAAGAACGGAAACAGCAGCGGCTGGAACGGTCAAAACCGGTTCTGGACGCCATGTTGGCATGGTCAAATACGAGAAATGCTGCACCAAAGTCTAAACTGGGAATGGCATTGACCTATCTGAGAAACCAGTGGGAAGATCTGAATTGTTTTCTGCTGGACGGCAGGATCGAACTGAGCAACAACCGGGCAGAACGAAGCATCAAGCCCTTTGTCATGTCCCGGAAGAACTTTCTATTTGCAAATACCCCCCTTGGTGCAAAGAGCAGTGCAGTCATATTCAGCCTGATTGAAACAGCAAAGGAGAATGGCCTGGATCCATACCGGTATCTTACCTGGGTGCTGAAAGATGCGCCAAAGCGTAAAGAGCAGGATTCAGACTGGGCGGCAAAGTTGATACCGGAATATGCACCGATGGAGTGCCGGGCGATACACGGAAATAACGCATAATATTGAGAGCAGCTCTGCCAAAACGGAGCTGCTCATATTTATACATACTGGAAAAATTTATATCACACGCCCGAACGGGCGAGGACAACATCATGCAGTCCCTGTAGAATATGTGCATGGGAAATATTCCCCGAAATTTACTACAGGAGGACATGATTATGAAAAAAAAAGACATCTTCCATCGGTGGCAGACACAAAGATAATCCGCTACAGCAAGCCCGGCTTCGTGCAGGATTGTCACAGGATCAGGCTG
>CAVAVT010000111.1:0-3472 GCA_963592185.1 bacterium | reverse complement strand
CATGTGCCTATTGTAAAAAACTCCCCATCCAAATATAGAATAGAGAGTTTTTCACACACAGCAATTATTTTATGTGATAATTATTTTATAAGCTCTGACAAATCTCCGAAGAAATTGCCGCAGATGCGCCCGTACATGTCCTTGCCTTGATTGTCCTCACGGGCACGGGTATCCAGACGGCTGAAGATTTCCTCATTGGTCTTTGCATCGTAAACATGGAACTCCACAGCGGTGTAGAAATTATAGGTGTAGTACTCCGGATGGTACACAGGTTCCTCATATTCAAACTCAATATCCCGAACCTTCCCATCATCAGTTATCTTCACATGCTTGGTACGCTTTTCCATGGTGGTGTATCCGGGATGGTGAACGCTCTGCCCCTCATAGGTCTTTACAATGGCTGTAACATATGCATCCACATAATCCTTCAAATGTTCATCATAAAGCTTATCAGCGGCAGCAGGATCCTTTACGGACAAGGCATCCAGGTCCTGTCCAAGTCCCAGGGACATCTTGCGCATCACCACATCCTGAGTCATGACGCCAAGTCCGGTGTCCTTTGCCTTTTTCTCATATATACTCTGAAGATTTTTCTTCAAAATGTCATTGTCAATCTTTACATGTTCAAAGTCCACATCGTAAATAGCTATGTTTTTGATAGCCTTGAAATTATAGTTATCGTTCTTGTAATCGGTTTTCTCTGCACCAGCTACGCCGGACAAAAGTATCATACACAAAAAGATTCCAGCCAAACATCTAATCATTTTTGACATAAAATATTCCCCCTATCTACGACTTTTCTACTATAATATATTGTAACATGTATGCTGTGAAAATAATATTGCATAGCATGGTAAATAGTGTTAATTATATGTTAATATCCCATTGTTGTATTTACTTTTGAAGGAGGCCTTATTAAATTGAATAAAAAGAAATCGTCTTTCATTACCCAAGGTGCTGTCATCGCCGCACTTTACGTGGTGCTGACCATTGTTTTCGCCCCGTTTTCCTTTAAGGAAGTACAGGTTAGAATCGCCGAGGCCCTCACCATTATGCCCATGTTTACCCCGGCTGCAGTTCCCGGGCTTACTGTGGGATGCCTGATAGCCAACGGCATCACCGGCGCTCCCCTGCCGGATATGATTTTCGGCTCCCTTGCCACACTGATTGGTGCTGCCGGGACTTGGCTTCTTCGGAAAAAAAGCCCCAGCATCGCTGTAATTCCTCCAATCGCAGCCAACATGCTCATTATTCCCTTTGTTCTCCGCTACGCCTACGGGGTTCCCCTTCCAATTCCTTTGATGATGGCAACCATCGCCATTGGGGAAATCATATCCTGCGGAATTCTGGGAGGACTTTTGTATAAGACCCTCCGCCCCCACAAAGTGAATGTTTTTAAGAAATAACAAGGAAAATTTTAAACCTCCTGGTCCATACCATTTATACGGTGTGGCTGGGAGGTTTTTACATAGAAAATAAAAATCTTTTGTTAATGGTAAAACTTCAAAATTTGCATTATAATCTAATAATGAGACTCAACTACTAACGTCTTTTGGCGAGAAAGCTGGATATATACATGACAGATAAAAAATTTGCTTTTTTTGAAGAAAACATCGAGCAGAACCACAAGGAACTGGATAACTTAAAAAAGAAGGACCAGCGCATTGTTCTCTGGAGAACCGGTACATTTTTCGGAGCTGTACTGGCTGCCGCTGCGGCATATGACATGTCCTTCGGAGTGCGTGTTCCCTGGGGGCTGCTTTTTATTTTGCTGTTTTTCCTTTTCGTAAGGCTTCTTCATATCCATGATGAAGTGCGAAATGACGAAGAAATCTGCAAAAACCGCATTTCCATATTGGAAAATTATTTGAAGCGCATCCGTGGTGACTGGCACAATTTCGAGGATGACGGAGGAGATTTTCTCACCAAGGAAAAGACACAGGCAACAGACCTTGGACTTCTGGGTCCGGACTCCCTTTACCAGTACATTGCCTGTGGGCGTACAGCTGCAGGAAGAAAGCGTCTGGCGGAGCTTCTTTCACCCTCTCCGTCCCCTATTGATGAGACCCTTGCCCGTCAGCAGCGAGCTAAGAAATTCATTGACAATCCTGAGCTTTCTGTAAAGATTCAGGCCCTCCTGTCATTTTTGGAAAAGAACCACAATCCGGAAAAATCCATTGACCTGATGGAGGCTTCCATGGAGGGAAAACTCATTGAGGTAGAAAAAAAGGAGCAAACTAAGTCTTCCCTTTTCGGCAGCAGCAAAAATGCTCCATCCAGGGACAGCAATGACGGCCCCTCAACAGAAATGGTAAAGGCCCCCTCCGGCGCACCTGCCATTTCAAGGCCCGTACTTTATGGTTTCTCCGCCCTTTCCATAGCCTCAGCTTCCGCCGGAATACTGGGATTTATTAATATTGATTTGGCCGGTATCCTTCCCACACTCCAGCTGCTAATGGCTGTACTTTTCTACAGCAAAACCAACAAATTTCTGGAGCCAGTATATCAGGTATCTGTGGAGATGGAACTTTACAGCATGGTATTTGAGGAGCTTAAGAAATCAGATATCGCCATTTCCCCTGACTCACGTGCCGTTGAAGGACTGAAAAAGCTTGCAAAGATAGGAACTATGGTGGAAAACCGCCTGAATCTCTTCGCCTTTGTATTCCTGAATCTCCTGTTCCTCTGGGACTTCCACTGCAATGCGCTGTACCGCAGCTGGTGGAAGGAGTATGGCTCTGAAATCCGCAGCTGGCTCTCCGAGCTTGCGGAAACTGAGGTTTCCATGAGCCTTGCGGTGATTGGACAGACTCGCCATGATGCTGTTTTCCCAGAGCTTTTGGACGACAGCACGCAAAAAATCCATGCGGTGGAGCTGACCCATCCTCTGATTCCAGAAGATAAGGGCGTGCCAAACACAATGGAGCTGACTCCTGGAACCACCATTATCACTGGCTCCAACATGTCGGGAAAAACCACCTGGCTCCGCACTCTGGCTATTTCCGCTGTGCTGTCCTATGCCGGTGCTCCGGTATGCGCCAAGGAGTTCGCCGTATCCCCCATGGAGATTTTCACATCCATCAGGGTAAATGATGATATAGCCAATGGAATTTCTACCTTCTACGCTGAAATTCTCCGCATCAAGACAATGGTTGAAGCCGTAGGCAGAAACCGCCCAATGCTTATTGTTATTGATGAAATCTTCAAGGGAACGAACTCCGCCGACAGAATCACCGGCGCAAAGGCTGCTATCGAGAGACTCACCGCCCCCCACTGCATCACATTGGTATCCACTCATGACTTTGAACTTTGCGATATCCTGACTCCCGATGGTGCTCCAGTGGCAAATCTTCACTTCAGGGAACATTACGAGGATGGCGAAATCCGCTTCGACTACACTCTGAAGGAAGGCCGCTGCCAAACCACCAATGCAGAATATTTGCTGAAAGTTACTGGCATAATGAAATAAGCA
>CAVAVT010000110.1:0-3537 GCA_963592185.1 bacterium | reverse complement strand
GTGGGGCGGATATTCAATGAAAGCAAACAAAGACCGCTATATTTGGTGAAGGATTATAACGGAGAAAATGTGGTAGTGCAGAGGAAAGGGGCAAGAGAGTGAATATATTAGAACAGAGGAACGGCGTTTCTAAGATTATTGCTTTGGTGATGTTGTTTTTTGGAACCAATCTATATTTAAGCTTTGCCACGGATACATATGCCACTCTTTCTGCAGGTTTTTACCATGCAGGCATAGATATGGCTACTAGAAATGGACGACCCGTAATAGGTTTGATATATGAATTGCAATATTTAAGTGGACTGCCAAATGTTTCCTTTTATTACATTTCATCAGTATTGGCACTCATATTTCTAGCACTATCTATATGGATTTATCAAGGTATCCTAAAGAAGCATGGAATCAAAGAAAATACAAGAATTTTGCTGGCATTTGCAGCCATTGCCAATATCTTTATTATTGAATATTTCATGTTTGTTGAAAAATGTGGATTTATGCTGGCAATTCTATTTGATGTCATAGGTGTATATTGGCTTGATAAATTTTTTGACGAAAGACAGAAGAAGCATTTTGGATTCGCTGTGATATCGATGATTTTTGCTATCATGACTTATCAGGGAACAATAGCGTTATTTGTAATACTGAGTATTCCCCTTGCATTGAAATACGCAAATGATTTTAAGACGTACATTTTTAACGGGCTGTCAATAGGTCTGATATACACAATCCCCGTAATCATTGATTTGTTAGCATTTAAATTTATCTTTAAAAGCGCAAGAATTGCACAGAAAACGGACTATATAAAAGCAATAAAAGATGTTGTAAAAGGGATTTATCATAATGGTATATGGACCTTTAATATCTTGCCCAATTATTTATACCTGATATTGGCCATCATAATTTTTGCGGTTCTTGTTATTCATGCAAGGGGTGGTCAGAAAAGCAGATTGAAAATAGTAAATGCTTTTGTCATTGTAGGGGCAGCCTGTCTATTTTCCAGTGCAACTATATTACAGGGCAGCGGATGGTGGTCTACGAGAACTGTGTATCCCATTGCAAGTATTGCGGCTGCACTGGCAATTGACCTATTTGTTAATGGAACGGCAATAGATACCGGTAATTGGCGTCGTAAAGCAGGATATATGGTGTCTATAGGGGCCATTGCCACATTATTAATTTTTCAATATTTCTCATTTAACCGCATTTATATCGATAAGTACCAGGTTAATGCATTGGATCAATATAGGTATCAATATATAGGCCAGGCAATTGAGGAGTATCAGAAGTCCACGGGTGAAAAAATAACCAAGGTGGCATTCTATGCTGATGCAAAAAAATCAAGAGTTCAGTATTCAGATTTGTATGGTGTTGGTGATTTGGTAGTAAGTACTTTTGTTACTGATTGGAGTGATGCCAATGCAATGAATTACTATCTGCATACTCATTATGACAAGATAAAACCAGTAGAAAAATACAAGGCATATTTTTCTAAGAAAAATTGGAGTCATTTATCCAAGGAGCAGCTTATATTTGATGGGGACACGCTTCATATATGTGTGTATTGACCGTCCAATGACAAATTTTGAGCAATAAGTTCCGCTAAGTCTCCCAAATAACGAACTAAAAAAGAGCAGTAATAGAGGTAAAAACCTTTATTATTGCTCTTTTCGTTTGAAGAGATAATGTGTCCGAGAATTGGGAACTGCCTTAAAGTTCGTAGCTCATTACGATGTCTTTTCCTGCCTCCACTGTGCGGTTTGGGGGAAGGATTGAGAGGCTCTTTATCTTGTCGTAGTTCACAATGAGGAATGGGGACATGAGATTGATGTTGAACTGATTCAGCTTTTCAAGGTCAATCTTCAAAACCGGCTCTCCGGCCTTTACTTTGTCACCCGGCTGTTTCAGGGCGGTGAGGCCCTCGCCGTTCATGTACACAGTGTCGATTCCCAGATGCACCAGAATCTGGATATCCTCATCAGTGGAAATCGCAAAGGCGTGTTTGGTTTCAAAAAAGAGGCTTATGGTTCCATCGCAGGGCGCAAGAACCGTATCCCCTGTACAAAGTATTGCAAGGCCGTCTCCAGTGAGACGCTCGGAAAATACTGGGTCTTCCAATGTTGAAAGGGCAATGGTTTTCCCGGAAAAGGGTGAAAGAAGCTCAAATTTCTTACTTGTATTGTTATCTGTCATGTGGTGTGCCACCTGCCTTTATGGTATTAAAAATTTTTCTCAAGGTATCTCTGGTGCGCTCTTGGAAATAGCTGCATGATGGAAAATATCATCGATTCGCTTGTCCATGTCCAGGGCCGCTTTATGGTAGGATTCAGCTGTCTCAAAGGCGTTTTGGTCGTCGTTCATTACGCCCTTGGCAAAATTTTCCCAGGCACTTATGCTGAGGCCTGCAGACTGGCTCCTAAGGCCTGCCACATAGACAGCTCCGGAGGGAATCTCTATTGCCTCAAGCTTTTGCTGTCTTTTTTGAAGCGCCGGGATGATTTCCTTTGTTATAAGCTCGTTGATTGAAGATTTCTGGGAGTCAGTCATGTCTCCAGTGTAGGTCGTAAGCCACTTAAACGTGCCCTGCAGCTCTGCAAGGGTCTGATTCGTCTCAGCGACAATGGACTCCGTGGCATTGCTGTAGTCGTTAATGTCCTTTTTCTGCAAAGGTTCAACAGTGTCCAGATAGGCTCTGTAGTTATCTATGTATGCCACACGCCAATATCCCTCTTTTGATTTTTCCATGACCAGAATCAGGGTGAAAGCGGTGTCAGTGGTGCAGTCACTTACGTTGATTTCTGCTGTGGCCTTGTCTCCATCACGAATAACATTGCCAATGCTTAAAAGCTCGGTATTTTTCAGTTGGGAACGCTCCAGAAGGTATTCAAAATCAATGCCAAGCTGCCGGCCCTTTAAAAGGCTGTCGCCTCCAGGTGAGGGCCATTGACCAGTCTTAATCCGGTCCAGAATGGTATCTTTGGTTCCTTCAGCCACCTGGGGCTGAATTATGGTATAAAACTTTTGGAAAAGTTCCCTGTTTTGTGCAGGAATGGATTTATCTGAGGCGAACATGTCTCCGGTCAGGTCGTCATATGCCTTTTTGCAAATCGTATTCAGGTCCGCATATTTGGAAAAAGTTTCGCTGTCCTTTTCCTTCACAGCTGTCTGAAGCTGGTTTAGTGCGTATTCCGGGGTCCGGCTGTAGAAAATGTTCCATAGGCCCATGCCCAGGATGAGGGCGATGATGATGATTAGGGCTAGTATTTCGTGCTGGCGGCGAGATCTTTTTTGTTTTAGTTTAAGATGCCAGGTATAGTCGTCCATGTGAAATTTTCCTTCGCATTTTTTGGTACGTTTTAATTATACCGCCTTTACATGTGTTTTGCTAGTTTAATAGTATCGTTACGATGTATTGCCTTGGGAGCATTTCCTCAGATGGTACACTTCCCAGACCTTTATGCGTAAAAGACAATCCGGAATGTTTCATTTACAAAATTTTTGGACTTTGAGAGGCTCTATGTTAAAATAATAAACATATGA
>CAVAVT010000109.1:0-3592 GCA_963592185.1 bacterium | reverse complement strand
CACTTTCCTTCGGAAAGAGTCGCCTCCGATTCCAAAAAGCAGTCCCACTCCTCGCTACACTGCTATAGATTCCAAAAGTCTACATATATTTTATACGAATCGTATTTAATGAAGGGCAGGTATACCCTAAGTAAACTCTTAATCGACCTTGTTGCTGTTGACGGCTAGCGATATATTAGCATCCGCTAGCGAGGCTAGGAGCGAGAGCGTGTTTCTGAGGGCATGCTTCCAAGGATTTAATGCGAATAATCATGGAGTCTGTCACCGAGAATTATGGTATACATATGTGCATTTCAAGAAAACATCAGCAACAATTTTTTAAATAAGCCTTGCACAATCCTAGCGATTATGTTATGATGATACCAATTTCAAATCACCAAAAGCAATGAAAAGGAAAAGTAAGCAGACAAAAGCTGTACAGAGAGCCGGGGTCGAAAGACAGGTGGGATCCGGTCAGGGGAAAGCTGCTGAAGTTCACCTTGGAGCTGCCCGCTGAAGCTAGTGTAGGCGGTGTCGGAGCCCTTGCCGTTAAAAGGGGGAGCATATCGGTCAATCTGACCCGTATGTATGAGATATCCATTTGGATAATTAAGGTGGTACCGCGGGTAATAGCTCGTCCTTTCAGAGGACGGGCTTTTTTGTTTCCCTAAAAATGTACCACATAATAAATATTGAAGGGAGGCGGCGTACTTGTCACAGGATGAAAATGCTGTGGAATATACCAAGGAAATGGGATTTTTAGGTCCCCATGGAACCCACAGCGAGGAAGCAGCCATCTATTTGAAAAATGCTCTGGGAATTAAGGAGCAGCTCCAGCCCTACCCGGACATATACAGCGCCATGCAGGCGGTGGAGGATGGAGAGATTGAATCCTGCATCGTGCCGGTGGAAAATTCCCTGGAAGGCTCCATCAACATAACTTTGGACGTTCTGGCCCATACAGATTCCCTGCAGGTCACGGCGGAGCTGGTCTGGCCGGTACACAACCATCTCATGGTAAAGGATGACAGTGTTCCTATTAAAAAGATTTATTCCCATGCACAGCCACTGGCGCAGTGCAGAGAATTTCTTAGAAAAAATTATCCCGGAGTGCCGGTACACTCCACAGCCAGCACCGCAAAAGCCGCTGAAATGGTGGCGGAAAGTGCTGCAGAAGAAGGATATGCGGCAATATGTACCAGACGGTCAGGTGCAATTTATAATCTGAAAGCCGTAAATTATGACATACAGGACAATGACACCAACTGTACACGATTTTATGAGCTTCACAGAAAAGACCACAATATAAACCGGGGCAAGGGCATGAAAACCTTGGTAATATGCCAGGTGGATGGTTCAAAAGCCGGAAGCCTCTACGGCGTTTTGGCAGAATTTGCCAAGCGTAATGTGAACATGACCCGTATCGAGTCAAGACCGGCAAAAACCGGCCTTGGTGAATACATATTTTTCTTCGACCTAGAGTTTGATGGCTCCCGGGGAGAGGAAGGAATCCAAGAGCAGAAGGAGCAGCTGGCGCAGGCTTTGAAAATTATCAGAGTGAAGAGCAAATGGCTCCGAAATCCGGGAATATATCCGGTAATTCAAGGTGTTAGCAAAGCATTTTAATTTTATAAAAAGGGGAAATACAGCATGATAGTAATAATGAATTCCGATGCAACCGCAGCAAACATTAAGGCAGTAGTTGAAACCATTCAGAGTGTAGGCCTGGAAGCTCAGATAATGGAAGGCGAGAGACAGAAAATCGTCGGCGTTATCGGCGACAAGGCAAAGATGGGCTGTCTTGCAATCGATGCAATGGAAGGCGTAGAAAAATCCGTAAGCGTTTCTAAGAGCTACAAGCTTGTAAGCCGCGAGTTCCATCCTCAGAACACTGTTATTGATGTTGATGGCGTGAAAATCGGCGATGGCAGCATTGCTGTAATGGCAGGTCCCTGCGCGGTTGAGTCCCGTGAGCAGCTCCTTGAGGCAGCTGAAATCGTAAAGAAGGGCGGCGCAAAGTTCCTTCGTGGCGGCGCATACAAGCCCCGTACTTCCCCTTACGCATTTCAGGGTCTTGAGGAAGAGGGTCTGAAGTATCTTGCAGAGGCAAGAGAGCGTACCGGACTGAAGGTTATTACTGAGGTTACTGAGGTTGAAGCCGTTGAAACTGTAGCAGCATATGCTGATGTGCTTCAGATTGGCGCCCGCAACATGCAGAACTTCCGCCTTTTGAAAGAGGTTGGCCGCATAGATAAGCCTGTAATGCTGAAGAGAGGCCTTGCTGCAACCCTCAACGAGTGGCTCAACGCTGCAGAGTACATCATGAGCGAAGGCAATCCTAATGTTATTTTCTGCGAGCGTGGTATTCGCAGCTATGAGACTTACACAAGAAATACCCTTGACCTCAGCGCTGTAGCAGCAATCAAGCACCTTTCCCACCTGCCAATTATCGTTGACCCAAGCCATGGTACCGGCAAGTGGCGCATGGTTAAGCCGATGGCACTGGCTGCAATTGCCTGCGGTGCAGACGGCCTTATGATGGAGATGCATCCGAATCCGGCTCGTGCCCTCTCCGATGGACCTCAGTCCCTGACTCCGGAGAACTATCTGGATATCATGGACAGCACTGGCAAGCTGGCTGCTTTCATGAAGGAAAGCGGAATCCACAGCATGGAAATCTGATTTTTAATGTGTTAATATATTCCCCGAGGGCATACGCTCTTGGGGATTTTTTTCGATTTTTATAGATAAAATAGATGGCGGTGGTATGTTGACTCAGGAAAGAAAAAAGGGGATAGTAATGGTTTTGATTGGAGCAGCTCTGTGGGGCGGCTCTGGCGTTGCCGGTCAGTACATTCTGCAGACTTGCCATTTTTCAACAGAATGGCTTGTGGCGGTACGCATGCTTTCCTCGGGCATAATATTGCTTTTAGTGGACAGCCTGACCCACAAGGACAGCATTTTTGATATATGGAAAGATAATCGGAACAAAAGGGATTTGCTTATTTTTGCCTTGCCGGGAATGATGGCGGTGCAGTATTGCTACTTTGCCAGTATAAAAGTCGGCAACGCTCCGGCGGCCACAGTGCTGCAGTATCTTATGCCTATAGTGCTAATATTCTGGGTATCCATTAGGCAGCGGCAGCTTCCAAGAGCCAGAGAAGTGCTGGCGGTAATCTTGGCGGTGGGAGGAACCTTCCTGCTGGTTACTCATGGAAGCCTTGAGACACTTTCAATTCCAGCTGAAGCGCTGTTTTGGGGTGTGACCTCTGCTTTTGCCGGTGCGGTATACACCCTTACCCCCAAGCGGATGATTCGAGAATGGCGTGCCACCCTCGTGGTAGGATGGGGACTTTTTGCCGGCGGCGTGGTGCTGTCATTTATCTGCCCTCCATGGAACTTCACCGGAACATGGAATCTGCTGGCGGCAATGAATTTTGCCTATATTGTAATATTTGGAACAGTTATTGCCTTTGCGCTCTATCTTGGCAGCACAAAATACCTTGAGCCAAGCGAAGTCAGCATCCTCGCCTCCATGGAGCCACTTTCCTCCATCGTATTTTCCGTACTGCTCCTCGGCACCCTTTTCGGCCCCATGGACATCCTGGGAACC
>CAVAVT010000108.1:0-3773 GCA_963592185.1 bacterium | reverse complement strand
TTCGTTTTTCATCCCCCACCTATAGAGGATGGGGGACATCTTTTTCCTCGTTATAACATGTGCCGCAGTCTTTCGGAAAGCAGTGTGTATCTTCTTTTTGTCCTGTCATTTTCCACGGCGGTTCTAAGCGCCCCCCGGCTGCCCACAAGGATAACTCTTTTTTTTGCACGGGTTATGGCGGTGTACAAAAGATTGCGCTGAAGCATTATTCTATGTCCCGGAACCAATGGCAGAATAACCACGGGGTATTCGCTGCCCTGACTCTTGTGGACACTCATGGCGTAGGCAAGCTGCAGTGCGGAAAGCTCCCCCTTTTCATAGTCCACCAGAAGCTCATCACTGTATCTCACCTCAAGCTTTTCCGGCTCCATGGTTTCAATGAAGCCAATGTCTCCATTAAATACATGCTTATTGTAGTCATTTTTCATCTGAATAACCTTGTCGCCAAGCCTCAGCCTATGTCCCGCCCCTGAAAATTCCGGCTTGTAGCTCTTGGGAGGATTAACCGCTGCCTGAAGCATTTTATTCAGATTGTCAACACCGCAGTCCTGTCTGTGCATTGGGGACAGGACCTGAATATCCGTCATTGGTGAAAAACCTTCCCTTGGAAGGATTTCTGTGCAAAGCTCCACGATTTTTTTCGCAACGGCCATGGAGTCCGCCAACTCTATAAACTGGAAATCGCTGTCTGGTACACATTCCGGCATACGGCCCATATTAATGGCATGGGCGTTGCTTATGATGAGGCTCTCGCCCTCCTGCCGGAAAACCTCTGTAAGCCTTACGGAGTGAATAACCTCAGAACGAAGAATATCCTTCAGCACAGAGCCAGGCCCCACAGCCGGAAGCTGGTCCACGTCTCCAACTAATATGACATGGCAGCCATCCGGTACCGCTTCAAGGAAGTGTCTCATAAGGACAATATCCATCATGGAAACCTCGTCCAAGATGATTACATCCGCCTCAAGCTTTTCATCCGCATCCCGGGCAAACATTATATCGTCTTCCTCGCTGATTCCCTGTGCCTCAAGCATTCTATGGACGGTCATTGCCTTTCTTCCCGTGGCCTCGGAAAGTCGCTTTGCTGCACGTCCTGTTGGCGCCCCCAGTGTTATCTGCTGTCCCTGAAGCTCCAATAAATCTATCATGCCTCTGACCACTGTGGTTTTTCCTGTACCGGGGCCGCCTGTAAGCACCAGGACTCCGTGGGAAAGGGCCGCTTCCATGGCTTCACGCTGATGTTCCGCAAGATTTACCGCTGAAATTTTCTCCCATTCCTCCACCAACACTCCCGGATCCTTTACAGTAAGCTGCTCAGCCTTTCGCTGAAGCTCCAATAAAAGCTCGGCGGTCCTTTTCTCTGCCTGATAAAGGACTGAAGGATAAACCAGCGTCTCTCCTCCAAGGGATTCTGAGGAAAGCCGTCCTGTCCCCAGCTGTCTTTTCAGTACGTCCCAGACATGCTCGGTTTCTATGCCCAAAAATTCAGCGGTCTTGGACACCAGCGGCGCCTCTGGTACACAGCAATGTCCCGTTGCGGAAATCCTATTTAAAACATAGTCTATTCCGGCGGCAATACGCTTTGTATTGTCCCTGTCGATACCTATTTTTGAAGCAATGGTATCTGCTGTGGCAAATCCCACACCTTCAACCTCCCGTGCCATGCGGTATGGATCGCTTTCCAAGACCTCCAATGCAAAGGAACCGTATCTCTTAAAAATTCTAGCTGCATAGGAACCTGATACCTGATGCTCCTCAAGCCAGAGCATAATGTCCCTAAGGTCTGTCTGCTCCTTGTAGGAATTGTAAATTTTCTCCGCTGTTTTCTGGCCTATGCCCTCCACTTGGCGAAGCCGTCCTGGATGATTTTCTATTATGTTTAACGTATCTTTTCCAAATGCCTCCACCAGCCGTCTCGCTGTTGCCGGGCCTATTCCAGCCACGGCGCCTGACGCCAGGAAACGCTCTATTCCCTCAAGGCTTGTAGGGGCTGCAACTGTTATGCTCATTCCCTGGAACTGCTCGCCGAACCTTGGATGCTGTATCCAGTTTCCCTTCAGGCACACCAGCTGTCCCATGAGAGGTGCCTCCGCCCTGATGGTGGCGTTTACCAGTCCGTGCTGTCCTTCAGGCCTCAGTCGGAATACGGTAAATCCCCCATTGTCAGCGGAAAATATTATGCTTTCTACTACGCCTTCTAATTCTTCCATTATTCCAGCTCCTATATAGGATTTCTATAGATATATTCATCTCAGTGATATACTTGTTCTTCATTGAAATACTTTATGTATTAAAGTATACAAAAAAAATTTAAAAAAGTACAAGACAAGTTAGCATTTTTATGCTAGTATAGGAAATGTCATTTTTAGTATACTTTTGTCCACGCAAAAGAGACATTAGGAGGCTTTATTTTATGGAAAATCTTATCCCCGTGTTAAATGCAATCGATTCTTTTATGTGGGGTCCTCCCCTCATTACACTTTTGGTTGGTACAGGTATTTTCCTGACAATCCGCCTTGGCCTGATTCAGGTTTTCCGTCTTCCCACCGCTTTAAAACTCATCTTTAAGGCACGCAATGATGGTGATGGCGATGTATCCAGCTTCAAGGCTCTCTGCCTTGCCCTTGCTGCAACCATCGGTACTGGTAATATTGTCGGCGTTGCCACCGCTGTAAAGGTCGGCGGCCCCGGCGCTCTGTTCTGGATGTGGATGGCCGCATTCTTCGGTATGGCTACCAAGTATGCCGAAGGTCTTCTGGCTGTTAAGTACCGCAACACCGATGCCAAGGGCGAAATCGCCGGCGGCCCAATGTTCTACATTGAAAACGGTATGGGCAAGAAGTACCGCCCTCTGGCTGTATTCTTCGCATTCAGCTGTATTCTTGTTGCATTCTTCGGAATCGGTACCTTCCCACAGGTGAACGCCATTGTGGAAAGTGTAAATATCTCCTTTGGCGTACCAGTTTACATCACTGACATTGTTATTACATTGCTCATTGCACTGATTACCATCGGCGGTATTAAGAGCATTTCCCGTGTTGCTTCTGCAATCGTTCCTTTCATGGCACTTTTCTATGTTGCTATTTCCGTTGTTCTTATTGTACTGAACATTGACAAGGTTCCTGCTGCCTTCGCCCTCATTATTGACGGTGCATTTAATGGAACTGCCGCAGCAGGCGGTTTCCTTGGCTCCACTATTATGGTTGCTATGCAGAACGGTGTTGCCCGCGGCGTATTCTCCAATGAGTCCGGTCTCGGTTCTGCTCCTATTGCAGCAGCTGCAGCAAAGACAAAGTGGCCTGCTGAACAGGGTCTTATTTCCATGACAGGCACATTTATTGATACTATTATTGTTTGTTCTATGACAGGTCTTGCTTTGGTTCTCACCGGTGTATGGACTGGCGATACAGCTGGTGCAGCAATGACTTCCGCAGCTTTCAGCAGTGTATTTGGCACAATCGGAAGCATGGGTCTTACTATAGCTCTTGCACTCTTCGCTTTCACCACTATTCTTGGATGGAACTACTACGGCGAGCGTGCATGCTTCTATCTCTTCGGGTTAAAGGCAATTCTCCCCTACAAGCTGATTTTCATTGCGCTGATTGCATGTGGTGCGTTCCTGAAGCTTGAGGCTATCTGGATTCTTGCGGATATTGTTAATGGTCTGATGGCTATTCCGAACCTGATTGCGCTGATTGCGCTGTCTGGGGTGATTGTGGCGGAGACTAAGAAGTATATGGAGTATAGGAAATCTGCACAGAAGGATTAAATTG
>CAVAVT010000107.1:0-3842 GCA_963592185.1 bacterium | reverse complement strand
TATGAATATATTATAACGCCATTGTTCAAGTTTTTCTAAAGGAAAAACATTCCACATTGCGTTTCAACGAGGAGGGATATATTAGCTTGCCTCCTGTTATTAGCTTTTCATCCCTACCTTTAGAGGATAGGGGACATCTTTTTCTGAATAAAAATTTACCTCATATGTATTATTCTATATTTTCAGTTGGCTCGTTAATGGTGTTTTTAGCATGTCTGTTATTAAGCATTAAGCTTCTATGATGTTTTATGCAGGTTAGGGATGTACGACCTATTTTAACCGTTCGATTCTTACAAAAAAACACATTAAATCGTAAAATGAAGCAATGTTTCACGTGAAACATTCAACTTTTCATTGTTTTGAAATTCCAATAATGTTATCATAAAAACAGCAATGTTTCACGTGAAACATTTTGAAAGACAAGGAGCGTTTCCTAATAAAACAGAAAGATGGTGAGCGTGAATTGGCAAGAGTAATTGCAGTAGCAAATCAAAAAGGCGGAGTAGGCAAGACCACCACCTCCGTAAATCTGAGTGCAGCATTGGCTGGAAGAAGAAAAAAAGTCTTAATGATTGATTCAGATCCTCAGGGCAATGCCTCAAGCGGTCTGGGAATAGACAAAAATGAGCTGGAAAGCAGTATCTATGATGTGCTCATAGAGGGACTTCCCATCGAAGAAGCCATCGTGAAAACAGAATTTAATGTAGATGTACTGCCTTCAAAGATTGAGCTGGCAGGAGCAGAGGTAGAGCTGGCAAGTCTTGATGATAGAGAAAACCGTCTGAAGAATGCTGTTGCCTCCGTAAGGGACAAATATGACTTCATTATAATAGACTGCCCACCTTCATTGGGTTTTCTTACACTGAACGCTTTAAGCGCCGCAGATTCCGTGCTTATGCCTTTGCAGTGTGAATTTTACGCATTGGAAGGACTTTCCCAGCTAATGCAGACTGTGGAAAGAATACGAGATAGCTTTAATCCAGAGCTTAAAATCGAAGGCGTACTCATGACCATGTATGATTCCAGAACTCGACTGGCTGTGCAGGTTGTGGAAAATGTAAGAGAATACTATGGAGATTTGGTTTATAAAACCACTATTCCAAGAACAGTCCGCATCAGTGAGGCTCCATCCTACGGCCAGCCTGTATTGGCATATGATCCCCATTCCAAAGGAACTGAGGCCTACGTGGCTCTATCAAAAGAGGTGATTAAACGTGGCAACTAAGAAAAAAGGGTTAGGCAAAGGATTAGATGCACTTTTTTCTGGAAAAGCTCCAGCTGTTGGAAAGACGAAAATCGAAAAAAATGATACAGCTGAGAAGAAAGCAACACAGGCTGCTCAGACCGAGAAAACAGAAACAGACAGCGTAATCAAGGAATATCCAATTGATGAAATAAAGGCTAATAAATTCCAGCCCCGTACCACCTTTGATGAGGAGGCGTTGGAGGACTTGAAGGACTCCATTACCCAGTACGGCGTATTGCAGCCGGTAATTCTTAGGAAGCTGGTGGAGGGTTATGAACTTATTGCTGGGGAAAGACGTTTCCGTGCGGCGAAACTGGCTGGACTAAAGACCATTCCTGCCATTGTCCGTGAGTATTCTGACATAGAGGTATCCGAGATTGCTCTTATTGAGAATCTTCAGCGTGAGAACCTGAATCCAATTGAAGAAGCTGTTGCCTATGAGAGGCTGCTTTCTGATTACGGCCTTACACAGGAGCTTTTGTCAAAAAGAGTAGGAAGAAGCCGTTCCCATATTGCAAACTTCCTGAGACTTTTGAAGCTGGTGCCACGGGTTCAGGGCTATCTGATAGACGGAACCATGACCATGGGCCAGGCAAGACCCCTCCTTATAATAGAGGATGAGGATTTACAGCTTCAGGCGGCAGAGCTGATTATTTCCGAGGATTATTCAGCCCGCAGTGCTGAGGCATTGGCAAAGCGTGTTGCCAACAACCCGGACTATTTTAAGGAAAAAGAAGAGTCCGAAAAGCAGAAGACCTACGAGAGGGAAGTTTTTGTTACTGAGGCTGAGGACAAGCTGAAAATGTTCTTCGGTACCCAGGTGCATATCAAGCCAGGCAAAAAGAAGAGCAAGATAGAGATAGAATTCACCTCACAGGATGATTTGAACCGGATAATTGAAACCCTGTTGGAGAAGCAGAATGCTTCTGTGGAGAATAAAAAAGAATTGCTTAGAAAATTTTCCACCCAGGGCTTTACCGTTTAGTCTATATATATAAAGGAGTACAAACAACTAATGGCAAATGACGAAATCTTTAAGTTTATAATGCAGAACATGTCCTATATAGTGGGAGTGCTGGGCATACTCATCATTGTAATGTATCTCATCATCATCCATCTGTATATGAACCTTTCCTATTTAAAGAAGCGCTATAAGAAAATGATGACCGGCGTGGAAAGCGGCAATCTGGAGCGTATGCTCATCGGCCACATTGACCGTGTAAAGGCTGTTGTGGATGAGCAGGAAAAGCTCAAGCTTGAGAACAAGCGAATTGATGCGCTCCTGAGACAGGCCCTCACTAAGGTTGGGGTAGTGCGGTTCAGCGCCTTTGAGGAAATGGGCGGAGATTTGAGCTACGCTGTGGCAATGCTGGACGCCAATAACAACGGAGTGGTTTTCTCCAGCATTTTTGCCCGTGAGGATTCCAGAAGCTATGTAAAGCCGGTGGAAAATGGCAAATCCAGCTATGCCCTTACCAATGAGGAGGAAGAAGCCATCCGCAAAGCTATGCAGGAATAAAACTTTTTTTGTGTTTTGAAAAACTGATAGCCCTATGTTATACTATATAAATGACGTAGGGCTATTTTTTATGTTTGATAAACTTCTATCCAGGGGGACGTTTTACCGTGGATTTTTTTATTGGACTAAATAGGAAAAAATAAACATGGAGGCATATATTTGGAACAGAAAGATATTAAACCAGATAACAGAGAATATACTATTAAGATTATTCCCAATGACGGCGAGAATGTAAAAAGCATTCGTCTTTCCGCAAATCTTCTAAAATATGGTGCTGCATCACTGGCTGCGGCTGCACTCCTTTTTGTAGGGGCATTCAGCTATGCCACATACAGCAACTATAATCTTTCCAGCAAGTCTGGGGAGATAGATGAGCTTCGTCAGGTGAACAATATACAGCAGGAACAGCTTTTGCAGCTTTCTCAGAAGGCCAGCGGTCTTCAGGAACAGCTGGACAAGCTGGAACAAATGGAAAGCGAGCTTCGCCAGCTTTCCGGAGCGGCAGCTCCTGACACCAGCGATGGAAGTCACGATGGACAGGGCGGACCATATCCGGCTGTTCAGGCTGACGTTGACAGTGTATCCAATGCGCTCAACACCCTTGAGCAGAGAATCGAACAGCGCAGACAGAGCCTTGAACAGCTGAAGGCTGCCATGGCAAATAACCAGTTTGGTGCAGGGATGTCTATGAGTATAACAACTCCGTCCATCTGGCCGGCAGCTGGAGATGTAAGCTCTCCTTTTGGTATGAGATGGGGCGGCACTGACTATCATCCTGGAATCGATATTGCCAATGATTACGGCACGCCTATCTGTGCAACCGCTGACGGAGTTGTCACCACAGCTGGCTGGAACTCCGGCGGCTATGGCAATATGGTTGATATCGACCATGGCAATGGGGTCACTACACGCTATGGACATGCACAGCAGGTGGTTGTAAGTGCAGGTCAGACTGTAAAAAGAGGTCAGATTATAGCGTACATGGGAAGTACCGGCTTCAGTACAGGTCCTCATGTGCACTATGAGGTCAGAGTAGGCGGACAGGCTGTAAATCCAACTAATTATCTTTAAATAAAT
>CAVAVT010000106.1:0-3890 GCA_963592185.1 bacterium | reverse complement strand
CTCCCATAGAGCCAGTTCCGGTTGATACAAGGTTCCCCTGTTCTACCAGCCAGTTGAAGCTGACTTTTGCAATCAGGAAACCAAACAGCAGCCCCAGCGGTATCGAAGGAACCGCCAGAAGAATGCCCTCACGAAAGATCAACTGCTTCATCTGCTTTCTGGTTGCACCAAGCGCCTTGATTTTTCCGTACTCCTGAACCTTCTGGGCGATCCCGACCTGGAAGATATTATAAATGACCACAACGGAAAACAGCACGATTCCGAGGATCAGGGTTCCACAAACCACAATCATTTCATAGCTCGGCTGCAATACCCACTGCAGGTAGAGGTCATTGATGATCACGTTTTTCTGGTCAATGCCGCAGGAATCCGCGATTTCTTTTATAACAGGCGCAACATTATTCATAGATACATTTGCAGAATCGCTCAAGGTAAAATAGATATTATATTGCCTGTCACCCTCCGCAACACGCTCATTATAAAAATCCTGCGAACCGAATACAACATAGGAAGCCTCGATGGTATATTCATCCCGGTCATATAAAATCCCGCTGACAGTAAATTCCACCGGTGCGTATTCCGACTGCATGCCGGAACGGTACTCCAATGTTACGGTGTCTCCGACCTTTACATCATGGTATCCCACTGCATCAAAGAAAGCGCGTCCTGCGGCAATTTCCTGCGCCTTTTCCGGATAGGTACCTTCCTTCAACACATATTCCTGATTATAGGGAAGCATTTTCCTGACCGTTTCATCCGCACTGACAAAGCCGCCATTTTCATTTCCTTTCAGGATGCCCTCCGTACACATGATGCCGATATCAGATATCTCAGCTCTGCGTTCCACTTCTTTTAATTGCGTACCATCTGCGGCGATAAACAGGCCGTAGTTGCTTCCGTATGAGCTTGCCGCCTGACTTTTCTGTAAACGGATTATTCCATTTCCCACAGTACTGATGATAACAAGCAGCATCGTAGTCAGACATATGGACATCATAATCAGTATACTTCTTGTCCTGTTCTTTTTGTCATTGCTATATGCAATCCTGCTTATTGTCTTCATCTGAAATCCACCACCTGTCCGTCCTCAATCACCAGAATACGGTCAGCGACCTGTGCAATTTCGTCATCATGGGTAATCATTACAATTGTCTGTCCATATTTTTTTGCTGTCATCTTAAGCAGAGCGATTACCTCATCACTGGTCTTAGAATCAAGATTGCCTGTCGGCTCATCTGCAAATATAATTTCCGGACGATTCACCAGTGCTCTTGCAATTGCTACTCTCTGCTGCTGTCCTCCGGATAACTGATTTGGCAGATTATAAATCCGGTTTTCAATCCCCAGAGTTGCAATAATATCATTTACATACGCTTCATCCACTTTTCTTCCATCCAGCCCCAGTGGCAGTACAATATTTTCCCAGACATTAACAGATGAAACCAGATTAAATGCCTGAAAAACAAATCCGATTTTTCTTCTGCGGAAAACAGCAAGGGCATCTTCCTTCATCCTGTATAAATCTTTCCCTGCTAAAGTAACACTGCCTTTTGTCGGGGTGTCTAGCCCTCCAAGCATATGAAGTAATGTACTTTTACCGGAACCTGACTTTCCAACAATTGCGACAAATTCTCCCTGCTCAATCTGAATGTCCACCTGATTGACCGCTTTGACCTGATTCTCACCTGCGCCATAAAACTTACAAAGCTGCTTGGTTTCTAATATCACACTCATGTGTTGCCTCCTTTTCAATTCTGTAAAGAATTTGTCAGCTTACGCTGACCAGAATCACGCGCCAAGTCTCGCAGCTGCTCGACTTGAAATATTTCGTCATTTTTCAACCTACATCCAAATTGTATCAGGACAATCTTTCATTTCACTTTCAAAAAACGAGCAGAAGTCTTACAGAATTGTAAGATTTCTGCCCACTTAAAATTTAACCAACATATGGTAATTGAATCACAAACGTGCTTCCTTTTTTCTTTTTGCCGGAGGTTACCATGATTGTACCTCCGTGTTTTTCGATAATTTCTCTCGATAGAAAAAGTCCGATTCCTGTACCACTCTTTTCCATGACCTCCTTGGAACTTCCTCTGTAAAATCGTTGAAAAATTTTGTGATACTCATTCTGCGGAATACCAATTCCCTGATCCTCAATTTCCATTCTTACAAGATCGTTTCTTTTTTGTAACCGGATAAATATTTTTGAACCATCCGGGCTGTACTTGATTGCATTATCCAGAACGTTGATCACAGCTTCACCAAGCCATCTTTTATCCTGCATAACCATGCATGTTTCCAGCTCTTTTGCATAGTCAAAAACGAATTCAATTTCTTTCTCATCCGCTTTTGGATAAGTACAGTTCACAGCAGATATGACAGTATCCATAAGCGGAAGTTTTTTCTTATTAATCTGAATCAGTCCAGTTTCCATCTTGGATATTTCAAGAAGCGACTGCAATAATGTCTCCAGTCCATCCAGAGCACTCCGACAACGGATACGAAACTCCTCCTGTTCTGTGGCACTTAAGTCATTCTGCATCAGCACACTAAAACATGTATCCAAAGCTGCAACCGGTGTCTTTAACTGGTGAGAGATATCAGAAACCATTTCTTTCGTGCTCTCTTTTTCTTCCCGTGCTTCTTCCTTTAGCAACTGAATATGATGTCCGATTGCTTCAAGCTGGTCATTCAATTTTTCCAGTTCTGCTGGATTTTCCGTTTTCAGTAAAGCATCAAATTTATTTTCACGGAATCTGATCAGAATTTCTTCCAACTGGTCTAAAATTTTCTGATGACACGCATCTTCTTTTTTCTTCCAATAAAATAAAAAAGTCAAAAGAAGCACGCATATCACAGTGCTTACAGCACCGGTCACCATAACCTGATGCCGGAATTGCATATAAAATGCATTCCCTTTATTTCCCCAGTATCCATATTGCTCCAATAATCGCCTTCCCTGTTCGTTGGTTTCAATATCCTTATCCTTAAGCAATTCCGAAACAGCATCCAGCCCGGAAAATTCTTCCTTTGCAGCAATCTCTGTCATAAGATTCATTTTATATTTATAATCTTCATAAAACACATACGTGGTAAAGCAATTTAATATTGCAAACAATAATATGACAGGTAATACCAAGGAGAGCACTACTGTAATCTTCTTGCGATATCTCTTTGTCACTGCCTTACCTCCTGATTCCATATATACCCAAGACCTCTGATATTCTTTATATAGACCGGTGCAGCCGGATTGTCTTCGATTTTCTCACGGAGTCTTCTGATATTGACAGCGATTGTATTTTCATCCACAAAATCCCCTTCCAGATCAAACACATTTTCCAATATTTGTGTTTTTGAAAGAATCTGTTTCGGATTCTGAAGAAAAAAAGTCAGCATTTTCAACTCCGTTTTTGTCAGACTGATTTCACGACTCTTTATCAGGACTTTCATTTCTCCTGCGATAAATACGATATCTCCCGAAATCATCTTTCCGGCTTCCGTTTTCTCCTGTCTGCGGCGGAAATGTGCTTCTATTTTCAAAAGAAGTACCGAAAGACTAAACGGCTTTGTAATATAATCATCTGCCCCTGCTTCATATCCCATGACCTGATCCATCTCCTGATCTAGTGCTGTAAGACAAATAATGTATGTATTATAATTGCATCTCATCCACCTTACAAATTCCAGTCCATTCCCATCCGGAAGATTCACATCACAAATGGTAACATCCACATTATTATCACTTGCAATTCTTTTCGCTTTTTTCACTGATTCTGCTGAAAAAACCTCATATCCGGATTTTTTCAGTGAAAATGTAATTCCACGATTTAAATTTTCATCATCTTCAACCACGAGTATACCTGGCATAGCATATGCACCTCTCTTTATTA
>CAVAVT010000105.1:0-3948 GCA_963592185.1 bacterium | reverse complement strand
TTGCAATCATCCTCAACCTTTTTACAGTTCTTCAGCACCTCTGGCATAACTACCTTTGGATCCTGCCCTTCCTCGAACTCCACGATCATCTTCTGGGTCATAAAGTTTACTACAGCATTGGCAACACCGGCAGTTTTCTTGGTGGCATCCTCCATGAGATTTGCACAGTTGGCACAGTCTACCTCGATCTTATAGCTTCTCTTCATAATGAAATTCTCCTTTCACCATATAAGGATTTACCTAGGAACTAACCCTAGCTGCACCAAGGCTGTCCCAGTCCAATCCCCAAGTATTCTACATACATATTACTTTGATTAAACGGTTTAACAATTAAGCACTTGTTTAATTGTTCTGTGTGTAGTATAATCCTTACATAGATACATGTCAATAGCAAAAGAGAAATTTTCTCAAAAACTGTCCTCAGGCAGGAAACGTATGCGATAAAATATAGGGAGCGAAAATCTATGACCCACCAACTGCCACATAATCATCATGAAAACGAGAAAGCCTTTGACTTTCTCTGCACCAATGTAGAAAATATCGAGAATTTCCGCACTGTCTCCGAAACCTTCAAGCAACTAGGAGATCCTACCAGGCTTAGGATATTCTGGATCCTCTGCCACTGCGAGGAGTGTGTACAGAATATTGCTGCCATTATGGATATGTCCAGCCCGGCTGTATCCCACCACCTCCGATCCCTCCGCTCTAGCGGCCTTATTGTCACCCGTCGGGAGGGCAAAGAGGTATACTACCGGGCTGCAGATACCCAACAGACACAGCTACTACACCACATGATGGAGCAGGTTATGAAAATCACCTGCCAGTTTTAGACAAATTGATTTCAGTTATACAAAACGGCCATCAGGCTTACCGCCTTAATTCCCCACGCCAAAGATTGCATCCAGTGCCTTGGCGATTTCCTCTATGCTGATTGGCTTGCTGATATGGCCGTTCATGCCAGATTCGTAGGATTTTCTCTTGTCCTCGTCAAATGCATTGGCTGTCATGGCTATGATAGGGATATTGGCCTTCCGGTTATTTTTCAAAGTACGAATCTCCCTAGTTGCCGTATAGCCGTCCATTTTAGGCATCTGCACATCCATAAAGATCAGGTCATATCTATCCTCCGGTGCCTGATTCATTATATTGACAGCCTCAATGCCGTCCTCCGCCCAGTCAATCTCCATGCCGGTTTCCTGCAGGAGGGCTGTGGCAATCTCACGATTCAGTTCATTGTCCTCCACCAGCAAAATTCTCTTGCCCCGGTAATCATAGCCCTCCTTCTGCTTTTCCACATCCCCAGCTTCCGACTTTGACATCGGCTTCGTCAGTACCTTCCGCAATTCAGACATGAAAATAGGTTTGGCCACAAATGCCGTTACACCGGCCTCCCTGGCTTCCTGCTCATAATCCGACCAATCGTAGGCCGTCAGCACAATAATCGGCACATCATCACTGATTACCTTCCGAATCCGACGGACAGCTTCAATGCCATTCATATCCGGCATTAGGTAGTCCACAATATATACCTTGTATTCATCCTGAAATTCTGCCGCATCCTGTGCCCGAAGAACAGCTTCCTTGCCGGAGGCTGTCCAGTCAGGCCGCATATCAATATTGCGAAGCATCTTGCATACGCTCCGGCAGGTATTGATATCATCGTCGATAACCAAAGCACGTGCCCCTTTCAGTTCTGGAATTGGCTCGTATCTAACCTGATGGGCTACCAGCTTGACCTCTAATGTAACCGTAAATAATGTACCCTTGCCCTCCTGACTTTCGACGGCAATCTTGCCGCCCATCATTTCTACGATATTCTTCGTAATAGCCATGCCCAGGCCGGTTCCCTGAATTCCACTTACTGTAGATGATCGTTCTCTGGCAAAGGTATCAAATACATGACCCAAAAATTCCTCCGACATGCCAATGCCCGTATCCTTGATGGTAAATTCATAGGTGGTGTATTCTTTCCGAGAACACGGCCTTTCAGACAAGCGAATGATAATATTTCCACCTACTGGCGTAAACTTTATGGCATTGCTGATGATATTCAGCAGAATCTGGTTCAACCGCAACTTGTCAATGATGATATCCTCATTTTGCACGTCCTGGGTATCAATATATAGATTTTGCTGTTTTGCCGCTACCAATCCCTGTATCATGCTCCGCAGGTCATGCAAAAGATCCGGCATGTGCACCGGCTTTTCATCCAGCTTGACACTGCCGCTCTCAATGCGGCTCATGTCAAGAATATCGTTTATCAGGCTCAGCAAATGGGTACTGGAAGTGCTGATTTTGGCCAGATAATCCTGTACCTGTTCCACATTGTCTATATGAGTCTGAGCCAGAGCCGTGAAGCCAATAATGGCATTCATAGGTGTCCGGATATCATGGGACATACTGTTTAGGAAGGTAGTCTTGGCACGGCTGGACTGCTCCGCTGCAGCCAAAGCCAGGGAAAGCTGCTCCTGAAGTTTTTTCTCACTTTTTACAATAGCATCAATAGGGCGATATGCCAGCATTACCTTGTAGTTTGACTCCTCCCTGGACACAGGAATCACACGCATCTCAAAATATTCTATGCCTTCCCTGTCTGGAATGGTCCTATGCCTGGTAATGAGGCTGTCATGCTGCTCAAAATACGCCATCAGCCGCTCACCATCAAATTCATCCAAAAAATCAGGGGCAGAGTCCTGAACCAAAATATGCTCATAGGTATACTGAATCCACTTGGAAAAGGATTCCATATGCTCCCTGTTGTTGTATGAATGAGAGGACAGCTTCATTTTTACTGGAGTTATGGTATCATTTATCAGATCGCATTCAAAGACAGCCGTATAGTCCACAGACAAGGCATCCATCATTTTTCTGTGCTTCTTTTCTTTCTGCAGTGCCTCCCTGAGCTTGGCGTCCATCTCATGCTTTTCATCCATCAGCAGCACAATGCCATTGGCACATATAGGCGTGCCATCTGCCCTGCGGCTGAAATGTGCCGTATCTCGAAACCAGTGATAGTTTCCCTGCCTGTCACGCATACGGTATTCGATATCGTAATTGGTCATTCCGGAATAATCATCTTGGGCCTTTGCATACTCCACATCCACATATTCCTGATCATCTGGATGAATCTTGTCAAACCAGGCTTCCCATGTATCTGGCATCTCCACCACCGATTCAAAGCCCAATATTTTCCGGAAGGCATTTGACCATATGCACTGTGCCATAGTGCCCTTTTTATCGTATTCTATGCACCACAGGCCAGAGGTAACGGCAGAATGCAAGATATTCGTGGCATTATTGTCCTGGCTTAAACCCTTTTTGTATTCCACGCCTTCATCTACATAAAGCCACAGGGAAAGGTTCCTTTCCTCTTCTCGGTCTGAATACATGCCAATCTGAAGCTTCACCAATGTGCCGTCGGTCTTGCGGTAGGACAGCTCTAGCTTTTCCCCTGACCAAAGGCTATTATACAAACTATCATAATCCAACACCTGCCCGATAACTGAGCGGTCCTCTTTTACGACAAACTGCTCCCTATATATCTTCAAAGCCTCGGAATAACAGCCATTTTTCTTCTTTAAGATTTTACGGAAATACCCTGGCCCTACAATATCCCGAAAGGAATCAGTTTCCTTATCCAATATATATACACCCAGATATTTAGGCGCAATCATCCGCAAAAACTGCTCCGCATCCCGCTTTGCCTGCAAAATCCCTCTTAGGACATGTGCATCCGGATTCTTCCCTGCCTGCTCCAAACTACTTAGAGCATTTCCCTCCAGCATAGTCTCTTCTGCCATTTCTCTTTACCCTTCCTGTATTCATCATCAACATCGCCATATAAAAAAGTTCCGGACGCAAAAGTGCCGGAACTCTCTCAAATCCATCCTACTTTTATCCTACTTTCATCATACTAGCATAAAACATTTGACTTTTCAATATTTTTAT
>CAVAVT010000104.1:0-3976 GCA_963592185.1 bacterium | reverse complement strand
CAACTATGCAATTTATGAATAGTAAAACGCTGTTTTCATCTAGTAAAATATTTTTTATTTTGATATAATTTAAAAGATTTAAAGTAATTACTGGCATATAGGAATTGGAAATGGTTTGGTGTCCAACTAGTTAAATGCAGTATTTACTGATTTTGCTGACCATTAGAATAACTATCATTTATATTAATATAGATGTGATTATTCATAATTAACGGTTATATTAGGAGATGGTGTTATTTCTGTTGTAGCGGATATCGAAAGGAAACAGAATATTACTAGGGATGAGCTGGAATATCTGCTGAATGGGAATGAAGGAGAATATTTACAGCAGCGGGCTGCAGCTGTGAGACAGGCTGTTTATGGAAAAGCAGTTTTCATAAGAGGTCTTATAGAATTTACTAATTTCTGCAAGAATAATTGTTATTACTGCGGAATACGCCGGGGCAACAGCAACGTATCTCGTTACCGTCTGACAGATGAGGAGATTATGGAATGCTGTCATGAGGGCTATCGGCTGGGGTTTCGTACCTTTGTGCTGCAAGGGGGTGAGGATGAATATTTTACAGATGAGAAAATATGCCGCCTTGTAAGAAATATAAAAGAAGCTCATCCGGATTGTGCAATTACCCTTTCTATTGGTGAAAAGGAGAGGGCAAGCTATGAGGCCTATTTTGAGGCTGGTGCTGACAGGTATCTTTTGCGGCATGAGACCGCTAATGAAGCCCATTACAAAGTGCTTCATCCAGTAGAAATGTCCCTAAGGCACAGGCTGGACTGCCTGTATACATTAAAGGAAATAGGCTATCAGGTGGGAGCTGGATTCATGGTTGAATCTCCAGGGCAGACTGTGGAAACCCTATACGATGACTTAATGTTCCTAAGGGAACTAAATCCTCAAATGGTTGGCATAGGGCCCTTTATACCGCAAAAAGATACTCCCTTTGGAAATAAGCTGGGAAACAATGCGGAAAAGACAGTTATTCTTCTTTCCATAATAAGATTGTTGCTGCCTCACGTGCTGCTTCCAGCCACAACAGCTCTTGGGACTGTGGATCCATTAGGTCGGGAAAAGGGGCTTAGGGCTGGAGCAAATGTGGTTATGCCAAATCTGTCGCCTCGGGTTGTACGAAAAAAATACGCACTGTATGATTCAAAAATCTGTACAGGTGAAGAAGCGGCAGAATGTATTGAGTGTTTGAAGAATCGTGTAAAGAATACCGGGTATGAAATTGTGTGCAGCCGGGGAGATTACCGATACTAGGAGAGTTGTAATATGTATGATATGAAATCAATGAAGGCCGAAGAGTTTATCTCCGATGAAGAAATACGGGCTACTTTGAAATATGCTGATGACAACAAGGACAATATGGTAGTTGTGGATCAGATTATTGCAAAGGCAAAGATTGGAAAAGGTTTGACTCATCGAGAGGCTTCCGTACTTTTAGCCTGTGAGAATGAGGAAAAATTGCAGGAAATCTATGACTTGGCAAGACAGATAAAAGAAGATTACTATGGCAACCGCATTGTTCTTTTTGCACCACTGTATTTGTCCAATTACTGTGTCAATGGCTGCCTTTATTGTCCATATCATTTGAAAAACAAGCATATCAGCCGTAAGAAGCTCACTCAGGATGAAATCCGTCAGGAGGTAATAGCCCTGCAGGATATGGGACATAAGCGCCTTGCGATAGAGCTTGGCGAGGACCCGGTTAATAATCCTATTGAGTACGTGCTTGAATCCATAAATACCATCTACAATATAAAGCACAAAAATGGCGCTATTCGCCGTGTAAACGTAAATATAGCCGCAACAACTGTAGAAAACTATAGAAAGCTACATGAGGCTGGGATAGGTACTTATATTCTTTTTCAGGAAACCTATAACAAGAAAGGCTATGAGGAATTGCACCCAACTGGTCCGAAACATGATTATGCCTACCATACGGAGGCCATGGACCGTGCCCAGGAAGGCGGCATAGACGATGTGGGACTGGGTGTTCTTTTCGGACTTCAGATGTATCGCTACGAATTTGCTGGACTTTTAATGCATGCCGAGCATTTGGAGGCTGTGCATGGAGTAGGGCCACATACCATTAGCGTTCCCCGTGTGAAAAAGGCTGATGATATCGATCCTGATGCCTTTGACAACGGCATCAGCGATGAAATGTTTGAGAAAATTATTGCGCTTATCCGTGTAGCGGTTCCATATACAGGAATGATTATTTCCACCCGTGAGGGCAAGGCTGTCCGTGAAAAGGCACTGGAACTTGGAATTTCACAGATTAGCGGAGGCTCACGTACCAGTGTTGGAGGTTATTTTGAGGAAGAGGACGAGGAGGACAACTCCGCCCAGTTCGATGTCAGCGACCAGCGAACCCTTGACCAGGTAATCAGCTGGCTTATCGACCTTGGATATGTTCCAAGCTTTTGTACGGCATGCTACCGGGAAGGCCGCACGGGAGACCGCTTCATGTCGCTTTGCAAGAGCAAGCAGATTTTAAATTGCTGCCACCCTAATGCCCTTATGACATTGAAGGAGTATCTGGAGGACTATGCAAGGAATGATACAAAGGAAAAGGGGCTGGCTCTCATAGAGAAGGAGCTGAATACCATTCCAAGCGAAAAGGTCCGCAAGATTGCAGCTGAGCATTTAGCCGATATTAGCAATGGAAAAAGGGATTTTAGGTTTTAATATGGCAGAATTAAATACAACACCAAATGCAAACAGACTCCATATTGGTATATTTGGAAAAACCAATAGCGGAAAGTCCTCTCTGCTGAATGTGCTTACAGGTCAGAGCACTTCAATTGTGTCCGATGTGGCTGGAACCACCACGGATGTGGTATATAAGGCAATGGAAATAAATCCTTTGGGACCATGCGTCCTTATGGATACCGCCGGGCTGGAGGATACCACGGAGTTAAGGGTTCAACGCATGGAAAAAACGAAGCTTGCCATGGACAAGGCGGACATAGCTGTAGTTATTTTTCCAGCTGACGGGAGTCGGGATTTTTCCTCGGAAATGTCCCTCATGGAAACTTTTTCAAAAAAGAAAATTCCTGTACTCTGTACGATAAATATTTTTGATGATAACATGAACGCAGCAGAGGAAATCAAAAAAAGCCTTGCTGGTAAGTTAAAAGACCGCATGACAGAGCTTGTAGTGATGGACTGCAGGAAAGGCAGCCCGGAGCATGTGGAAAAGCTGCGCACAGCCCTGGCAAGACTCATGCCGGAGGATTATGACGATGCCTTTATTACCAGAGGTCTTGTGAAGGAAGATGACGTTGTGCTTCTGGTAATGCCACAGGATATTCAGGCACCGAAACGCCGGCTCATACTTCCTCAGGTTCAGACCATCCGGGAGCTGCTGGATAGAAAATGTATCCTGATGTGTGCCACCACGGACAAGCTGGAGCTTTCACTGTCACAGCTGAAAGAGCCGCCGAAGCTGATTATTACCGATTCACAGGTATTTAAATACGTTTGGGAGCATAAGCCGGAAAAAAGCAAACTTACATCCTTTTCAGTGCTTTTTGCAGCCTATAAGGGGGATTTGGACTACTACATCCAGGGGGCACATTCAATTGACAAGCTTACAAATCAGTCCAGGGTGCTGATTGCTGAATGCTGTACCCATGCTCCATTAAAGGAAGATATTGGACGGGAAAAAATCCCCAATATGCTTAGAAAGCGTTATGGGGCGGAAATGCAGATAGATGTGGTCAGCGGTACAGATTTCCCAGAGGATCCGTCAGGATATGATTTGATTATCCAATGCGGTGGCTGCATGTTTAACCGCCAGTTTGTTATGGCACGTATAAACAAAGCTAGGGAAAAGAATGTTCCAATGACCAATTATGGTATTACTATCGCATATTTAACCGGTATATTGGATAAAATCTCATATTGACAGCATTTTCAAATTTTATGCGTTCAAAAAGTTTAATCCTGTAATACCAGCAAATAGTATAA
>CAVAVT010000103.1:0-4015 GCA_963592185.1 bacterium | reverse complement strand
CCTGTCTAAATTTTGCTTATTCTACCCAGAAAACACGTCCGTCCTTTCGCTTTGCAGCCTTAGGAAGCTCCCCTTCCATGTATCCTAAAGCACAATGCCCTATACCTTCCCATTCACCCTCAATATTCAGTGATTTCAAGAGTTCCTGGAATTCAGGCATTTCAAATTCTTCCTTTGCACGATGAATCCAAATACTTCCAAGGCCCAAAGAATGAGCTGCCAGCATGAGATTGCCCATTACAAGGCTGCCGTCATAAACACGGTTTGCCCAATCCTTTTTAACAAGAACAATCAAAATAACTGGTGCTCCATAGAACGGATCGAATCCCTCATCCCATCCGCCAATTTTGCAGTTGGCAGCTGAAATCTTATCTCTAAGCTCCTTATTTGTAACAGCAATTGTGATAGGAGCCTGCTTGCCCATGCCGTTTGGCGCATAGAGTCCAGCCTCTATAATCTGCTCTATATCCGCCTTTGCCGGCATATCCGGCTTAAACTTACGGATGCTTCTACGCTCTTCCATGGCTTTAATGATGTTGTTCATATTTATTCCTCCTGAAAAATTTATATGAAAATTACATAGATATATAATTTATCATTCTGTAAAAATAGTATCCAGCACCTTTGCAATTGACTTCATATCTATGGGTTTCGCAATATGCCCATTCATGCCGGAGGTAAATGCCTTGCGCCGGTCCTCTTCAAAAGCATTTGCGGTCATAGCCACAATTGGAATATTCGCCTTTTTATTGTTCTGCAGTGTGCGGATTTCCCGGGTAGCCATATAGCCGTCCATTTTAGGCATCTGAATATCCATAAATATCAAATCGTATTTATCTTCTGGAGCCTTATATATGATGCTTACAGCCTCAATACCATCCGCCGCTTCATCCACAATAAAGCCCGCATCCGCCAAAAGCGTTGATGCAATTTCCCTGTTCAGCTCGTTATCCTCTACTAAAAGAATCCGTTTGCCATTGTAGTTATAAACCCTTTTAATTTCCGACATGTTTATAGTTTTCGCCACAGAAGCTCCAACTCCTGCTTTTTTTGACTTTTCTTCAACTGCATGATTTTGTTCTGGCAGCTTAAAATCCACATTTACAATGAATTCCGAGCCTTTGCCTAGCTCGCTATGTACAGTAATAGTTCCATTCATCAAATCTACAATACTCTTAGTGATGGATAATCCAAGCCCGGACCCTTCTATACCGCTAACAGTTGAAGAACGCTCCCTTGAAAAGGTATCAAATATATGATCTATGAATTCCGGGGACATACCAATGCCAGTATCCTTTACACTGAACTCATAGGATACCCTTCCACTGATTTGGCAGGGCTTGTCCTGTACACGTATATAAATATTTCCACCAACGCCAGTATATTTTATTGCATTGCTGACCAAATTCAGCAATATCTGATTCAGCCTAAGCTTATCTGTAATAACATCCTCATGGGCAATACTCTTCGCATCAATATGGAGATTCTGCTGTCTTGACGCAATCTGTCCCTGAATCATCGCACGAAGGTCATTGAGCACATCCGGAATATGTACTATATTTTCTTCAAGTTTAACTGCACCGCTTTCAATACGGCTCATATCCAAAATCTCGTTTATGAGGCTTAGAAGATGCGCACTTGAAGTGCGGATTTTTTTCAAATAATCCTGTACCTGCGCTGTGTTTTCAATATGAGCTTCAGCTAATGCAGCATAGCCCATTATGGCATTCATTGGAGTGCGGATATCATGAGACATATTACTGAGAAAGGTAGTCTTGGCACGATTTGCGTGTCTTGCTGACATCAATGCTTCACGCAGCGCTTCTTCCTGCTTCATCTGTTTTTCAATGATATCATGTACGTCACGGAAGCCCAATACGATATAACTTTTACCGTCATCCCCCTTGAATTTTGCGGAGTTTATCTGCACGTGCTGCCTAGCACCGTTGAACATCCGGTCATAGTTAAGGGAATGTATGCCAATATCCGGAGTTTCCTCCATCAAACATTCAATGGCAATATGATTGCGAAGGTACTCCTTGTCCTCATCCACAACATACTTATCTATGTAGAAGTTAAATGCTGTCTCATAATCTGCACAAGCCGCAATTTTATCAAGTATATTCTTTATTAAAGTGTTGGAACTGGATTTAAAAATAGACCATTCCTTTGTGCTGCAGTCGATGAGGTATAGGGTACTATATTCATTTCCTAGAGCATTAATGACCTGAAGCTGCAGTTTTATTTTTTCTTGCTGATCACAGCGCATATTTGGTTCCATATAAATCCTTTCTCTATCATGGGACTTTTCTCACAATAAGATATAGCTCAATTATAACGCCATTGTACAAGTTTTTCTACGGGAAAAAACATTCCACATTGCATTTCAATAAGGAGAAAATATTGGCTCGACTACCGTTATTTGCTTTTCACTCCTCCACTATAAACAATTACTTACAAGAATAGTATTGCATTAATTATGGAATAGTGCTAAAATCTTCTCATAAATTAACACCAAGTATTAATATCTGATAATGTACAATTATGCAAACAATTCATAATTAATAACGGTAGTGTGTAACACTTAGGAGGAAAGAACATGTTTAAACGCATACTGATTGCCAATCGTGGAGAAATTGCCGTTCGTATCATTCGTGCTTGTCAGGAATTAGACATCGAAACTGTTGCTATATATTCTGATGCTGATGCAAATGCCCTTCATGTACGCCTTGCGGATTACGCGGTAAACGTAGGCGGACCTGATGCGGCAGATAGCTATTTGAACAAAACAGCCATTCTTCAGGCCGCTGTTGACACAAAATCCGAGGCAATCCATCCTGGCTATGGCTTTCTTTCAGAGGATGCTGATTTTGCTGAGCAAGTAACTAGTCATGGCATTACTTGGATTGGACCTATGCCTGAAACTATCCGACTGGTTGGTGACAAGGATGTGGCCCGGTCCTCCATTGCTCCCTCTGGTATTCCCATGGCAAAGGGAAGCGACCCACTGAACAGCAATGAAGAAGCAATTGAGATTGCCCGTGAAATAGGATACCCAGTTATCCTGAAACCTGTGTCCGGCGGAGGCGGCAAAGGCATGTGCGTTGCCCGCAATGAAGAGGATTTGAAGAATATCCTTGAACTTGTTGTGGATATTACGAAAACAAGATGCTATTTCGAACATTACATCGAGCATTCCCGTCATATTGAGGTACAGATTCTTGCGGACAATTACGGTACTATCCTTCATCTTGGAGAGCGTGAATGCTCCATTCAGCGCCGCAATCAGAAACTTTTGGAAGAATCCCCTTCCATCGCCCTCACCCATGACATGCGCAAGCGTGTTGGACTTTTGGCGATAAAAGCTGCAAAAAGCGTGCATTATTCCAATGTTGGTACTGTAGAGTTCCTGCTGGATCTCGCCAACAATGAATTCTATTTCATGGAAATTAATCCCCGTATCCAGGTTGAGCACGGCATTACTGAGGCTGTAACAGGTATTGATATTGTCCGTACCCAGATTCAGATTGCAGCTGGCGAGGCGCTGACCATCTCCCAGCAGGATGTAGTATTCAACGGTCATGCTATCGAGTGCCGTATCAATGCAGAGGATCCTGACCACAATTTCATGCCCTGTCCTGGAAACATTACCTTCATGCATGAGCCAAATGGTCCCCGTGTCCGTTTTGACAGCGGTGTAACCGCCGGCCTTTCCATTGAGCCGTATTACGATTCTATGATTGCAAAAATCATAGTTCATGGCCGAAACCGTGGTGATGCCATAAAGATTATGGAGCGTGCCCTCCACGAATTCCAGATTGACGGCGTAAAAACCACTGTTCCTCTCCATGAAAAAATTCTTCGGGATACTTATTTCCGCACAGGAAACATTGATACTCAGTTCATCAAAAGAAGAATGGACGTATACGAATCCCAGCCCGACACATCAAATGCTGCAGTAAAATATTTTGCATAAGAATCCAAAAAGCACAGCCGCAAGACTGTGCTTTTATTT
>CAVAVT010000102.1:0-4056 GCA_963592185.1 bacterium | reverse complement strand
TATATATTGCACCCAAAGCCCGAATTTAATTAAAGTTGTATTAAGAATCCTATTCTGAAGCCCATTTTCAGGTTATTTACACCCTCTTTCATTTTTCTTCCATGTACCTACCGTATTATCATAATCACAGAGAGACACCACGATAACAGAGAGGATTTGATTTCAATGACTCAGAAGAAAAACATCAAAAAGCCTTCCCTGAATCCTACAGATTTGAGGAAGCATAAACATAAAAAACTTACGCTTGTACCTGTTGCGGATAAAAATCTTATAATTTCAGATTTCCGCAGCATTGTATAAAATTCAACTTTAACAAATATCACACATTTGATTCCCACCCTTTCCCCCGGCCCAGTTAGAATTTATCTGACTGGGCCACTTTATTTTGCAGGGATTACAGCCTTGCAGTAGAAATTATTAATTAAATCACTTTGAAAGGGTCAGGTTCAAATGCTACATTCAAAAATAAGCAGACGTTTATTCATATCGTTTCTGTTTTTTTCTACAATGGTTTTGTCACTCCTCTGCTCATACCTCATATATAATGAATACAGCCGTGATATGCAGCAGCAAAGGGACACCATGATAAAAAACACCCAGATTATCAGCAGCGTTCTCGAACCTCTGGCTGGGCATAAAAAAAAGAGTCCTTTGCAGATTGCAGATTTGAAGCGCCAGACCCGTGAGCTAAGCGATGTGTCGAATCTTCGCATTACGGTAATGGATTTTGAAGGAAATATTGTGGCTGACACCATTGATGTTGAGGAGGCTGAGGAAAATCACCTCCAGCGCATTGAAGTACAGGAGGCCTTGAAAAACGGTATAGGCGTTGCCAGCCGGTACAGCAATACAACAAAGGATAATCTGCTGTATGTTGCAATCCCCATTTACTGTGTCCACGGCAATCTTCATGGAATAGTCCGCACCAGTACATCCACAAGACCAATTGAAGAAAATTTGATGTCTAACATTACCAGTACCGTATACGCCCTTCTTGTCACCATTCTTATTGCATCACTTATTACATTTTTCCTCAGCCGCCGCATTGTAGGCCCCATTAAGGAAATGACCGCCGATGCATTGGAAATATCAAAGGGGGATCTGACTAAGAGACTCTCCATACATACAGGAGATGAACTGGAAATCCTTTCCAACACCATAAACCATCTTACAAATTCCATGGCAAAAAATATACATGAACTGGAATCCTCCAACTGGCAGAAAAAACTTATACTTGAAAACATGGACAACTGTGTGCTTCTTCTCAACAAGCACGGCCGCATTATAGACTTGAACAGAGAAGCCACTGACAGTTTCTCCATGGATGGAGCGACACTTATAAATAAAAATATAGATATTTTGGGGAATAGTGTACTTTACGATACCGTTAAGAACATGGACAAAAAGGAATCTTCAGTTACCCTGACCCAGGACATTATGACAGCAAGGGGAACAAGAACCTATTCCATATTTATTGCCTCCTTTAAATATGACAGTGAAATGCAGATACTTTGCGTGTTCCACGACATTTCCCTCCTTCTTGAAATGTCTACCCGTCAGTCGGAGTTTATTACCAATGCAGCCCACGAGCTTAGAACTCCGCTGACTTCCATTTCCGGCTTTGCGGAAACCCTTCTGTATGACGATTTTTCCAATCCTGACAGCAGTCATCACTTTGCCAGCATAATATATGATGAAGCAAACCATATGAACCTGCTGCTGAAGGACTTGCTGCAGCTTGCCAGAATGGAGTCCGGGGACTATCAGCGACAGCTCCACATCACAGCTGTCGAGTGTACTGAGCTGCCAAAGATAATACAGACCAGATTCTCCCAACAGATTGAGGACCACGGGCAGAAGCTTGTCGTAGAATGCTGTGAAGAGCCATTATACGTACAGGCAAACAGCGAGCTGATACTGCAGATTTTGGGCAATCTTACCGAAAATGCCATGAAGTACACCCCTGAGGGAGGAGCCATTACCTTGTCCTGCCAGCACAATCCAGAGGATGATACAGTACGTCTCGCCGTAAAGGATTCCGGCATCGGCATTGCAAAGAAAGATTTGAACTACATCTTTGACCGCTTCTACCGTGCCGACAAGACCCGTACCCGTGAAACCGGCGGAAACGGAATCGGACTTTCACTGGTTCACTTCCTTGTCCGCATCCTTGGAGGCAAAATTACCGTGGAAAGTACTCCCGGACAAGGCTCCGAATTTATTGTTACATTTAAACGAACCTATATAGAGGAAAAATAATTCCTGTATTTAACTATTGGAGATTTTATGAAAAAAACTTTATTTACTGTCCTTATACTAATGGCTGCCATGGTGACAATTTATATTGCTATCCTGCGGCCGTCTCCTGGCAGTATGGTACAGATAACGACCTTTCCGGAGCAAAAAAAGGAGTTTCTTCTTCTTCCCCTTGACAGCCGTCCTCCCTGTGGAAAATTCACTCAGGACCTTGGAAAAATCGCCGGAATTAAGGTCACCGCTGCCCCACATGAGCTTATGGACTATTACTCCCAGCCCGGAGATACCAAAGCTTTAAAACAGTGGCTGGCTGAAAGCCTCCCCGGCAAGGACGGAGTTATCATTTCCATAGACCAGCTTATCTACGGCGGACTTCTTGGAGCCAGAGAACGGAAGGCTTCAGAGAAAGATATCGACGATGCCCTAGACTTTCTCCGGGAGCTTCACAAAAACAATCCCAATATTCCCATATATGCCTTTAACATCCTGCCAAGAATCACCCCTCCAGACACTATTGAGGGATATAAGGAGCGCAGACAGCTCATAAGATATTCAAGGGTGTTGGATGAATTTTCCCTGTCTGGAAGTCCCATGGATTATGAACGGCTTCAAAAGGAACGTCAGGGGCTTCCTGAGGAAATGATTGAAAAATATATGGGACTCTTTCGTGACAATGCAAAATTAAATCTTCAGCTTATAGCTCTGACTGAGGAGGGTGTGCTGAGCCGTCTTGTTATTGGCCAGGATGACGGGGAGCTTTTCGGGGTACCCAACATAGAAAAAAGACGTCTTGCGGACTATCTGTCTAAAAAGAATATTTCAAAAAACAAGGTGGCAATAACCCACGGTGCGGATGAACTTTCCCAGACCATGCTGGCAGAAGTATGCAATCAGCTGTCATCCCCTGTCCGGGTCTTTATTGACTACAATTCCCCCAGTACAAAAAGCCTTATTATGCCCTATATGGCTGTATCCTCAAGGGCAACAGTCACAGAAAAGCTCTCTCTTTTAGGCTGCACAGAGGCCTCCTCCCCAGATGAAGCTGACATAATCCTTTTCATATCCTGTGGAAATGTAAAAAATCTTTCCCAGCGATCTGAATCTGCTGGCAGAATAGGCCAATATCTAAAGCAGGGAAAACAGGTGGCACTGGTGGATCTTGGACAGCACTTTGATGCCTCGGAGGTTCTCTTTCCCATAATGCTGAAGCAGAATATCCCTATTAATTCCTTGGCAGCCTACTCGGGATGGAATACCGCCAGCAATTCCATAGGAACAGCCCTTTCACAGGCAATAATATTTCATCAGGCACTTGAAAATACAGAAAATGTTCATGATGCCGAATCTGTAATCTATGCAAATACAGTATTTTTAAACAACCGGTTCCTTGAGGACTATTATTATCTAAAGGATACAATTACCCAGGTAAATAACAACTTGAAGAAAAACGGTTACACCAATGTTTATGATTTAGATTTGGAGCATAATTACCAATGGGCGGATGACATGCTGAAAAAATCCATGTCAGCCTCCATAGCCCAGCTGAAGGCAGAAAAAGCCTACAGCGTCCCCTTCTCCATTAATACCCGGCACGGAATATTGAACTTCTGTGCAAAGGATTTAAACGGAGATATGAGCTTCCCCTGGCCAAGGACCTTTGAAACATGGCTTCAAAGCAGCATTGGGCTATATCGCATTAAATAAAAAAGGGCTGTAGCAGTTTTTTGTGATATGCTCCCTTCCAGGTAGACAAGCAAAATAATAAAAGCTTGTTTGCAAGGAAAGGAGCATATCATTTTT
>CAVAVT010000101.1:0-4065 GCA_963592185.1 bacterium | reverse complement strand
AAGGTGCCACCGATAGTCGGTTGGCCCGAATCTAGTTTTAGTTAGAAATAACCGTTCAAGATTGAGGCCTTGGGGCGGTTATTTCTGTTTCTGGGAATCTTTCCCCATCATGTAGCCTAAGCTGAAAAAGGTTGCTGTGTAACTCAGTACACATAGCAAATCCAAAATCGACATGGCATCACGCCCTCCTAATGGATTCCGGCGAACCGGTTTCTATATCATCGGAGAGTCACAGTCCCTCCGGAGAGGGCCAACCGCCTACCGTTATGGCAGCACCTACGTTCTATTATATAGGATACAGACAGCTTAGGCAATAAAAATCCGTCTTCATATATGTCATGAAGGCGGATTTTTTATTTTTGAGAATGTCCATATGATGGCAGGTCATTTTTCCCTCACATGATACGTCTCAATATATTCATGCCATAGTGGCCTATCCAGATGCCGCTGCCTAAAATGCACAGGCAGGTCGGATAAAATATCCAAGGGCTCTCCAGCCCTTCAATGGAAACAAACTGCACATTCAGCCAGAGATAGTCCCACCAGCCATGATGATAAAAGCTATATAGTCCATATGCTGCTGCCAGCAATCCAATAGCCTTTAAGCATTTGCCACCGGCACTGTGCCAGTCCGCCGTAAGCTTGCTGGCAAATTTGCTCCAATGTAATCCCAGATGTATCCCCATAAGCACTATTGCCCAGTAGGATGCTGCCAAATGCATATTCCGCCCCAGGGAGATGCCCACCGGGGATGGCAGATATCTGAACACATAATAGGAAATGGTCAGGCTGCTGCATAAAAGTGCCAGCATATCCAGCCACAGCAATACAGCCACCACCAAAATAAGCACCCTCATAGGGGTATATCGTCCCTTGGCCAGTGCTTTGTACCAGGACCAGTTAAGCTTGGTATGAATCACCAGACAGATAAACATCAATGTACCTGCCACCTCATGGGCCAACAGCGGCCATAGATGCATCCCCATGCAGAATACCAACAATATTGTCAGCAATATGTCTATTTTTATTTTACGTCTTTCTTTGTTCATATCTCTTACTTAGCCGCCTGTACCTTTTTTATCCAAGAAGTGATTTGTTCCCCGGAACTGCGGACACTGGCCCCCTTCAATGCAAGGCCTTCCACTACCCGGGCATCTGGTTCATGCTGCTGGATGCTCTGAGGAATCTTGCTCAAACCGCTGCCCTCATGGGTAACAAAGGGCGCAATCTTCTTGCCGGAAAGATTATATTTATCCAGAAAGCTGTACATAATCATAGGCATATCCTGACACCAGTTTGGAAAGCCAATATACACAGTGTCATACTGAGCCATATTTTCTACCTGTCCCTTGAACTCAGGCCGTGCTCCCTGCTGCACTTCCTCCCGAGCCAAGCCATTCAAGGTATCGTTGTCTATGTCATAGCGGTTATCTGCTGCCTCCAGTTTAAAGACATCTGCCCCAGTTTCCTTGGCAATCTCCTGGGCTACGTATTCCGTATTGCCGCTGTAAGAAAAATAGACCACCAATGACTTGTTCATAGCGTTGCTATCCTTGCTGCTTGTTGCCTGTGTTGTTGTTGCAGCGGACTCCTGCTTGCTCGTGTCCTGGCTGCTGCCACAGCCAAAAACAAAAATTGTCATCATACAAAGAACCATTGCCAAAAAAATCTTGCGTATCTGCATCTCAATACTCCTTTCTAACGTACCTTAAAGTCTTTTCACAATTAGAGTAAGTCATACAAAAACTCCACCATTCCTAAGTCAAGCCTACACCGTAAAGTGAATTCAAGTCAATGAGAAAAAATTTGTAATAAATTCCGGCCTGCTGCATATAAGATACAAAGACATCAAGGTAAAGAAAAAACAAATTTCAAAATAAATTATGAAACTGGAGGAATTTAAAATGACTAAGATGAATGCAGCAGCACTTTCTGAGAAGGATATGGATATGGTAACTGGCGGCGGATTTCTCTCTGAACTCAAGGAGATGAGAGAAGCCGCTAAGATTAAGGAAGATGAATCCACAGTATCCAAGGTAGTCAAGGGAACAGTAATCTTAGGACTGGTTGGAACAGTGGTCGGTCTTATTGTTACCAAGGGCGCTTAATCCCCAATAACCCCTATCAAGTATCACAAGAAAGTACCAAAAAAATTACATCCCCGCTTCTTCAAGAGAGGTGGGGATGTTTTTTACGTAAAATACTCTTTCTCAATAATTGTAGGTACTGCGCAGCCTTCTGAAGGTGCAAATAGTCACCAGCATCATAAGGGTCTCCGACACAAAGGCAGATGCCCAGATGCCCTCCAGCCCGAAAAGACGGGAAAGAATCAGCAGCGCCCCCACTTCAAGGACCATGGTTCTCGCCACAGCCAAGACTCCAGACACCAGACCGTTGTTCAAGGCAGTAAAGAAGCTTGTTCCGAAAATATTTATTCCTGCCACCAGATACATGAGGGCATATATTCTGGCTCCATGTACCGTCTCCGCCAAAAGCTCGGCATCGTAGCTCACAAATATCATGGCGATGGGCTTTGCCAGTGCCTCCGCCACAAGGAACAGGATGAATCCCATTGAGCAAAGTATCACAAGGCTCTTTCGGAAAATATTTTTCAGCTCAGCATGGTTTTGTGCGCCGTAATTGCATCCCACAATCGGGACCACAGCCATGGAGTACCCAAGAAACGCTGACACGAAAACATAGGAGCTGTACATGATAGCCCCGAAAGCTGCCACACCGTTGTTCCCGGCAATGTGCATAAGCTGGTAGTTGTAAATCATGGAAACAAGACCGATGGAAAGGTTTGTCACCAGCTCCGACACACCGTTGCTGCAGGTCTTTGTCAGCACTGGAAAATCCAAAGGTGTCTTTGTGAACCTAAGATTGCTGTCCTTTGAAAAAACGAAGTAACTCAAAGATATCAGCGTAGCAAAAATTGCGCCGCTGAGGGTGGCACACACAGCCCCCACCAGCCCCCATTGAAGTATCACAATGAGCAAAATATCGAAGAAAATATTGGATATGCCGGAAATAATAGTAATGTACATGGAAAGCTTGGATTTGCCAGCTGTCAGCAAAAAATTTTGGAAAATTCCCTGCAGCAGGAATACCGCCGCAAAGGGGAAAATCAAATGACCATAAGTCATGCAATATTCCAGAACCTGCTCCTCCGCCCCCATCATTACACATGCCGGCTCCAGCACCGCCAGTCCGAAAAAGGAGATGACCGCACTCACCGCAATGGTGAAAAGCGTAATCAGCGTAAAATGCTGGCTGGCTTTCTCACGTAGACCCTCCCCAAGGGTTTTTGACACCACCGCATTACCGCCGCTGCCCAGCATGAAGCCGATGGCTCCCATAACAGTAATCACAGGGGCCATGAGGTTCAGCGCAACAAAGGCTTCTTTTCCAACGAAATTCGCCACAAAAAAGCCGTCATCTATCACGCCGTAGGCCGCCGTGAACATCATCATCACAATTGAAGGCCCGGTGAATCTTAAAAGCTTGTTGTAGTTAAAATGTTCGCTTATCTCAATTTTCATCCTCATTCACCTGCAATGCTTCTATCTTTTTCACTTTTTCACGAAATGACTCCAGATATCTTTCCATCAGCCGAAAAAGTTCTCTATACTCGGTCTCTGTCATTTCCTCGAAAATCTCATTTTCCGCCATCTCCACCGGCAGAACCTTCTTCTCAACGAACTCCTTTCCCAGGTCCGTCAAATAGATGTTATTTTCTCTTCCCTTTCCCGGCTCAAGGCGGATAAATCTTTTTTTAACCAGCTGCTTTACAGAGGAGTTCACCGTCTGCTTATTGAGATAGCAATTTTTATAAATATTTGTCTGGGTGCAGCCCTCCCCCTGTATTAAAAGACTTCGCATTATTTCATAGCCGCTGTCTGACATTCCACATTTTGCAGCAATTTCATGATAAAAAGCCCCATACTCATTCATCAGGGCTTCAAAATTTTTTAATTTTTTCCCTATAGGATATTCCACGCCTATCCCTCCCAAGTATGAAATCGTACTTGTAGTATAGTATGATTTCATACTTGTGTCAAATAA
>CAVAVT010000100.1:0-4149 GCA_963592185.1 bacterium | reverse complement strand
TTCAGCAAACCGGCAATCTGCTGAACTGTATTGTATAAATTTTTGCGTGCTGTGGCATTGTTCATTGCATCATCCAATGAACAGGGCTGATGAAGAATTGGAAAATATGCATCTATCCCATGTTTATTCACCTCGGAGGCATCATCTCCGGCACAGCCGCATACTCCAATTGTACGGATTGATGGATTAAGTTTCTTTGCTAAGGCTGCAGCACCTATTGGAGCCTTCCCCATGGCTGTCTGTCCGTCCATACGGCCTTCGCCAGTGATGAATACATCTGCTGACAGAAGACTTTTTTCTATTCCGATTTCCTTCAGCACCAGCTCCACACCTCCCTGAAGTTTTGCTCCAAGGAAGGAAGCAAAAGCGTATCCCAGACCTCCTGCGGCTCCGGCACCGGGCAGCTCCGCCCCTGTAATGCCCTGTTTTTCAGCAAGTGCTGCAAAATTCCTTATCATGTGGTCCATTTTGGATATGATTTCAGGAGTTGCCCCCTTTTGAGGACCAAAAATCTTTGAGCAGCCCTTTGGTCCGCAAAGAGGATTTTCCACATCACAGGCGATATAGAACTCGCTGTCCTTGACAATGTCCAAAATCCCATCGGTTTCAATGATTGCAACGTCAGCCAAATCCCGTCCATAAATTCCTGCCATTGTACCGTCCTGTTTTTTGAACACCGCTCCAAGGGCTGTGAGCATTCCAAGTCCGGCATCATTGGTGGCGCTGCCGCCTATGCCAATAATAAATTTTCTAGCGCCCCGGTCTGCAGCCTTTACAATCAGCTCCCCAACACCGTAGGTTGTAGTGTTCATAGGGTTCCTCTCTGACGCTGGAACCATGGTAAGTCCTGCCGCATCAGACATCTGCAGCACAGCGGTGCCGTCACTTAGTACGGCGTAGCGGCTCATTACCCTTTCCCCCAAAGGACCTGTAACCTCTTCGGAGAAAATCTCACCCTTCATGCCGGAGGTCAGTGCCTCCAAGGTTCCTTCGCCGCCATCCGCCAAGGGAAATACCTCCACCTGGGCATCAGGAATCCTTGACACTATTGCTCTTGCTGTAATTTTTCCAGCCTCAACAGATGACATACAGCCCTTAAAAGAATCAATTGCCACTACAACCTTCACTTCAATTACTCCCCGTCTTTAAACTCCCCGGTTTCTCTGAACTGGGTCATATACATTTCATAATACAGTCCCTTTTTCGCCATAAGCTCCTCGTGGCTTCCGCTTTCCCGGATTTCACCCTTGTCCAGAAAAATAATCCTGTCCGCTCCGCTGATTGAAGCCAGCCTATGTGCTACTACTATTGTAGTACGATGCTCCGCCAGACTGTCAAGAGCTTCTCTTACCTGCTGCTCGGTTTCATTGTCCAAAGCAGAAGTTGCCTCGTCCAGCACAAGAATCGGGGGATTCTTCAGGAAAATACGGGCGATGGATATACGCTGCTTCTGACCCCCGGAGAGCTTTACTCCCCTTTCCCCAACAGCTGTATCATACCCCTCAGGCAGGTCCGCAATGAAATCATGTGCCTGTGCACGATTTGCCGCCTCCCTGATTTCCTCCTCCGATGCATCTGATCTTCCGTAGGCAATGTTTTCCCTTACAGAATCGGAGAAAAGGAACACATCCTGCTGAACAATTCCTATATTCTGCCTAAGCTGCTTTAAGGACCACTTTTTTATGCTAGTTCCATCAATAAGAATATCCCCGGAATCAATATCATACATTCTCATGAGAAGCTGGCACACTGTGGATTTTCCTGAGCCTGTGGGTCCCACCACGGCGATAATTTCCCCTGGGCGAACCGTGAGATTAAAATTCTTGAGAACAGGCAGGTCATCCCTGTAGCTGAAAAACACATTTTTAAATTCTATATTCCCCTTAGGAACCGGCTGAATCTCCACATTTTCATCATCCGCAATCTCAGGTACCTGAGCCACAATTTCCTGATAACGCCTGTAGCCAGCCATGCCACGCTGATAAACCTCAGTCAGCATGGTCAGCTGGAACACCGGCCGCATAAATACCATCATGTACAGCAAAAATGCTATAAGGTCCGCCGGTTCCATTTTCCCCATGGCGGTCATGGCTCCGCCTAAAACAACAATAATGAGATTTGTAATATTGGAAAAAAACACCAGACTGCCGTTCATCCTTCCCACTATGCGGAAGGTCTTTTTCTGAACCTCAAGCAGTGATTTTCCAGCCTCATCAAGCTTTTTATTTTCTAAATCCTCATTGTTGAATGCCTTCACCAGCCGAACCGCATTGAGGCTTTCAGTTGCCTTTCCGGAAAGATTTCCAGTTTCACGCCTTGCTTCCATAAAGGAAACCTTCATTTTCTTATTGGTTTCCACAGCCTCATATGCCTTCAGCACCAAAAGAACTGATACCACAGAAGCCAGAGGAACATTTATCCAGAAAAGCATGACTATGGTTCCCAGCATTGTTACGGAACATACGATAAGAAGGTTCGGTATGGCAAACATGAGATTTCCCACCTCGAAAATATCATTTACTATACGGCTCACCATCTGTCCTGTTCTGGCATTGTCAAAATAGGAATAGCTTAAATCCATTGTATGGCGGAAAAGCCTGTTTCTAAGGTCATACTCTATGGAGGCCCCCATGCCCTTGCCGTAGGTGAACACCGCCCAATTTAAAAGGTATGAAAAAATATATAGCAGAGTCATTCCCCCTGCCGCCAGCAACAGACTTTCCATATCTCCCTTTGGAATAAGGTCATTCAGTATCTCCCTCATTCCTATGGGAAAAAATAATTCCAGTCCTGAAGCCACAAAGGAACCTATTATTATAAAGGCCAAAAGCCCCTTGTAAGGTCTGTAGCAGGATAACAATGTATGCAGCATAGCCTGTCTCCCATCCTAAAATATTGCATATTTAAACAGCAGACACCGGCTCCGCATTCTATCTGAACACAGAACGGCATCTGCTGCCACAACCATAGCTAATACATTAGCTATACTATATCATTTTCGGTCAACAATCACCAGATATTCACCCTGGTCCTTGTATTCCTTTACCAGTTCAGCATCGGTTTTACCTGCTTCACGGGCTACAGAGGTGATTACAATAATCTCTGTGTTAGGGCGGAGCTGCTGAAGCTTGTAAGCCACGCCGTAGTGATATGCCCCATGGAACTCTCCCTGTACATGGTACACGAATAGCTCCCCGTCCTTATTCATTGCACGGTTAATGCTTTCAGCCATGGTGTCATCCTTGATGCACTGTGCCTTGTACATTGACTCGTACATTGCCGGAGGAACCTTCATGCCTGCATTGGGCATTTCTGCCATAACAGCATAGAAACGCTTCTGATATCCATCTGCCGGTGCGTAGGTCTTTTCTGGAAGCCATCTGCTGTCAAGCCCCTCCAGATTGCCCTTTTTTGCATACTGGGATGCATAGGGACGTGGAATATTTGAAGCAAGCACTGGCCAGCTTTTGGACTTTGCATACTCCACCATTGGCCTGTAGTCTGTAGCGTAATTTGCCCAGGGTCTCGCCTGGCTAAGGAATTTTTCCTCGCTAATCTGTCCAGCAAGATAGGCATCCATCTTGTCCTGGGTATCACGCTCAAACATTTCCATGGAAAGCATTACAGTTCCGTCATAGCTTTCTCCGATTTTCTTCAAAAGCTCTGACTCATAGCTGTGGACTGCAGCATTGTCGTGAAATTCCCCGAACATCACCACACGATTCTTTCCGGGAAGCTTTTTTGCCAAGGCATCCACAGTTACCGCTTCCCCTGTTGCGGAGTCATATATTGCGGCGCTGGCAGCTGCCTCCGCCTTCCCCATGGAAAGAGGAAGCAGTACAGCTGTAAGCACAGCCAGGCCTGCAGACATAAGAATATTCATCAGAACTTCCACTCCGCACCTACACGCCATACACGGCCAAAGAGGTAAATGGCATCAACCTTTTGGTTGGTAAGATTATCTATACCTGCGGTAACAATGAGATTATCAGAAAGCTTCTTGCTGAGGCTGAGGTTTATGGTCGTGTAGTTATAGTTCTGGCTGTTGTAATAGTAACTTCTTACGAAATCAGCCCACAGCATTGCGGTGAAATTATTCTTCTTGTGGTCATCCCAGGTGAATGACAGTCTGGTATTGTGCTTTGCACG
>CAVAVT010000099.1:0-4257 GCA_963592185.1 bacterium | reverse complement strand
TATTCCTACTCAAAAAAGGAATATATGTTACTATTCTCGAAATAACTAAATTAACCTTTATTTTTGATACAATGCCCCAGTGCAAAAACATATTCGGAGGAATTTCTATGCCAATAACCAAAACAACCCGAAGGTCTTCTTCCACCAGAAGCCGGAAGAAGCCTGCCGCAGCGGTGCGCCGTGAGCGGAAGGAGCGCCTTTTCTCGCTGGATATCGGAACCCGGAGCGTAATAGGCATCGTTGCGGAGAAGGAGGCTGACGGGCTGAAGATTGTTGCCATTGAAAGGCAGGAACACAAGACCCGTGCCATGCTGGACGGTCAGATTCACGATGTTCCACAGGTGGCGGAAATCATCAAAAGTGTAAAAAAAGCCCTTGAAAAGAAAATCGGCGTACCCCTGAAAAGTGTCTCCGTGGCAGCTGCAGGCCGTGCCCTCTACACCATGACCGCCGATGCAGAGATGGAATTCAGCGGCATCATTACGTCCCAGCAGGAGCGGAGCCTTGAATTTGCAGGAGTACAGGCGGCTCAGGGGCTTTTGGCTGGCTCCGACAAGGTGGATGACCCCACCCACTATTACTGCGTTGGCTATAGCACAATAAAGTACGAACTGGACGGCAACAGGCTCAAGACCCTTGTGGGACAGCGTGGGCGGAACGCAAAGGCAACTGTCATCGCAACTTTCCTGCCGAGGCAGGTCATCGACTCCATCCAGTCAGCCCTTGAGGTGGCAAAGCTTTCCATGCGCACCATTACATTGGAGCCTATCGCCGCCATTAACGTGCTGATTCCTCCCACCATGCGGCATCTGAATCTGGTTCTGGTGGATATTGGCGCCGGAACCTCTGACGTGGCAATTACCCGTAACGGCTCAGTTATCGCCTACGGAATGGTTCCACAGGCAGGGGACGAAATCACTGAGGCTATTTCTAAAAATTTCCTCTTAGACTTCAATGTGGCGGAAAGCGTAAAACGGTCGGCTTCCAACGGGGAGATTTCTGAGTTCAGCGATATTCTCGGCATGAGCTATAATTTAAGCCCGGATGAAATCATCACCCCGGTAATTCCAAATGTAAAGGCACTGGCTGAGTCAATCGCAAAACAGATACAGACCCTGAACGGAGAAGAACCTCCACAGGCGGTGCTTTTGGTAGGCGGTGGTTCCCTGACTCCCCTGCTGCCTAAAATGGTGGCTGAGGCTTTGGGGCTTCCGGAGGCCCGTGTGGCGGTCCGTCACCCGGATAAAGTGGAGGGAATATTGGATATTCCGGAGGAGCTGCAGCGTCCTGATGCTGTAACTCCCCTTGGTATCTTGAAGATAGCCTCCATCAACACCCTCCACTTCTTGAAGGTTACAGTCAATGGCAGCGAGCTGAATCTCTTTAATTTTAGAAATCTTACTGTTTCCGATGCCCTTCTCAGTACCGGAATACAGCTGAAAAAGCTCCACGGGCATCCCGGTCTTGGCATTATGCTCAGCATCAACGGACATAACAAGTTCATCCCCGGCAGCATGGGAACCATGGCAACGCTGAAACTTAACGGCGAGCCGGTATCCCTTGACACGCCAATTGAGGACGGAAACCAGATAGAGGTGGAGCCAGGCTCCAACGGTCTTCCCCCGGAGGTGACGCTGGCTGACATACTGGAGACTCCCCCAAATTTCGTAATATATGTAAACGGTGAGCTGAAAAAAATTCCCTCAAGGATATTGGTAAATGGCGAAGAGGCGACTCTGACCCTCATGATGCAGGACGGGGACAAAATCACCATTTCCGAGCCAAGAAGTGTTGGAGAAGCCCTGCTTTCCGCTGGCTTTGATCCCGCTGGAAAAAGGGTTGGCTTTACCCTGAATGGCAGCAGCAGCCAATACACTGTGGCACCCAAAATCACCGTAAATGAACTGGAGCTTCCCATCTCCGCCCCAGTTCATGAAGGGGACAGAATCGAATATTCCGCCCCCACCGAGGTTAAGCTTTCTGATGTACTGAACATCTCTGAAATGGACTCCCACATTATTATTTACTACAAGGGACAGGAGCACAAGGTTCCTTCTGCAGCCCTTACTCTGGTGGTAAACGGCCGCACCGCAGGTCCCGGCACCATTATTGATGAAGGCAGCGAGGTTATATACGAAAAATCCGAGCGCAAGGCAACCACCGTCAGCGAGGCCCTTGTAGCTGTTGGGTTCCAGCCCCCTTCCTCCACCAGCCGTGTCAGCTTCAGGATACTGGTGAACAATCAAGATGCGGTATTTACCTCTCCGGTAAAAAATGGCGACACCATCGATGTGGTAATTGAAAAGCTGGACACTCCAAAACCTGTGGAAAACGCTTCTTCCGCCGGGACTTCCTTTGGAAATGCAGGAAATATGCCAAATGCAGCAGATCCAAATTCAGCTGAAAATCCCCACTCCGGCGCCACCAACGCCCAGGGATACGACAGTATTTTTGATGCTGTTCCGGGGCTTGCAGAGGCCATCGCTCAGTCCAAAAGGGAAAAATGACTTGCAGAATATATTTGCCTGTGATAGACTTTTAGTGTTATAGCTCATGCTGTAACACCCCTGCGGGCGTAGTTCATTGGTAGAATGTCAGCTTCCCAAGCTAAAGAGGGGGGTTCGATTCCCCTCGCCCGCTCCATACGAAATCAAGGGTTCTGAGAAATCTCAGAACCCTTTTTTGATGCCTGTAGAAGGCTCTACTAATAAAAAATGCTGTTTTGTGGAATTCATCGCCATATTATCAGATTGCTCTAGCAAATATTTAGTGATAAAATTATAATAATCACGATTATTATAATCTAAATTAGAAAGTTGGTGAAGGCATGTTTATTGGACGTGAACAGGAACTTAAATTTTTAGAGGAGCGGTATAACTCTGCAAAGTCCGAACTGATTGTTCTATATGGCAGGAGACGCATTGGAAAAACGGAGCTTCTAAAGCAGTTTATGAAGGATAAAGAGGCTGTTTTTTATGCCTGCACTGAGTGTACAGATACAGAGCAGCTGTCCAGATTTTCCAAACGATTATTGCTGACAGGTATGCCTGCTGCCAGATTTCTGACAACCTTTTCTGATTGGGAAACAGCATTTAAGAGCATGGTGGAGATTCCAGGTGATGGCAAGAAAATACTCATCATTGATGAATTTCCATACATGTGCAGGAATAATCATGAAATACCATCTATTTTACAAAATCTATGGGATCATGAATTGTCCCAGTCCAATGTCATGCTGATTCTCTGTGGCAGTGCAATGAGCTTCATGGAAGATGAACTTCTTGCAGAAAAAAATCCACTTTATGGCAGAGCTACCGGCATATACAAATTAAAACCCCTGCCATTTCGCAAGGTTAGGCAATTTTTCCCCAGCTATACAGATGAAGACCTCATAGCAGTATATGGTATTTTAGGCGGAATCCCACACTATCTAATCCAGTTTAATCCTGAAAAAAATCTTGCCGAAAACATACAGAGCAATATTCTGGAAAAAGGATGCGTTCTGTACAATGAAGTGAATTTTCTGCTTCATCAGGAGCTTCGTGAAACCAGTGTGTATAATGCCATAATTGAAGCAATCGCCCTTGGCAGCAATACTTTGGCATTAATTCATGGAAAAACACAGCTTGAGAAATCAAAAATTAGCTGTTATTTGAAAAATCTAATTGAACTTGGCATAGTTGAGCGGGAATTTTCGGTGTTAGCCACAGCAAAGGAACGGGAAGGGAGCCAGCGAGGGCTTTATCAGCTGACAGATCCATATTTCCGTTTTTGGTATTCCTTTGTATACGGAAGCTATTCCGAGCTTGAGGCCGGGGATGTGCAGGGTGTGTGGCGCTATCAGATTGAGCCTCAGCTTCACCAGTTTGTATCCCATGCCTATGAAAAAATCTGTATCGAATATCTTCGTCAGGCAAATCAGGCAGGACGCCTGCCCTTCCATTTTGTAAAAGTGGGACGTTGGTGGGAGAAGGTAACTCACACTGTTGATGGAAAGAAGCATACCGTTTCAGAGGAAATTGACTGCATTGCCACAGACAGGGAAGAGAAAAACTTCTTTTTAGCGGAATGTAAATTCCGCCATGAGCCAGCAAATATTAATGTTCTAAAAAAATTAAAATATAAATTTCCTGCCAATAAATATCCTGGAAACTATTATTATGCTATTTTCTCGTTTTATGGTTTCACAGACACTCTGCAGAGTGTGGCAAAGGAAGAAAATGTATATCTGCTTACGGGAATGGAGGATTTCTAAAT
>CAVAVT010000098.1:0-4644 GCA_963592185.1 bacterium | reverse complement strand
GCCTACAAAAAAGGATATAAGATTGCCAAAAAGCGCGGACTAAACCTCACGCTGCTGGAAAATGTGGTAAGCGATTTGCTGGAAGGCAAATCGCTGGCGCCCAAGTATCGTGACCATGAACTGCGTGGAAACTGGAGCGGCTTTCGCGAATGCCACATCCAGCCTGATTGGTTACTCATCTACTTGATTGAGAACGATATCCTAACGCTGACTCTTGTGGATACAGGAAGTCATTCTGATCTCCTTGACCGCTAAAGCATAAAAAATGAGAAGACGAAATTTTCATCTCGTCTTCTCATTTTTTATTTTCCATCCTTTATATACGGCGCCTGTTCAAAGTGGAGCTCGATGATGCGACTGGGGCGACCTCTTTGCTTTGGCGAATTCTTCCCCACCTCCACGCAGCAGCCGATGTCCATGAGCTTCAGCAGGATGCGGTTCATGGTGCGTTTGCGGATGCCCGAGGCGTCTGCCAGCTCTGCCGGCGTGAAGGCGATTCGATGCTCTTTCTCACACAGGTCAGACATGATTTTGAGATATTCGAAATTGATGCTCGCCCGCTGGGCCAGGATCATAAGGTAGTCCTTCGACTCTTTCACTGGCGCTGCATTGCCATATTGAATAGGGCCGATGAGGCTATTCTTTTCGCCCAGGAAGAAGGCGCAGTTTCCCCCATTGTACATAGCGTATTTCATGGCCTTTTCTGCCTGGAGCTTGGCTTCCGACGCCATGGGACCCATGCTAAATCCCACAGAAATTGTGATCCCCGCCTTTTCTTTTACCGTCCGCAGCAAGTCGAACCGAGTGAACTGGTGAGTGATTGTCTGCAATAAGCGGCTGGTAGAAATCAGAAAGAACGAATTATTTCCCGCCGGAAAGACCGCGGCCTTGAGCTCATGAGCGAAATCGAAGAGCAACTGGCTCGCTGCCAACCGGGCTTTGGCAAATTCATAGGCTTTCTCCTCGGTGAGTTCCTCGGGTTTCGGGGCATCGAAGGAAATGGCGATGGCCGCCGTCTGCTCTTCCTGCCGTTCCAGTTGAGAATGAGTCACCACTTCCTGCACCACGTGGCGCACGTCCTCGAAGGAAGGCATCATGTAGTATACCGGGATGTGGTTCTTTTTCAATATTTCATACGTCACAATGAAAATGGTGGCGCAAAAGGCAGCCTTTCCCTTTTTGTACTCCTCTATCATGAGCTCCGCATTTTTCTCCATGTAGCCTTCGGCGGTAAAAGTGCCGTAGGAGATGTAGGAAATATAGCTGTCCTTCGCGGTGATGCCGGCCTCGTCTAAAGCCTGGTGGAAAAATTCCGGATTCTGGAAATCGGTGATGAATCGGGGTGGATAGCCATCCATGGACGCCCGGGCGAGGATGCGAAGAAATGCGGAGGAGGAGCGCGGAATGCCATACCAGGGCACCGCCGGAGCCAGGTGCTTCGCTGTCCATCGGCGAGCTGTCTCTCCCAGAAATAGAAAAACATCGCAAGCGTGCTGCTCCCCTTCCAGCTTCGCCGGCAGGTCGATCAGGTTCGTATAGGGGACAGGCGTGAAGGAAATATCCGGGAAGTCGTGAGCGATACGTTTGAAGGTTTCCCGAAGCCACACATCGGGCCCCACCAGTCCAATCCGCATATCCCTCACCTCCTTGTAGCCATAATTCTATTTCTTTAAAAAACTATGATTTCATTCGATAATTCGATAGATTCATTATACAAGGTACTTTTCGGTTTGTGATTATCGGTCAATTTAAAGTCTATATTTAATCCTTTTAGGGTCAAGCCCCTTCCTTTATGATAAAAACACTTTCATAAGCACCGCTAAGCGCGCAACGAGGCCGCACAGAAATCCCCCATTTCCAAGAGATTTCTTGCGCCTTTTTTTGTGCCCTCCAAGCGGACAGGTAGTATAGGAGGTAGGGAAAATGAATAAGACCTTAGAAGAATTGTTCCAGCAGGCGGAAGCGGCTAAGCCGGAGATGATGAAGACCTGGGAAATTTTGGTCAATCGGGACTGCGGCTCTGACAATAAAGCCGGCGTAGACCTGGTAGGCCAGGACGTGAAAGCCTTTCTGGAACCGCTGGGCTTTGATGTGTATTTCCATGAATACGAAAAAGCAGGAAATATGCTGGTGGCTACGTATGGCGATGTGACCAAACCTTTCGTGATCCTCACCGGTCACATGGACACCGTATTCAAAGACGGCGCCGCTGCGGCTCGTCCATTCACTGTAAAAGATGGCAGAGTCACCGGCCCGGGATGCCTGGACATGAAGGGCGGCGTCACCATCCTTCTCTATGCGGTGAAATTCCTCATCGAAGCAGGCTACGACAAGTATCCGCTGAAAATCATTCTGGCCGGCGATGAAGAAGTGGGCCACAACCAGTCCGACGCCGCCAATGATTATCTGGAAGAAGCCAAAGGCGCTATCATGGGCTTCAATCTGGAAACCGGCTACCTCAACAACGGCGTGGTTGTCGAAAGAAAAGGCTGCTGCCGTTTCGAATGGGACTTCGAAGGTGTAGGCGCTCACTCCGGTAACAATCCCCAGGACGGCCGCAGCGCGGTGCAGGAATTCTGCCACAAAGCCATCGATATGGAAAAGCTGACGGATTTTGAAGAAGGCACCACCATCAATGTAGGCGTCATTTCCGGTGGCACCGTAGCCAATGCGATCCCGGAACACGCACACTGCGTCGTGGATGTCCGTTTCCGCACGGAAAAAGGTCTTGCTCGCGCTGTAAAAGGTTTCGAAGAAATCGCAAAGAAACAGTACATCGCTGATACGAAGACTTCCTTCTACCAGACCACCCGCATCGAAGCCATGGAACGCTTAGACTCCACCCTCGCACTCCTGGACAGAGCCAATGCAGTAGCCGCAGAAGTCGGCCTGCCTCCTATGCCGGGCATCGCAGTCGGCGGCGGCAGTGACTCTGCTTACCTCACCAAAGCAGGCATACCCACCCTCTGCGCCGTAGGCGTACGCGGCCAGTTCAACCACACCGAAAGAGAATGGGCAGAAGAAGCATCCCTCGTAGAAAGAGAAAAGCTGCTGCTGGCTATGCTGACAAAACTGTAAGAAATCCGGAAATCGCTGATGCCATCCGAATTTCTAATCAGATTTCGAAGGCATCCGTGACTTCCTTTGTGAGAGTGTAGGAGAAATTATTATGGATGAGAAAAAGGAACTCAAAGTCACGTGGAAAGGCTGGCTGTCGCTGGCATTTCTGATCATTTTATTTTCCGGTACCTTAGGCAGCCAGACCGGCTGGCTCAAAGCCTTCGACCTGAATTCCCTGGTCGGCGCTTTCGGTAAAGCAGAAGGCGCGAAAATCGCTTTCGTCGGCACCGGCGGATTTGGTGCCAAGGAAGGCATGATGGTGGGCCTCTCGCTGATTCCTACCGTCATGGTAGCCCAGGGCCTCCTGGATGTATGCGAAAGCTACGGCGCTCTGAAAGCAGCCGCTAAGCTCTTCCACCCGCTCTTGCGTCCGCTCCTCGGCATCCCGGGCATCGCAGGGCTCGCCTTCGTTTCCAGCTTCACCAGCTCCGACGTAGGCGCTTTCATCACCAAAGATATGTATGAAAAAGGGGAAATCACCGACGATGAACGTACCGTCTTCGCCGCTTACCAGTACGCCGGCTCCGGCACAGTAAATAACACCGTCGCTGCCGGTGCTGCGCTGGTACCCATTTCTGTACTGCCCATCGGCGCCATCATCGGCATGATTATCATCGTCAAAATCATCGGCGCTAACTTGGTACGCATGTACCTCAAGGTCTATCACAAGAAACATCCGGAAGGAGGCGCAGCATAATGGCTGAAGCTACGGAAAAGAAAAAATTATCTGCCCCTGAACTTTTCATGCAGGGCGCGAAAAAAGGTTTCTACATCGGCGTAGAACTCATCGTTCCCGCTATGGTCATGGCATATGCCCTCCTCGCCTTTTTGAAATTCCTGGGCATCATGCCCATCATCGGCCAGATCCTTGGCCCAGTCATGGGTGTCTTCGGCCTTCCGGGTGAAGCGTCCCTGGCCCTCCTGGCTGCCTTCTTCGCGAAAGCCGCCGGCGCTGCCACTGCCGCTTCCCTCTACTCCGCCGGCACCATCACCGCTGCCCAGGCCACCATCCTCTTCCCGGCCTGCATCACCATGGGCACCCTGATCGGCCACTTTGCCCGCGTCGTCCTGGTATGCCGCGTCCGCTCCATTTACTATCCGGTCATGTTCCTCACCCCCATCATCGATGCTGTCATCGTTATGTGGATGACCAAAGCCGTACTGATGCTGAGTGGTATCGAGTAAAATTTTCCAATAAAAAAGATGAGGCCCCTTGGGAGTCTCATCTTTTTTATTGGAAAAGTAAACGGGCTTACCGCTATTGATTTAGTAGTCGGTAGTTAGTAATCAGTAGTCAGGCCACATTTAGCTGCTACCCCATTCGCCATGATGATGCTATGTAGAAATAGCGCCAAATGCGCCTCGACTACCGATTATCGACCACCGACTACTAAACCACTAGCCTCTTTCCACTCTACCAATCACACGTACAATTCCGCGATGGAGTAGAGCGCTGCTTTGCCGGCCAGTTTCACGCGATTTCCTTCCATGCGGCAGTAGAGCATGCCGCCACGCGGCGAGGCC
>CAVAVT010000097.1:0-4667 GCA_963592185.1 bacterium | reverse complement strand
TGACTGAGACATCCCTTCGCTGTGGCCATGGAGAAATCCAGTACGACCCAGCGAAGAAAGGCTATCAACTGATACGCTCCACCTACGAGCACCTGAATCACAAAGAAATCCTAGCCCTGGCAAAAATACTTCTCGAAAGCAGGGCCTTGGAACCGGGGGAACTCCACACCATTCTGGATAAACTCACCACCGAGAGTCCGCGAGAAGATAGAGCCGTCATCACCGACATCATCAAAAACGAATCTTTCTACTACGTGCCCCTGCAGCACAAAAAGAAACTGCTAGACCCTCTATGGGATCTATCTCTAGCCATACGAAAACAAGAAATCCTGCACATTCGCTACATCCGGCAAGATGGAGTTCAGAGGCAACATGACGTGAAGCCCGTAGCTATATTATTTTCAGAATTCTATTTCTACCTGGTGGCCTTCAAAGAAGAAATCGAATTTCCTACTATTTTCCGGGTGGATCGTATCGAAGAGATGGAAAATACAGGAAAAACATTTCACATCCCCTATGCAGATCGCTTCAAAGATGGTGAATTTCGGAAACGAGTGCAATTCATGTATCCAGGTCCCCTGAGGCGTGTGAAATTCACCTATAGCGGCCCCTCCGTAGAAGCCGTGCTGGACAGACTCCCCACGGCACAAATTCTGGAAAAGAACGATGGTGTCTATACCATCACCGCTGAAGCCTATGGGATTGGCATCGATATGTGGCTGGGAAGCCAGGGAGATAAGGTGAAAGTTCTTAAATATTAGGAATGAGGAATAGTGGTACTGCCACATTAAGTAAAAAAGCGGCGGGGGTCGTACGGTTTACTAAAATACAAAGGAGTGCGTTATATGATAAAACTAAATGGATTTTATCCGGGTTATCCGGACTATGACCCGCTTGCCCCTTGGGATTTACCACTTGAGATACTCGATCGAGTAGTATTGAATCATCATGAAGATCAGACCGCCTGTAAAGAATTAGAACCAGGCGATGTGCTAGCAGTGTCTCGATGGGGGAATCTGTATGAACACTACGGAGTATATATTGGACAAAAGCAGGTGATTCACTTTGCTGGTGAACCTGGGGATAGTGAGCTTTTAGATGATTCTGCAATGGTTCGTAAAGTGTCGCTTTCCGTCTTTGAACAAGATAGTAAATATCGGATTATTGCTTTTCCAAGGGAGAGTTCTATTTCCGGCTACCACCTGTATAGTGCAGAAGAAACTGTGGAACGAGCTAAATCTCGCTTAGGAGAAAGAGGTTATGGACCTTTTGGAAATAATTGTGAACACTTTGCTTATTGGTGTAAGACAGGAGTAAAGAGGTCTAAGCAGGTGGAGGCATTGAAGCAGGCATTGGGATTAGCACCGAAGAAACGTAGATTTCCAAGCCCATGGATCGTTAATTGATTAAGGGGTTGATAATAGAATGAAGCATGTATAGAAAAGGGGGGATATGGATAATGAATACAACTTTGCAGAAAAAATCATCTGAGGAAGACAAGAAGAAAAAGAGATCTCAAAAAATTTTAGAAAATGTTATGGCTGGGCAAGCGGCAGGGGCTTCTGTGGAACAGTCCGTGAAGCGAGTGGCTGAAACTTATAGGAAGCCTGACACTTACGACAGAAAACTCTATGATGATGGGGCAGCGAAACGGCAAGCCAAGATGGATGTATTCGCCAAAGGGAAGCCTGTGAAAGATTCTTATTCCGGAGATGAGTTGTTACTGCGTAAGCAAGCGGCCAAATTAAAATATGGGAAAGATTGGCAAAAACATTTAGCGGAAGCAGACCATGTGGAACCTATACACAAGGTGTACGAGAGGCATAAAAATGATGCGTTTACTAAAAATGAAGATATTCGAGAGACCGTCAATAGTAAGGAAAATTTGAAAATTATTTCTAGAAAGCAAAATAATGCCAAACGAGATAAAAGCAATGAAGAGTTCTATGGTGATAAAAAATATTTAAAAGACAAAGATATTCATCTTTCAAAGAAGGCCAGGGAAAAAGCCATCGAAGATGGCCGAAAGGCAAAATCCCATATTGAGCAGGATTTGCAGGTGCGGCAATTTAAAAATGCGACTTCTGAATTTCACCAGTCGGGGATAGAGGCAGCAAAGGCTGGGGCTTCTGCCACCGCAATTATGTCTACAGCCAATAATTTTGTGGCTGTTCTTCGGGGTGAGAAAAAGCCATCGGAAGCATTGAAAGATATTGCTATTGAAACCGGAAAAACGGCGGCAGTTTCTTATGTAACTGGGGGCATGGTGACCGTCACTACGCAAGTACTTAGTCGTTCTACGTCTCAATTTGCACAGCTATTGGGACAGGCCGGAGCTCCAGGTAAGGTTGTAGCAGCGGTGATGGCTACAGGCGGAACATTGAAGCGATATCTTAGTGGAGAAATATCTACTTTGGAATGTATGGTGGAATTGGGAGAAACAGCCAACGTTTGTATAGCCGCATCGTATGGGGCTATGGCGGGTCAAATGTTGATTCCTATTCCTATCGTAGGGGCCATGCTAGGAAGCATGATTGGCGGTATGCTGGGGAGTGCGGCATTCAATGTGCTTAGTCGCCAATTTCAAGCTGAAAAATTAGCGAGAGAACGGCGGATACGCATAGAGAAAGAATGCAAAGAAGCCATTCGTATGATAGAAGAGTATCGGAGAGAGCTGAATGAATTGGCCGACAAGTACTTGACAGCACATCGTAAGGTATTTGATGAAGCTATAGGGAATATGGATGCTGCTTTGCAGACGAAAGATGCATATGGTTTTATTCATGCAGCTAATCGGATCACTACACAATTAGGAGGTGAGGCACAGTTTCAAGATAGAAAAGAATTTGATGCATTAATGAAAAGTGATGATCCACTTATATTGTGAACGAAGAGAGAGGGAAATAATTATGTTGCTACCATTTTTTTCAGGAGGATTTGGTTGTGATATGGATGGATTGGTTAGTGGTCTTTCTGTTAGAGAAATCGCTGCCAATAGGATAATGAATAAAAAGAGGGGAAAAGAGGAAACAAAAGAGGCGGAAACTAAGGAAAAGATACTTTCTAAGAAATCCGGCGATAGTAAAAATACCGATGAAAACTAAATGAAATGTATTAGTAATATGCTGTTATTGTTGTTAAATGAAAAGGAGAAATGATTATGCCGTTACCATTGATTTTAGGAGGATTAGCTGTTATAGCAGGTGTCACTGGTGCAAAAAAGGCTTATGATGCCAATGAGAAAAATAATAGAGCGAAACGTATTAACAATAATGCACAAGAAATGTATGAAAAAGCAAAACAAGACTTGCAAAATTCTCAGAATCGGGCTTCTGCAAGTCTTACTCATCTGGGGGAGGAAAAGGTAGATGTTTTACAGAAGGACATGGTTCCCTTTGTTAAATTGATGAGAAAAATTAAAAATGTCAATATGACAGAAATCAGAGGAATGGGAGATTTATCTAGACTACAAGTCAATGAAGAGACTTTAGCGAGCATGGAGAGCATGGGGAGCTTGGCTATGAAAATGGTATCTGGTGGTATAGAAGGCATAGGTGCAGGAGCAGCCATGGCTCTTGGTGCATATGGTACCGTTACTTTCTTAGGAACTGCTGGAACAGGAACTGCTATTGCAAGTCTTAGCGGTGCGGCAGCTACCAATGCAACTTTGGCGTACTTGGGCGGAGGTACGTTAGCGGCTGGTGGCTTGGGAATTGCTGGTGGGACAGCAGTTCTTGGTGGTATTGTAGCAGGGCCAGCTTTAGCCGTGTTGGGATTTGCTATGGATTCAAAGGCAAATGAAAATCTAGAAAATGCTAGAAGCAACCGATCACAAGCTGAGAAAGCAGCTCATGAAATGGGACTAGCAAGTGACGCATGCCAGAAAATTAGCGAACGCGCAGATATGTTTGTTGATTTACTGGGAAATCTTCACTTAAGATTCCAAGAATTTATAGGTCAGATGAAAGATGTACTTATAGATAAAGGAACTGACTATAGCGAATATGGTCAAGCAGAAAAAGATATCTTGGCGATGACCTTGAGTTTAGCGGTAGCGACCAAAGCCGTTTTGGATACGCCGATTCTCAATGAAGATGGTTCGGTGACAAATAAGTCTTTAGATGTTTACCATGAAATGAATCAAAAAATTGCGAAAGTGAATGCATAATGGAATTTCCTTGCTTAATTTGTGGGCTGTGTTGTGAAAAGGCAGCTATGGTACCGCAGTTGCAGCTATACATAGGGGAAGATGGCTTTTGCAAGAATTATGATAAGAAAACGAAGAAGTGCCGTATCTATTCTCAGCGACCGGAGATTTGTAATACCCGCCAAATGTATGAGAAATATTTCCAAAGTACAATGAGCAAGCCAGAGTTCATAATTAAGAATTTGGAAGTCTGCTATACCCTGAATATGGAAAAAGGACTGTTGGAAAATGCACGGAAAATTCGTAACCTTATCATAAAAATACAAGGGAATATATCTGGAAGTTGATAAAAATGTCGTTGAATGATTTGGATGAATCCAAGTACTCAACGACATTTTTATTTGCTTTATTGGATTTGGCTTTTTAAATTTATGTCACATACCCATTCTTTGTCCAATCTTCTGCGTATACTGGAAGAAAAGCTGATGACCAGGCAGCTGAAACGTATTTCATAAGGAGG
>CAVAVT010000096.1:0-4752 GCA_963592185.1 bacterium | reverse complement strand
ATTGAGGAATATAAGAAGCTCAAGCAGGCTGTGATTTTTGAAGCTGTGACAAAGGGGCTTGACAAAAATGCTGAGATGAAGGATTCTGGCTATGATTATATAGGCTACATTCCTAGCACATGGGAAATGTGCAGAATTAGACATTTAGGGACAGCACAGAATGGAATCAGTATTGGTGGAGATGCCTTTGGTTCTGGACATCCATTTGTAAGTTATGGTGATGTGTATAAAAATTACGCACTGCCTAAAACTGTTGATAAATTGGTTCAATCCTCGGAAGCAGATAGAAAGAGATATTCAGTTGAAAAAGGTGATTGGTTCTTCACAAGAACATCTGAAACTATTGAAGAAGTTGGCTTTTCGTGTGTATGTGAAGAAACTATTCCAGATGCTGTATTTGCTGGATTTTTAATCAGAGTACGCCCTTTTAACAACAAAATCTATACAGGCTTTGCGAAATATTATTTCAGAAGCAATCACCTAAGGACATTTTTTGTTAAAGAAATGAATTTAGTGACAAGAGCGAGTTTGTCACAAGGTCTTCTGAAAGATACACCGGTAGTTGTTCCACCATACGATGAACAAATTGAAATTGCAAATTATCTTGAAAATAGATGCGAGATTATTGATGGCATCATTAAAGATAAAGAATCGACAATAAGCGACCTTACCGCATACAAAAAATCCTTGATTTACGAAATGGTAACAGGCAAAAGAAGACTGGCAGAATACAGCTAATAAAAAATAGCAGCGAGTGATTTACGCTCGCTGCTATTTTGTGCTTTATGCCTGCACAACCAAAAAGTTCATACCAAAACTGTATCAACTATATAAAAATAGGGAATTTGACGTATTAATTTTCCTTGGCTATAATCTGTGCTGTACAGAAAATCAGATATTCATCTAGGAGGCACAGATTTATGCAGACCGTATATTTAAATGAACATATAAGCCCTAATGCCGTGAATAGATTGAAAAAGCATGTGAGAGTGGTGGACAATTTCGACCATCCCGAGGAAATAGATGCCATTATTGTCAGGCAGCAGTACGCCACCAAGGAAATCATCGACAAAGTGAAGAACTGCAAGCTGATTCAGATGCATGGAGTAGGCCTGGAAAGGGTGGACTTGGAAGCGGCCAAAAACGCAGGCATTCCAGTGAAGAATACTCCCGGCGGCAATGCCCGGTCTGTAGCGGAGCTTTCCGTAGGACTGATGCTTGCACTTTCCCGGAAAATCAACTATATTTATGAGGGAATCAAAAAAGGCAAGTTTACAAGGTTCGGCATGCCGGAAACCGAGGGCAATGAAATCTACGGCAAGGTTCTAGGCCTGGTTGGTGGTGGCCAGATAGCAAGGCTTACGGCAGGGATTATGACAGCAGCCTTTGGAGCCAAGGTTTTGGTTTATGATCCTTTCCTAGATGAGGAAAAATGCAAGGAATTTGGCTTTGAAAAAATCGCCACCTTAAATGAGCTGTTCTCTAAGTCTGATTTCATCAGTATTCACGTGCCCCTGCTTGACTCCACCAAGCACATGATAAACAAGGAAGTTTTGGAATCCTCCAAGCCAGGGCTTATCCTGATTAATACAGCCCGGGGCGGCATTGTGGAGGAAAACGACCTTTATGAGGCACTAGTTTCTGGCAAGGTGAAGGCGGCAGGCATGGATGTCTTTGAGGAGCAGCCTCCAAAGGCAGACAATCCCCTCTTTACTCTGGACAATTTCATTGGCACCTTGCACATTGGAGGCAGTACCGCCGAAGCCTTGGAAAGAAACGGCAAAATCGTTGTAGACAATATCTTTGCAGCATTAGGAATTGAGGAATAATGGATTTAAAGGAGCTATCCAATTTTTTAAAAATCGCAGAATACGAAAATATAACCAAGGCGGCAGGTGAGCTGCATATTGCCCAGCCACATTTGACAAGGCAGCTGCGGAATCTGGAGGAGGAGCTGGGAGTTTCCCTGTTCATCAGGGAGAAAAAACGGCTCCATATTACCGATGAGGGTCGCTTTCTCAAGCAGCAGGCAAGGCAGCTCCTGGGCTTTACCCAAAAGATCAAGGAGCAGATTGCCGAAATGGAATCGGGAATCTGCGGTACCCTCTACATAGGCTCCATTGAAACCGTGGGCACGATTTATCTGCCCTATTGGATTGCCCATTTCAAGGATAGCTACCCCAAGGTACGCTATAACATCTGGTCAGGCAATTCAACAGATGTTATTGAGAAGATGGAAAAGGGCCTGTTGGATATTGCCCTGGTGCGGGCACCCTTCAATACGGATACCTTTAATTATTTTCATATTTGTGATGAAAAATGGATAGCTCTCATGAACAAGGAGCATCCACTGGCACAAAACAGCTCCTCCTGCATTTCCTTAGGGGAGCTTTCCAGCCATGAGCTTCTGGTACCTACCCAGAGGATAAGGGAGGTAAACGATTGGTTTAGCTCCAGAAATCTGCTGTGCAATATCCTTTGCGGCTTTTCTCCTCTTATGAATGCCATTGTATTGGTACAAAATAACCTGGGGGTAGCTATTCTGCCGGAATCCTGCAAGAAAATGGCTGGCAATCAGGATATTGTCATCAAGGATATTTCTGAGAATATGCAATCCGAGGTATTTGCCATTTGGCGGAAAGAGTATGAGCTGTCCAGCGTTGCCAAGCGGTTCTTGGATTTTATGAAGTGCAATCCCATGGATGGCAATATGTGATAGTATCATACAAAAATCCGTATAAGGAAAATATAATTTAGGTATTAGACAATGTTATGATTAAGTATTAAAATTTAATCATAATCAAAGACAAGATAAAACAACGGTGTTTTACAGGACTGGATAAGTCTGTAAAACGCCGTCTTTTTTTGTTTCAGAAAGGATCGATGGCTATGGGAAAGCACAAAATTGGATTGACGGGAAGGGTATTTATAGGCTTTGCCCTGGGAATTATCTTGGGTATCATTTTTCAGGAGAAAATAACAGCCATTAGCTTTATTGGTACTATTTTCCTGAATTTAGTCAAGATGAATGTGGTGCTGCTCATATTCTTCTCCATAGTCAGTGGCGTTGCCAGCATGAGCGATATTACCAAGCTGAAGAAAATCGGCGCCAAGACAGTTTCCTACTACATAGTGACCACGGTTTTGGCTGCCCTTATCGGACTTTTCATTGCCAATACGGTTCAGCCGGGAGATGGACTGGATATGTCAGCCCTAGTCAGCGGTGAAACCTACAAGGCCTCTGAAATGTCCTCCTTTGCAGAAACCATCACCAGCATGTTCCCAAGCAATATAATTACCTCCATGGCTGACGGCAATCTCATGCAGATTATTGTTTTCAGCGTATTCCTGGGCATTGCCCTTGTTATGCTGGGGGAGAAGGCAGAGGGAGCCAAGCATTGCTTTGCCCTTGCCTCTGATATTATGTGCAAGATTACAGACCTGGTGATGCAGCTTTCTCCTTTCGGTGTTTGTGCTTTGATGGCCTGCGTAACCGGCCAGTATGGCATGGACATCTTTGGACCACTGGCAAAGTTCATTCTTTGTGTATTCGGTGCCCAGCTTCTGGTGCTGTGCGGTCTTTATAGCATCATGCTGAAATTCATTGCCAAGGTTCCACTGAAGTCCTTCTATAAGAATATGGTTCCTGTTTGGCTCATGACCCTGTCTACCACCAGCAGCTCCGCCACCCTGCCACTGTCCACAACCACTACTACAAGAAAATTTGGTGTTTCCAGCCAGCTGGCCAGCTTTACCCTTCCTCTGGGAGCTACCATCAATATGAACGGTGCTGTATGCTTCTACGCTATTGCCACCATATTCGTTGCCCAGATTTACGGGGTGGACCTTAGCCTGAGCAAGCAGATTTCCCTGATTCTTCTCACAACCTGTATTTCCGTTGGTTCTCCTGGTATCCCTGGGGGTGCCATCGTTATGACCACTATGCTCCTGTCCAATATGGGACTGCCTCTGGAGGCTGTAGGCGTTCTTGCTGGTATCAACCGCCTCATCGACATGGGAGATACCTCCTTGAACGTTACCGGCGACATTGTTTCCACCCTTTGCATCGCCAGAGGTGAAAATATGTATGAGGAAGTAGAAGAAGATTTGGCAGGAGAGATACCTTCTGATGAAATTTCAACTCCGGATATCAATCCACGGATATCAACGATGGTTTAAAGGCATCAAATGCAAATAAAAATGGCAGCCAGTTATCCCCATTGGCTGCCGTTTGCTTACATTATGAAGCAGGAATTCTGCAAAGGCAAATGACATATATGAAAAAATAAAAAAATCCTTGACATCTATAAGCAAATGCCATATAATAATCAATGTTGTGATGAGCCGACAACAGAATATAGGGGTATCGCCAAGTTGGTAAGGCACTGGATTCTGAATCCAGCATTCGTAGGTTCGAGTCCTGCTACCCCTGCCATTGAGAACTAACCGCTTCTACTACCACGGAAGCGGTTTTTATGACAAAATGCAAACAGTTTCATATTTAAGGCCACGACGAAGAAAGTAGCCCATGCTGAGTACTCTTAGCGAACCGGGGAGGGTGGAAGCCCGGCAGCAGTAGGCATGAGTGAAAATCACTTCTGAGCTGCAGGTCGAGACCCATGGGTGTTAGGCTGTGCCGGTTTCCCCCGTTATAGGGATAGTGTATGATGGTACATGAAATAGGTGGTTGCAAGATACCCAAACTAAGTTTATTAGCTCTTGTCCTATTTTGGACAGGGGCTTTTTATTTTT
>CAVAVT010000095.1:0-4858 GCA_963592185.1 bacterium | reverse complement strand
ATAAGATAACACATTCTGTTTTGAATGTATAGTTATAAAAAAGTGCGTACTATTTCGATTTCGCACTTAACATACAAATCCTTCATAAAAAAGTTAAAGAGGCTGGATTAATCCAGCCTCTTCAAATCAAACTATATTAGTAAAGTTTTGCACCAGCAGGGATATGTCTGTCAACCATCAGCAGATGAAGCTTTTCTTCGCCCTCTTCCTTGTGTACAGCACTAAGAAGCATTCCACAGGATTCAATGCCCATCATTGCACGGGGCGGAAGGTTCACGATGGCAACAAGTGTCTTGCCAATAAGCTCCTCCGGCTCATAGTATGCATGGATACCGCTGAGGATAGTACGGTCAGTGCCGGTACCATCATCGAGGGTAAACTTCAAGAGCTTCTTGGACTTCTTTACAGCCTCGCACTCCTTAACCTTTACAGCACGAAAATCAGACTTGCTGAAGGTCTCAAAATCCACCATATCCTCAAACAGAGGCTCAATCTCTACCTTTGAGAAATCGATAGGTGCATTATCCTCAGCTGCGGAACCAGTCTCAGCAGCAACATGAACAGCCTCGTTATTCAACGGCTTCATTGTTGGGAATAAAAGAACATCCCTAATAGAAGGACTATCTGTAAGGAACATTACGAGACGGTCTATACCGATTCCCAGTCCGCCTGTTGGAGGAAGACCATATTCCAATGCTGTAATGAAGTCTTCATCCATTACATGAGCCTCATCATCACCAGCCTCACGCTGCTTCAGCTGATCCTCAAAACGGCCTCTCTGGTCGATAGGATCGTTCAGCTCTGTAAAGCCGTTTGCAAGCTCACGGCCATATACGAAGAACTCAAAGCGATCGGTAATCATCGGATTCTCTGGATTTCTCTTAGCAAGAGGAGAAATCTCTGTAGGATGACCAGTAATGAAGGTAGGCTGAATAAGAGTTTCCTCTACCTTTTCTTCAAATGCCTGGTTCAGAATACCGCCAATGCCGTGACGTGGCTCGTAAGGAACATTAATCTCGTCTGCCATTGCACGAGCTTCTTCAACAGTCTTGCAGGACAGGAAATCCTTGCCTGTAGCTTCTTTAACAGCATCATTCATGCTGATTCTGCGAGCCTTGGAAAAATCAAGCTCTGTTCCTTCGTAGTTGACGAGAGTTGTACCAAGTACAGCCTTTGCTGAGTCAATAACAATGCCTTCAGTAACATCCATAAGATCATTGTAGTCAGCATATGCCTGATAAATCTCAATGGTAGTAAACTCAGGATTGTGACGTACATCCATTCCCTCGTTGCGGAATACACGACCCATCTCATATACACGCTCAAGTCCGCCAACTACAAGACGCTTCAGGTTCAGCTCAGTAGCAATACGGAGATAGAGATCTGTATCAAGTGCATTGTGATGTGTTATAAAAGGACGTGCAGCAGCGCCACCAGCGATCGTGGAAAGAACCGGAGTCTCAACCTCAAGGAATCCACGAGTATCAAGATAATTACGGATTGCCTTGACAATCTTGCTTCTTGAAACAAAAGTGTCCTTAACCTCTGGGTTCATAATGAGGTCAAGATAACGCTGACGATAGCGAATCTCAACATCCTTCAGGCCATGGAATTTCTCAGGCAGAGGACGGAGAGACTTGGACAGCAGGTCAAAATCGGTTACCTTTACTGTAAGCTCGCCACGCTTTGTACGGAATACATTACCCTCAATACCTACGATATCGCCAATATCCAGGAGCTTGAACTGGCTGTACTTTTCCTCGCCAAGCTCATCAATCTTGAAATATACCTGAATTTTGCCAGAAAAATCCATAAGAACACCAAAGCTAGCCTTGCCGTGGCCACGCTTAGCCATAAGTCTGCCTGCGAGACGGACCTTCTCCTCGGACTCTTCTTCCTGTACCTCAGCAAATTTATCCAAAACCTGCTGTGTATGGTAAGTTACCTCATAACGATGACCGAATGGCTGTACACCCATATCCTCATAGGTCTTCAGCTTATCCCGGCGAATCTGCATCATTTCATTTATATCCTGCTGTGGCTGCATATTGTTGTCTGACACGATATATCTTCCCTGCCTTTTTAGCCTTTAATCTCTACAATTTCGTACTTAATGATACCGTTTGGAGCCTGTACATCTACCTGGGCGCCAACTTTCTGTCCAAGGATTGCCCTGCCTACAGGGGACTCATCAGAAATCTTGAACTCAGTAGGATCAGCCTCTGTGGTACCAACCAGAGTATAAGTCTCGATTTCATCGAATTCCAAATCCTTCAGAACAATGGTATTACCCATCTGTACAACGTCAGTTACATCATTTTTAATGATAACGCTGTTACGGATTTTTGCCTCAAGGTCCTGAATCTCACCCTCAAGGAAAGCCTGCTCGTTCTTAGCATCATCATACTCGGAGTTCTCGCTCAAGTCTCCCAGTGCGATAGCCGCCTTCAAACGCTCAGCAATCTCGATACGTTTTACACTTTTAAGATACTGGAGTTTTTCTTCAAGCTTTTTATAGCCCTCTTCTGTTACCAGGACTTGTTTATCTGCCATTTCAATGCGCCCCTTCATACTGTGTTTTAGGCATGTATTTCAACAGTGTACGATGCATTGCACCATGACACTCCTATGCCAGTCTATCTGTATCATTTTACTTGTTTTTCCAATTAATGTCAATTTGCATAGGTCGCAAATACATTAGGTTTAATTATATGTTATAATTCTTATTGTAACTTTTATAAATTTAAAAAAGAGGTATTAAAAATGAGTCTTGATGGATTTTCAATGTATCCACTTGCCTTGGAATTAAATAATAGATTAGCTGGCGGACGTATAGATAAAATAACTCAGCCCAGCAAGCAAAGCGTCGTTCTTTCCGTGCGGCAGCCCGGGGAAAATTTTCTGTTTCACATAACAATCAATCCCCAGAATCCTGCAGCCCACATACTGTCGAAACCAATGGAAAATCCTCCGGAACCGCCTACCTTCTGCATGGTTCTCAGAAAGCAGCTGGAAACCGGCCGTATTGCCGGAGTCCGTCAAGTTGGTCTTGACAGAATTTTATCCATTGATATGGACTTCATCGGCATGGGCGGAGCTATCATCACTAAGACCTTGATAATCGAGCTTGTTGGCAAATACAGCAACATCATAATTCTTCAGGATGGAAAAATAATCGATTCCCTAAGAAAAGTTGGAGCCAACAGCAGCCGTGTAAGAACCGTGCTTCCCGGACAGGATTATGTACTGCCTCCGGCACAGGATAAAATCAGTATTCTCCCACCATTCGACAGTGCTGTTGAAAGCTACGCCTCCGGCAACATTCCCGAAATTTCTGATACAGCACTAAATCAGGTAATTACAGCAGTTAAGTATCAGCCTGAGGAAAAACTTTTCAAAGCTGTACTGAACTCCTGCCTGGGCTTCGGTCCTGTATCAGCAAAGGAAACTGTATTCTCCGCAGGACTTCCCAAGAATCTCAAAGTCTCTGAAATGGACGATGCTGATTTTTCATCACTTAAGGACGCTCTCCGGGAAACAGCCGCTGCATGTCTCGATAGCAAGCCCACACTCATTGCGGACAAAAACAACAAAGTTCTTGCAATGTCAGCATTTCCTCTTTACCACATGACAGAGGGCCTCTCAGACAGCAATGCAGAAATACGCACTGAATCCTTCGACACAGTAAGTCAGCTTTTGGAACGGGCTGGAAACCTTGTTGGCAGCTACCAGCTTCCAGACAAGGACATGTTTAAAAAGCTGGTGAAAAACGAACGTGTTCGTGCAGAAAACAAATATGCAAAGCTTGAAGATGATATTGCCACCGCAGAAAATGCTGACGAATTCCGCATAAAGGCTGACAACCTTATGACCTATCAATATCAGCTGAAGGACCATGAGGATGCTGAGATTACACTGGACAACATTTACAGTGAATCCGGTGAAAAAATAACCATAAAGCTGGATCAGAAATATACCATCAGCCAAAATATTCAGGGCTACTACAAAAAATATGACAAGCTCAAGCGTGCCCAGTCCATGATAAAGGAACAGCTTGCGCACTGTGGCGATGAAATAAACTATTTAAGAAGTATTGAAAGCTCCCTCAACGCCTCCTCCACAATAGCTGAAATCAATGATATCAGGGCTGAGCTGGTGGCTGGCGGATATCTCCGTGGCAGCAACAAGAAAAAAATGTACGAAAAGCCCTCCAAGCCCTTTAAATTCGTCAGCAAGGACGACACGGTAATCCTTGTGGGGAAAAATAACTATCAGAACGATAAGCTTACCTTCAAAACAGCCGCCTACAACGATATATGGCTTCACGCCAAGGATATTCCCGGCTCCCACGTAGTCATCAAATGCGAAGGAATTACCCCATCAGATGATACCTTGCTTCTTGCAGCGGAGCTTGCCGCCCATTTCAGCCAGGCCTCGGATTCCTCCAAGGTTCCTGTGGACTACACCGCTGTAAGATATGTTAAAAAGCCCTCTGGTGCAAAGCCTGGATTTGTTATATTCACAAATCAGACCACCCTAATGGTTACACCAAATTCAGAAAATGTATTGAACACCTTAAAAAATGACTTAAATGCCTGAATTTACGGCAAAAATCGGCCTCGATTGAATCGAAGCCGATTTTTTATTGAACCTATATTAATCTATCAAAGTTTAAATTTCTGCATTTCAAGCTGGAGATTTGCAGCAAGATCTGCAAGACTTCTGCTGGCATCAGCGATTTCAGACATTGATGCGGTCTGCTCCTCAGTTGCTGCCGATACTGACTGCGCCTCATCAGAGTTCTTTCCACTAGTTTCAGTAATAGCGACACTTGCCTGAAGCATCCCCTTATTTTCCT
>CAVAVT010000094.1:0-4960 GCA_963592185.1 bacterium | reverse complement strand
TAATCAAACTACATCTTCATAAATTATAAGACAGTCATTATGAAAAGTAAAATAACCCCTGAACTTTCAGCTTTAACTGAAAATACAGGGGTTATATGTACTATTTAATTTTGACAGCTTGGGCATACTCCATAAAGATATAGCTGCTTTCCAGTGAGCCTGTAAGGTGTTTTGCCCTGAATTTCCTGCATGAAGTTCCTGTCATCTATATCAAACAAATCATCAACTCTTCCACAGCAGGTGCAGTGAATATGTGCATGGTCCGAAATATCTGCGTCATAGCGGAAGCTGTCCTCCCCCACATTCAGCACCTGTACCAGACCGATTTCTGAAAAAATATCCAGTGTCTTATAAACAGTAGCCAGACTCATCATGGGATACTTTGGCTGTATTTCCTTATAAATCATTTCTGCATTGGGATGTGCCTTTGTATGCCCCAGCACATCATAAACCGCCAGTCTCTGCGGTGTTACTTTATAGCCATGTTCTCTCAGGCATTCTGTTACTTGTGCCGCATCCATCATTTCCAACAACCCCCATACTATTTAAAGCGAAATCTTTCGTGTAATACTTACTAATGGAATATAATTATTAATTAGTTTCATTTTATCGATTAAAACTAGTTCCTGTCAAGTAAAAGTTGAAATACAATATGGTATCTTTTTCCTTTGTAAAAACTTGAACACAGGCGTTATAATGAAATTACTCACCATATAAAAGAAAGCGAGCGATTAAATGTTAGCAGCAAATGTTCCTTCCATTATTGCAAAAGAGCTTAATGTGCGGCCAAAACAGGTTGAAGCTGTAATAGAACTTCTTGATGGCGGCAATACCGTCCCCTTTATTTCCCGTTACCGCAAGGAGGCAACTGGAGAGTTAGATGAGGAGCAGATTCGTACCATTGAGGAACGTCTGGGCTACCTGCGGAATTTGGTAAAGCGGCAGGAGGAAATTCTCTCCCGTATTGAGGAGCAGGGCAAGCTGACACCTGAGCTGAGGTCGTCCATTGAAAAAACCTCCAAGCTTCAGGAGCTGGAGGATTTGTACCTTCCCTATAAGCAGAAAAAGCGTACCCGAGCACAGATTGCCCGTGAGCGTGGGCTGGAGCCTCTGGCAAATGCAATTCTCCTGCAAACTGAGACTAGGGGAACAGCTGAGGAATTTGCAGCAAAGTACATAAATGAAGAAAAAGATATTGCAACAGCTGAGGAGGCGCTGGCTGGTGCAAGAGATATTGTGGCGGAGGCCATCTCAGAGGATCCAAAGCTCCGCCAAATACTCCGTGACAGGCTGTGGAATACCGCCAGTCTCTCCACTTCCATCATTGAGGATGCGGAGGAAAAGGATACTTTCCTAATGTATGCGGAGTATTCGGAGCCTGTAAAGAATCTTCCATCCCACCGCATTTTGGCAATTAACCGTGGTGAAAAGAAAAATTGCCTGAAGGTCCGCCTTGAAGCTGATAATGAAGCTTTTATTGATTCTATTTTCAAAAACAAGTATCGTGGAAATTCTATATTTGAGGAGCAGCTTCGTCTGGCCGTTGAAGATGGCTATAAACGCCTCCTTTTCCCCTCGCTGGAAAGGGATATCCGCTCCTCCCTTACAGAAACCGCTGAGACCCAGGCAATTAAGGTTTTCGGAGTTAATCTCCGCCAACTTCTCCTGCAGGCTCCCCTTGCCGGACATACTGTTATGGGATTGGATCCCGGCTACCGCACTGGATGCAAAATGTGTGTCATTGACCCCACCGGCAGGGTGCTGGACCATGGAGTGCTCTACATCACTCACAGTGATGATGCCCGTGAATCCTCTGCAAAGAAAGCTCTGGCTCTCATAAAAAAATACAATGTTACTCTGATTTCCATCGGCAACGGCACCGCTTCCTTTGAAACAGAAGAATTTGCCGCAAAGCTGATTAAGGACAATAAGCTGGATGTTCATTATCTCATTACCAATGAGGCTGGAGCCTCTGTCTACTCCGCCTCCAAGCTGGCAAAGGAGGAACTTCCGGAATACGATGTAACTATCCGTGGAGCTGTATCCATCGCCCGACGTGTGCAGGACCCGTTGGCGGAGCTGGTAAAAATAGATCCCAAGGCGATCGGTGTAGGTCAGTATCAGCATGATGTAAATCAGAAATCCCTTGGAGAGACCCTTGACGACACCATTGAATCCGCTGTAAACCACGTGGGAGTCGACCTTAACACCGCTTCCCCGGCACTTTTAAAGCATGTTTCCGGAATAAACGCTACAATAGCCAAAAATATTGTTGCCTACAGAGGCGAAAATGGCAGCTTTGAAAACCGCAAACAGCTGATGAAGGTTCCCCGTCTTGGAGCTGCAGCCTTTACCCAGTGTGCTGGATTCCTCCGCATCCGTGGTGGAAGCTCTCCGTTGGACAATACTCCGGTGCATCCTGAGTCCTATGCACTTACTGAGGCAATTTTAAAGGAACTGGGAACTGATATTTCAGCCCTGGCTTCCAAGGAAGCCCTCCCCATGCTTCAGACAAAGCTTAAGCTGGCGGATGCTGAAAAACTCGCTCAAAAGCTCAACGCCGGACTTCCTACAGTCCGTGATATCCTTGCAGCACTTGCCCGTCCCGGACGGGACCCTCGTGAGGATCTGCCAGCTCCCCTTACAAGAAAATCCATTGTGAAGCTTTCTGACATTAAGCCTGGAACGGTAATGCGTGGCACAGTCCGCAATATTACTGACTTCGGTGTTTTTGTGGACATTGGAATAAAAACCGCCGGACTGATACACATTTCAGAGCTTAGCAAAAAGCGTGTAAAACATCCTTTGGATGTGGTAGCCGTGGGAGATATTTTAGATGTTCTTGTAATCTCTGTGGATGAGGCAAGAGGACGTATTGGTCTCTCACTGAAACAGCTAGAAAATGCCGGAGGTAAAACCGCAGTATGAGCAGCTTACTTAATGAAACAATTAGTAAAATAAAACCCCTGGATTTATCCAGGGTCAATGATTCCGCAAATGTATTTAAAAGCACTGTAGGAAATTCTTTGGGCCGTCTTTCTGAGCTTTATATCAGAAGCCGTGCAATTATTGGGGACAATTTCAAGCTCCGAAAGGGAACTATTATAGCCTGCGCAGACCATGGGGTATCAAAGCTTCAGGTAAGTGCCTATCCCCGTTCCACCACCTTATGGATGGCCACGAACTATCTTATTCATAGAGGGGCTGCTGCCAATGCGCTTTCCAATTTTACTGGGTCTGAGCTTGTGGTTGCTGATTTGGGCATTGATGCCTCTCCAGAGGAATTAAAAATCCCTGGTTTGAAAAATTTTCACATTGCGAATGGAACGGAAGATATTACCAGCGGTCCTGCAATGACACGTGATCAGGCTATAAAGTCCCTTGAAGCCGGCATTCTGCTGGCACGTGAGATGATAGACAATGGCTGCAACTGTCTCATGCCCGGGGAAATGGGAATAGGCAATACCACCTCCAGCGCAGCTATTGCATCTGTTTTTTGTGATATTTCCCCTGAAAAATCTACCGGTCGTGGTTCAAATATTTCCGATGAGCGTTTGAAAAATAAAATTGAAATGGTAAGAAAGGCAATTGATGTCAATAATCCTGACCCCAGTGACGGTATAGATGTTCTGATGAAGCTTGGAGGCTTTGAGCTGGGATGTATCGCCGGAATTATTCTTGAGACTGCCGCAAGACATTGCATTCTTATACTGGATGGACTGAACAATTCCACAGCGGCTCTCATTGCCCATGCCCTTGCCCCCAGCTGCAGGGATTATATGATTCCCTCCCAGCTTTCCATGGAGCCTTCCCACAAAATTATTATGAAAAAGCTTGGGCTTACTCCCCTTTTGAAACTAGATTTGCGGCTTGGGGAGGCAGACGGTTCCGCTCTTTCCGCAGATTTTCTTGAGTTTGGGGACAAGGTATTCAATCGGCTTGAGGAGTATCTTAAGGATGAGTATTCCGATGATTTTTATGTGGATGAAATGCCCTCTTACAGTAAAGCACCAGACCCAAAAATGTTTGAGCTATACTGCAATACTATGCCGGATTTGAAGCATGAAGCTATGGAGCTTTGCCAGCACCGCATAGATAATCTTGCAAAGCCTCTCCACAGTCTGGGAAAGCTTGAGGAAATCTCCCGACGTCTTGCCGGTATTACTAATTCAGAATTTCCATGCTCCATTCCAGCGGTTCAGGGACGTATCCCTCTTCTATGCCTGACGGATATTAAGCTTGATGGACCATGTAATCCTTCCACGGATATACATATCCAGCAGCAGCTTACATGGGCTGCAATTGACCATGGGGATTTGGCAGCAACTATTGGACAAATTCGCTCTGATTCTCCCATGGAGGCTTTTGATTATGGCCGTGCAACTGGTGAAGAGCTGGGGCTTACATCGCCGATTGTGTGTATTTCCAGATGGAAAACTGAAGGTCTTGGAGATAGGGATACTTATTTAAGTAATTTATTTAATCAGCAGGATGCTGTCTCTAATGGTGAATCTGATGAGAATTCCCACAGCAGACAGCCAAAGCTGTGGCCAGCAAATGAGTTCATTGCACATCTGCCGAAATCTCAGCAGGCACTTGCTGGAGCAACACTTGGGGCGATTATTGGTGCAGCCCACAACAGGAGTATGGTTGTGCTGGATGATGCATACTCAGCTGTGATTGGGCTATATGCCCAGGAGATTTGTCCAGATATTTCGGATTTTCTCTTTAATGTGTCTCCGGATATTCTTGAAGGTGACATAACCGCTGCCGGGGGGCTTACTGCTGCCTATGGGGTGCGGCTGATTCAGGCTTCTATGCATGTGCTTGCGGATATGAAGACCTTCGCAGAAACTGGAGTCCCCCCAGCAAACGACGGCCAAGGCAAAATCCGCCAGCAAAGCTAAAATCAAACACATCAGCCCATGAAAAAGAGACAGTACGCATCTGTCTCTTTTTT
>CAVAVT010000093.1:0-5003 GCA_963592185.1 bacterium | reverse complement strand
TCCCTCTACACGCCGTGTAGTCCCAGACACACGCACATATGTCCCATTAACCATACCCTGGGATTTTATATAATATGGACGCTGTACACCCGGAAAAATCTCCGTAATAATTACCGTCTTGTCCCCAACCGTCTGCAAGGCTACATCAGGTCTAATCGGAGGTTCACATGCATCCGAAATAGCATTAGTAATAGCATCCACGGTCTGATAGATATTGTCCGTATCCATTCCAATGACATTCAAGGTTTTATCATCTACTCCGAAAATAATCTTACCGCCTCTTCCATTGGCAAAAGCTACAACTGTCTTCATGTATTTTTCGCTTTTGTCCGGTACTTCCGCCTTATATTCAATGTTTTTAGATTCTCCAGAGAACAGCTCATCTTTCGCCATGACACTACCTCCAAATTCCTAGTCTCAACACTATATTACCCTATATAGATTATTTTTGTTAGAGGAATATGATTAAATTATGAAGGGCTATATCACATTTAAGCTTTTTCCTATAAAATACCTGCAAATGGCTAAACTACGCCATCTACAGGTATTTTTTACCCTCTCAGGTGTCAAATATATTTTTATCTATATCTTCTAGGATCTACTATTTTTTTCGCCGCTTTTCTAACTCTTCTTCTCAGGAGGCGTTTGTACTTCTGGCTGTTGTCATGCTGCCACAGCAGATAGAGGAGTCCTGTGAGAATGATGACTCCGGTGCTGAATATGCCGTACATGGCTGCATATCCGATGTATCCGGCAAGGATGCTCAGGAGGCTTGCCGCCAGTCCGACGCTGATGTCCAATGACCAGAAATATGTGGCGGTTGCCACGCCGCTTCGCTCAACAGGGGCACTCTGCACCGCCATGGTCTGAAATGCCGGGCTGAGTATACCAAAGCCGCATCCCAAAAATACCGCTGTCAAGAGAAGTCCCGTAAGGTCTGACGCCAGTCCCAGAAGGAACATTCCAATGGCAAAAAGGACAAAGCCCGGATAGATTCCAGCATTCATGCCCCATTTGTCGAAAACGTATCCCACCAAAGGACGGGTCACAACAATAACCGCCGCAAACACAGCGAAGAACAGGCTTGTCTCAGACTGCAGCCCCATGCTCTTTGTATAAATTGAAATCAGCATGAGCACGCCGCCGTAGGCAAAGAAAATCATACTGCCGAACATGGATGGTCCAATTGCCCTTTTTTCAATGAAATCCGATATTCTAAGACCCTTATGCTCTTTTTTCACAGGCTGCGCAATCTCATCCGGAAGCCGCTTGCAATTGCCCAGTCCCATGGCAAGCACGCCCAAAGTTCCAAGGAACACCAGAATGCCGTCCATTCCGAACTCTCCCACAACCAACAGGCCCAGCGTAGGACCTATAACCATGGCAAGATTGGTGGTCAGGGCGAAATATCCTATGCCCCTTGCCTTGCAGAATGTGGGAAGAAGCATTGCCGCCAGAGCCGCAGCCGCAGTGGTGGAAAGTGAAAAAATAAGTCCGTGTACCACACGTAGTCCGTAAAGCCCAAACAGTGACTGTACCAGGCTATACCCCAGCATGGTTAAAAGAAATACCCCTGTGGCCGCAAGCATGAGCCTGCGCTTGTTGAATGAATCTATGCAAAGCCCTGCAAGCGGACGAAATCCAACCGTTCCTATCTGGAAAAATGTCATGGCAAGTCCGGTATCCAGCTCAGTGCCACCCAAGTGGTCCATGACAATGACAGGCATTGACGCTATCAAAGAATAATGAGATATAAAAATTACAAAATTTGTCAGACCCATGCTGACGAATCCAGCTGACCACAATTTACCCTCGTTCAATAATAAAACCTCCTAAAATGCTCATACATATATTTCCTAAGCTCCGCCCTTCTATTTATCTTTTGGCAAAAGCTTCAGGCCTCTCTTGAAAAAATTTCCCTTATCTCCTCCAAGGATTTTCCCTCGCCCAAATAAACCATAAGCCGGGCGGTGATTTCCTCCAGAGTCATGCCCCCTCCTGAGATGGCTCCGGCCTCACCGGCTCTCACCCCCACCTCATAGGCGGAAAGATTCACTCCGTTGTAGAGACACTGGGTGGTTATCACCACGGGAATCCCTATATCATGGGCCTTTTTCAGCACAGGGACAAAGTCGTATCCCACTTCCGTAGGAACTCCTCCAGCCCCAAATGCCTCTATGATAATGCCCTTTGCTCCGCCCTGTATAAGGGTCTCCAGCATCGCAGGGCTGGTCCCCGGCACAAGAGTCAGCACCTGCACCTTCGGCTCGATTCTGTCATGCAGGACAAATCCCCCTCTCGGCGGTCTTTTCTCCATGGTCCAGGTGAGATTTTTCCCTGACATGTATCCTGCTGGTTTCCTGTGGATGCTCAAAAATGCCCCACGGCTTTCAGAATAAACCTTTTTCGCATTTTGACCCCAGATAATCCTGCCGTCAAATGCCAAAAATACGCCGCACCTACCCTCTGACGCAACTTTGCAAGCCGCTAGAAGATTGTCTCTTCCATCGGAGCCTTCATCAGCGAGAGGCTTCATGGAGCCAGTCAGCACCACTGGACGGTCAATATTTTCCAGCATCACCGAAAGCGCCGCCCCGGTGTATGCCATGGTATCCGTCCCGTGAACCACCACAAATCCATCATACTTTTCCCGAAGCTCCGCCACCTTCCGAGCTATCCCCAGCCAGTGCTCCGGCCGAAGATTACTGCTGTCCAGCTGAAAAAGCTCCACACAGTCCAGCTCGCATACATCCGAAAGCTCCGGCACCAGCGAGCAAATTTCCTGTGCATCCAGCACGGGATGAAGGCCGCCGCCATCATTTTTAGAGGCAATGGTTCCCCCGGTGGTAATCATACATATTTTGCTTTTCCCCATGCTGTCACCTCGTCAAATATTTGGAATCTGCCAGTCTATTGGAGTCTGCCCCGTGGACTCCAGGAAAGCATTTGCCTTGGAAAAAGGCCTGCTTCCAAAAAATCCTCTGTATGCGGAAAGGGGGCTTGGATGTACCGACTCCAGCACCAGGTGCCGCTTATTGGTAATCATCTGCTTTTTCCGCTTTGCAGGCGTTCCCCAGAGAATGAACACCATGGGCTTTTCCCTCTCGTTTAAGATGGAGATTATTTTGTCCGTAAAAATCTCCCAGCCCTGTCCGTGGTGGGAATTTGCCTGATGCGCCCTCACCGTCAGCACCGTGTTCAAAAGGAGAACTCCCTGCTCCGCCCAGGGCTTCAGACAACCGTTATTGGGAATGCTGCATCCTAAATCATCATGCAGCTCCTGAAAAATGTTCACCAGCGAAGGAGGTGCCGGAACGCCGGGCTGCACGGAAAAACTGAGTCCATGTGCCTGTCCCGGTCCGTGATAAGGGTCCTGCCCCAGTATGACCACCTTCACATCCTCAAGGGCTGTGTAGTGCAGGGCGTTGAAAATGTCATACATATCAGGATACACGTTGTGATTTCTGTATTCATTTATCAAAAATTGCCGAAGCTCACGGTAATAGGGCTTCTCCATCTCAGGCAGCAGCAACGGCTCCCAGTCATTTTTAAAAATCTGCATCTGGCGTCCCTTCCACAAATAACATCAAGGTCCCAAACACCGTCGGGCCCCTGTAGCAAAAGCTCATACATATATTATAACGCCATTGTTCAAGTTTTTCCGCAGGAAAAACATTCCACATAGCACTTACATTGCTTAAAATAAAAAGCCGCTGTCTGGAAGTGTACAGCCCAAAGCGTTAGATTTTGAGTCTAGCTTTGCGACCGTATCATCCAGATAGCGGCTATTTTTATGCAGAGTTTCAGGACTCTACAAAATGTCTGTATTCTGTGGGAGTCATCCCTGTGTATTTTTTGAAAAGCTGTCTGAAGTAGTCAGGATTGCTGTAGCCCAGACGGTTGCTTATTTCATAGTTTCTAAGCTCCCCCTGCTCCAAAAGTTTCCTTCCCCGTTCCATTTTCAGTCTCATGATAAATGTAGCAAAGTGCATTCCGGTTTTTTGGCGGAAAAGCCGTCCGGCATAGTCGGCGCTTATTCCAATGGCAGAGGCTCCCTTGTAAAGGGAAATGTCCTCCTCAAGATTGCTCGATACATAGCTGCAAAGCTTTCTGAGAAGGCTGTCGCCACTGGAAAGCTCATACTGCTCCACCTGGTGAAAAAGTTCCCTGCTCCATTCCTTGTAGGAATCCGGTTTTTCCGGAAGATTCTCCCCTATGCAGCCAATCCAGGGATATTCCTCACGTAGTGCCTTTTCCAGCTCCTCCAGAATATTCCTCATGCTGTCCGTGTCGATGCGCTCAGAAAGCATGTCGCAAAGCGCGCAAAAGCCTCTGTCCCCGGAAAATAGCAAGGATTTGAGCCTTTGGTATTCCTCTGCGTGGAAGGATTTTTCCTCCACCTGAGCCCCTCCTTCAAGGGTTTTCCAGCTGAAACGGGTTTCTTTTCCATCAGAACCATGATGTCTGCGGATAAAAATGGCTACCTGCTGAAGCATATTTCCAAAATTTCCCGAATTAAGTGGCTTCATCATGTAGTCAAAAACTCCCAGACCCATAATCTGCTGAGAATACTCAAAGTCCTTGGCGCAACTCATGATTACAACGGTGGGCGAACCGTACTCCGCCCCCGGCTCTCTGTAGTCTTTAAGTTCATCGAGAAAATCCTGGGCTTCCATTCCCTTCGGGCGCACGTCCATGATTACCAGATCCACGCCGCCCTGGGCTATCCTGCTTAATGCTTCTCTGGCATCGTCATATTCCTCCGGTATATCAAAGCCGTATCTGCTCCATATGAAGTTATGCAGAAAATATCTGGATCCACGCTCACTGTCCAGAATTAATACCTTATACATACCTTTTCCCTCGGCTTTCAATTCTTTTTAGCAACAAAAAAGGCACAGGCGGAATCTAGGATTCCAGGCGCCTGTGCCTTTAGCTACACGTTTCGTTTTTGATACTATTATTATAAAGTATTCATCTGTATGTTTCAATTGACTTTTTGC
>CAVAVT010000092.1:0-5014 GCA_963592185.1 bacterium | reverse complement strand
CCATTGCTTTATTTTATCGAAAAAAGTTTTGCATCACCTATTGAAAATGATTTTCATTTATGCTATATTATCTATAGGCTTTTTCCAAAGCTTAACTCTCCTAAAATATAATACACAGCAAAAAGCGCTTCGTATTCAGCCCATACGAAGCGCTCTTTGTTTTAGGAGATATGCCTTCATACCTCCGAATGTATTCTGTCCTGGTCCTGCTGACGTTTGAGTTCAATTTCCTTCTGGCGGCGTTTTTCATCCTTTGGCTTGCCTCTGGAGAGGAGATAGAGCGGCCTGTTTTTCACCTCTTCAAAGACCCTTCCCATGTACTCGCCCATTATTCCCAGGACTACGAGCTGCATTCCTCCGAAGAAAAGTATGCAGGCTGTAACTGTAGCCCATCCGGGAACAGCATCATTTGCCACGTATTTTTCAAAAAGCACATGGAGGAATATAATAATACTCAAAAATCCGCATATCAGACCGCCATAAAGGCTAAATCTAAGGGGCAATGTGGAGTAAGCCATAATTCCGTCCAGCGCAAAGTGAAGCATTTTCCTTGGGGAAAATTTGGACACACCGGCAAATCTTTTCGGCGCAACAAATTCTATCTGAATCTGCTTATAGCCCATGGCTCCCACCATGCCTCTGATGAAGCGGGCATGTTCCCTGTATCTTCTAAACGCCTCAACGCAGATACGGTCCATCAGACGGAAGTCGGAGCCGCCCTCCTGAATATGGACGCTGGAAAGCAGGTTCAATACCTTGTAATAGTAATAAGAAGTCAGCTTTTTCATGGCTGAAACCCCTTCGGTGGTCTTACGGATGGTCTGAACCACCTCGTATCCCTGCTCCCACTTTTCTATGAGCACAGGAATAAGCTCTGGCGGATGCTGCATATCTCCGTCCATGGTTATTACAGCGTCTCCATCTGCGTGATCAAGTCCGCAGGTGAGAGCCAGCTGATGTCCATGATTTCTGGAAAGGAACATGGGCTGTACCCTTTCGTCCTGCAGCTCCAGCTCATGGAGGATTTCACGGCTTCTATCCTTGGAGCCGTCATCCACAAAAATAAGCTCAAAATCATAATCCAGCTTTCCCATGGTTTCACATACAGCTTCATAAAAATGCTTTATATTGTCTTCCTCGTTGTAAACCGGCACAACGATTGATATTAGCTTCATTCTGGTAACACTTCATTTCATTTGGATTTTGCAGACAATTGCACAAAGTAATTATAACCCGTATATACAAGTTTTTCCACCGCAAAAATAGTACAAATCAACCATATTGACAAACAGCCCTGTTCTCAAGGATAATACTTGAAGGCATTAATGTGAAAGGGGTTTTCACTTTGGCGGAATCAAAAAATATACTGTCTCGGATAGTTTCAAAAATACGTCATCACTTTTTCAACAGGGCTTTTATCATGTTCCTTGTGGTGGGCTGTATAAATACCTTTAACGGAGTATTTCTTGCCTGGATTCTGGAATTTGTCAGTCCATGGAATAATCTGAATTTCAATATTGGCTATATCATCGGAAATATTATCGCCTACTGGCTGAACTGCAAGCTGGTTTTCCCTTCAGCAATGAGTGTAAGGCAGTATGTGCGCTTCGCTATTTCCTACATACCTAACTACCTTATCCAGAACATAATCGTCCTGATTTTCTTCAATTGGCTGGGCTTCCCCTCCGTTGTCAGCTACATCATCGCTGCTATTTTGGGCATTCCCGTTACATTCCTTATGGTTAAAATATTTACCTTCAATCAGAAATAATTTTTTGCAAACAAAAACTCCGCTGTATGCGGCATATCCCTAAAGTTGTGATACTTGATAGCCATCGGCTGGGATTGTCCGCATCTACGGAGTTTTTATGTCTTTTATTGCAAGGATTTTGGCTTGCCCAAAATCTCTGAATAAACAATAGCATTTCTAAGTGCTGATTTGCTGTTTAATGCAGGTATGGCGTTCCTAGTCCTGCGGTGCCTTCTGCCAGCTGCAGCTGTCTTTGCCTCTGTACCGGCCTCTTCCTTTCGCTTTTGAAGCTTTTCTGCCCGTTTGAGGAGCTGCTCTTGCTCTTTAATAATTTTATTCAGCTCTTCCTGCTCGGAATCATCTTCATGATAAACCTGAGCATTCTGGGAGACTTTCTCTCCGTTTCTGTCTACAGGCGCACCTTCCAAATCTGGAATTTCAAAGGGGAATTTTCCTTTGGAAAACATATCCTCAAAATCCGGAGGAAGCTCCTGGCTTTCATTATCCTGAGGCCGTTCCTGCTGCTTTGGTCCTTTTCTTCGATTGAAAATACTTGCAAAGAGATACAGAACCGCCAAGGTCAGCAACCAATCCATTTTACTTCACCACCGGAGCTGTGGGACCATCCTCGTCCTCAGTGGAACGGCTGATGGATTCCCTCATTTCAGTGTCAGCCTGCAGATTTTTCAGCTTGTAGTAATCCACCACACCAAGCTTTCCATTCCTGAGAGCCTCGGCAAATGCATGGGGAACCTCGGACTGAGCCTCCACCACCTTTGCCTCCATTTCCTGTGTATAAGCCTTCATTTCCTGTTCCTTTGCGACAGCCATTGCACGGCGTTCCTCAGCCTTTGCCTGAGCTATGCGCTTATCCGCCTCAGCCTGATCGGTCTGAAGCTCTGCACCGATGTTTCGGCCCACATCCACGTCAGCAATATCAATGGAAAGAATTTCAAAGGCTGTACCTGCATCCAGACCCTTGCCAAGCACGGTCTTGGATATGTCGTCAGGATTTGCCAGCACGTCTGTGTGCATCTCTGAAGAACCAACGGTGGTAACAATACCTTCGCCAACACGGGCAATAATAGTTGGCTCGCCAGCACCGCCGACAAGTCTGTCAATATTGGCACGAACAGTAACTCTTGCCTTTATTTTCAATTCGATACCGTTTTTTGCCACAGCGGAAACAGTAGGTGTTTCGATAACCTTTGGATTAACGCTCATCTGAACCGCCTCAAGCACATCACGGCCAGCCAAGTCAATTGCGGCTGAACGCTCAAAGGGAAGAGGTATTGAAGCCCTGTGGGCAGCGATAAGTGCGTCAACAACTTTGTCCACATTGCCTCCAGCCAGATAATGCGCCTCTAGCTGGTTTACGGAAACATTCAGTCCAGCCTTGTTTGCCTTAATAAGGGGCATAACAATTTTTGCCGGAGGAACTCGGCGCATACGCATACCGATAAGGGTAAAAATACCTACAGACACATCTGCAGCCATGGCAGATATCCACAGTCCCAGCGGAACAAAGTGCAGGAATACGGTGACAACCACAATCATCATCACCATCATAAAACCAAAGCCTAACAAAGCTTCCATTAATCCAGCCTCCCTATAAAATAATTTATATACTAAACAAAATCTCTTAGGTATGTATATTCGTCAAAGGGATTTAATTATCCTGCTTTCTTACCACCACACGGCTTCCCTCTGCAGCAATTACCACAACAGTCGTTCCCTTGGTGATATAGGAGCCCTCGGAAACCACATCCACAGGTTTTCCATCAATCAGCACACTTCCAGAGGGCCTAAGCTCTGTCAGAACTGTACCTGTGCGCCCCACAAGGCTTGTCCTTGGCTCTGCACTGACAAAGCCTCTGGCTGATGTGGCTTCATCTCTGAGTACCAGCTTTTTCCAAAGCCTGCTTGAGGGAAGCTTGTTCACAATCAGCAAAAATACCAGAATGGCGATGACCATGGAAATGAACATTGCCACCATGGCGTTGATATCTCCACCCATTGCCTGAACAATGCTGTACAGCATCAGTGCAACACCGGCACCAGCCAGCAGCCCCACCGTGGGCATGAGAAGCTCCGCCACAATGCACAGCACGCCTCCCATGAAAATGGCTATGTTATAAACATCCACAAGCCCCCTTACGTATCCGCTTCCAAAAAATACCCCGGCTGCAACTGTACCAAGCAAAATTCCTGCGCCCATTCCTCCGGTCTTGATTTCCACCAGCACAGCCAGAAAAATTATGGCTGCAAGAAGCATCTGTATAATCATAGGCGTAGTTACAACAGTTGAATCCATGGCTATCCCTCCCTGCCATAAAAATTTTCATTTACTCGGACCTTCCCATATCTTTGAAACATACCAAAAAGCCTCACCATAGAAATCTTATGTCTAAAACCCCAATGTAATACGTTAATTTTACCATATCGCAGTATAGAAAAAAATCTTCCTCCATAGTAAAATATGAATTTGTACACTGAAAAATTAGGAGGTATTTATATATGGCCGGTTTAGGGACAATTGCCAATACATTAGCTGTATTCCTTGGGGGCGTTATAGGAATTTTAGGCGGACGTTTTCTCACTCCAAGGCTTCAGGAAACACTGCTGCAGGCCAATGCTGTAGTCGTAATATTCATAGGTATCGGTGGAACGCTTCAGCAGATGTTCCATGCCGGTCCTGACGGTGTCATTTCATCCAGCGGAACCATGATGCTGATTGCCTCCATGGCTATTGGTGCAATCATAGGGGAAATAATTGATATCGATGGCAAAATGGAAAAATTTGGTGAATGGCTGAAGCACCGCTCTGGAAGTGAAAATGATACGGGCTTTGTAAATGCCTTTGTTACCTCTTCCCTGACGGTATGCATCGGTGCAATGGCGGTGATTGGCGCAATTCAGGATGGAATTTTCCACGACCCCACCACTCTTTACGCCAAATCCGTGCTGGACTTTATAATCGTCATGGTAATGGCGGCCTCCATGGGAAAGGGATGCATATTTTCAGCAATTCCCATATTCGTATTTATCGGAGGAATGACTGCCGCCTCCACTCTGATAGCTCCATTTATGACAGAGGAAGCCCTAAACAGCCTTTCCTACGTGGGAAATGTGCTTATTTTCTGCGTTGGATGGAACCTTCTCACCACCCCGAAAATCCGTGTGGCAAACCTGCTGCCAGCGCTGGTTATTGCCATTGCCTGGGCATTCATTTTCCCAAGCTGAAAAATACTACATTCGTACATA
>CAVAVT010000091.1:3070-5089 GCA_963592185.1 bacterium | reverse complement strand
AATAGTGAAATAACCAGCAGGCCAGATTGTGAGGAGGGGATTGAAATGGTTGACCGCATTGAAAAAATAAGCCGTGTCAAAGGGGTTGATTATGATATCAATCGTCCCTATGACCAGACGGATAATGGCAGGAATAGTGCCGGATATACCTTTGAGGAGGCTTTAGGCAAGGCAATGGAACGTGAGCCGGAGAAAAAAGATGTGAAGATTTCCGATGCCTACATTCTTGAGCTGCAGGGTCCTACTCAGTCATTTTTCTATCATGACAGCAGCCTGTTGGAAAGATTTAAGGATATTGGATGATGCATAACGATAGATTTTATATGGAGCTGGCATTAAAAGAGGCACGCATTGCTTTTAATCAGGGTGAAATTCCTGTGGGAGCTGTGGTGGTGGATGGGGCTGGACAAGTTATTGCCTCCGGGCATAATTTGCGTGAAACAAATCATGATGCCACCGCCCATGCCGAAATGGAGGTAATTCGGGAGGCCTGCAGACATCTTGAAAGATGGCGGCTGGCTGACTGCACTCTTTACGTTACACTGGAGCCATGTCCCATGTGTGCCGGGGCCATTGTTATGAGCCGGATTGGCAGGCTGGTGTATGGAGCTGCGGATCCTAGAGGCGGAGCGGTGGAATCAATTTTTAACATTCCGGGACATCCATGGATTAATACGAAACTACAGGTAAGGGCAGGAGTGCTTGAAGATGAATGCCTGGCGGTTTTAAAGGATTTTTTCAAAAATAGAAGAGAATGAAAAAAGACTTCGATGACGGAGAAAACGTCACCGAAGTCTTTTGCGTTGCGATTAAATATCCCAGTGGAGATTGTCAGGGTTTGGTGTAGCACGGTCAATGCAGTTAAGAATCCAGGAAGCATTATCGTGGTCCTGTGCAAAGGCAACCTCCAGTCCTTCTTCGTAGGCCTCGGGAATTTCCATGGCATGGATTGCCATATGCATATAGTCCTTAGCCACCAGCGGTACATTGCGTTCAGCAGCCAGCTGCGCCTTGAAACGGTAGCCGTAGTAGAGGTAGCTGTTGTGCTCAATGGGAATATCTGTGTAGGAGGCAATGCGCTCATCCACCTCTGCTTCAGCATCCTGTGTAAGATTCATGGTATGCATAAGATTCCAGCGGTCGCCCCAAAGTTCCCCACGGAGAATGTACTTATAGAGAAAATCGGTGGATTCAGCCAGCTCAATGGCAAGATTAATGTGTCTCAGGGCATTGTCATAATCCTTCTGCTCACGCTCGATGGTGCTGAGCTTCTGCAGAGCGTAAACCTTTTCTTCCACGTCCTCACAGTTTTCCTCGTCAATTTCCTCTTCCACAACGGAACGGAAAAGTTCCAGAGCCTCATCATATTTATTCAGTTCCTGAGTTCCAAGAAAATGTGCAAGTCTTGCACGGCAATGCCAGTCATCAAAGCCACGGGCAAAAAGTGTAGCCGGGGGCTTTGCCTTACAGTCTAAAGCTACATGGACAAGCTTATGAAAATCCTCGTGATTCATTCAAATCCTCCTCGGTGTATAGCAAAATATATAATGATATTATAACGCCATTGTTCAAGTTTTCCAAAAGAAAAATATTCCATACTTTTTGTGATATAGTATATGTATTAAGGCAAAGGGGATGAAGATGGACGTGGAAAAGATAAGGGTGAAAATATCCTGCCCTGGATTTTTGGGAAGAATGCTGGTCAGGAGTATATCCAATCACACCGGATGGGTATTTGGAACCTTTTTGATGAACTTCATACCAATAGCCTGGGATTTGAACCGGACACTGGACTATAAGGTCATGGCGATAGATGGGATATTTCTGCTGGCTGCAACTTATATAGCTGTAATGCTGATGGAATGTATTCCGGTAATGAAAATTAGAAAAAAGCTGTTTTATGCCAGTTTTATTTTATGCTTTATCCTAAGCTGCTTCGAGGGATTTTCCATATTAAATTATGACTCCAGAATTGGTGCTGGAATTATGATGGCTGTTCTGGAAACAAATCTCCGGGAG
>CAVAVT010000091.1:0-2824 GCA_963592185.1 bacterium | reverse complement strand
GGAGCAGGACTTACCGCCCTGGATAATATAGCCGCATACAAGGATATAGACTCTAAAATGAATAAAACGCCCCAAATCATAGAGCAGGGTGAAGGTCCGGACACAGTGGTGCTTATTGTTGGAGAATCCACCGCTAGAAATCATATGCATATCTACGGATATCCTGCGAAAAACACTCCCTATTTTGAAAAGATGAAAAATAATGGGGAGCTGGCTGTTTTTTCTGATGTAATTAGTCCCCATGCCATTACAATAGCCTCCATCAGGGAGATTTTTACCTTCCATGATGCTGAAGCCTGTGATGAATGGTATGAGTACCCTAATATGATAGATATTATGAATGCTGCAGGATATAAAACCCATTGGATTAGTAATCAGGAAAGTTCCGGAATATGGGGGAATACAGCACTGCTTTTTGCAAATAGATGCGACACCGTGCATTTTACCCACATAAGGGAATCCAGAGAGTATGCATGTTCCAAGGATGAAGAGCTTTTTCCGCTTTTGGATGGGGAAATTAATGATGATAGGAAAAATTTCTATGTGCTTCATCTCATGGGGACTCATGGGCTGTACTATAACCGCTATCCCTATCTTTTCTCGAAGTTCAGTGCCAGCGATGTAAATGACATGGAACTGGCTGCCGGAGGGCGGCAGCACAGGCCTTCGGAGCAGCTGGAAATTGCCCAGTACGACAATGCGGTCTACTACAATGATTACGTGGTGGACAGTCTGATTGACAGGTTCAAAAATAAGGATGCTTTGGTAATATATATTTCTGATCATGGTGAAAACGTATATGACGGGAAAAGAAGCATTGCCGGTCATGTGGAGGAAAATCCAGATAACTACATGCTGGAAATACCCATGGTTATATGGGCTTCCCCAGAATATCGCCAGAAGCATGTAAAAAAATGGGCTGCCATTCAGGCAGCCGTGAACCGTCCATATATGACGGATGATATTATTCATACTGTGTTAGATATTGCAGGAATACGTACTCCAGAATGGAACCCTGGCAAAAGTGTTATTAGCCCGGAATTTGATTTTTCCAGAACCAGAACTATTGATGGAAAAGCATACGAAAAATCACCGGTTCTTCAGCAATGAAAAAAGTACAACATGGAGGATTCCAAATGCCAAGGCTATAAATGCCAGCCATGGGGTCAGAAGAATGTCAAAATAGCTCAGTGCCCCCATGGAGATTGGAAGAAGTAGTATGTTCCAAATCATTGAGCGGTAGAGATTTCCACGTAGATGCTGAAGGGTACTGCGGCAAAGGTCAAGTGCCTTTGGGATATCAGTTAGGTCCCCACGAAGCAGTATGATACCGGCATTTTCGATTGCCTTGTCCGATGAACCGGCGGTGGAAATTGTAATATCTGCGCAGGAAAGGGCGGGGGCATCTAGTTCGCCGTCTCCAGTCATGGCAACAATATGTCCACGGGATTTTTGAAGCTGGATTTCCGTGGCTTTGTCCTTTGGCTGAAGATTGCAACGGTAATCTGTAATGCCCAAATCCTTGGAAATTGCCTTGACGGTGGTCCGACTGTCTCCGCTTAGAAGAGAAACATTGATTCCCATGGACTGAAGCTCACGGATGGCGGCTGCTGACTCCCTTACAGGGGGATTGCCCAGAGCAATAAGACCTCTGCACAGAATGCCCGTACTGATGTATACCACAGTTTTTCCCTTTCCAGCCAGCTGGTCTCCACGGGTTTTCAGTTCTGCGCTGATGGATGAACCCTGGTTCTCCAGCCAGTCAGCCTTGCCGACTCTGAGAGCTTTTCCATTAATGAGGGCTTCAATTCCCTGCATTGGAATATGGTTGTAGGCAGCCATCCGCTGGATGCGTATACGTTTATTTTTTGCATGTTCTGTAATGGCATCCGCAATGGGATGGTCACATTCGGACTCGGCGGAGGCGGCAAGGGAAATAAGAGTTTCCTCTGAAAGTCCCTCCGGTACCACATCCGTAACAATAAATCTACCGTGGGTAAGTGTCCCGGTTTTATCAAATACTACTGAGTCCACCTGCCGAGCTGTCTCCAGAGCGGTTCCATCCTTTATAAGTATGCCTGAACGCATACTTTTTTCAGTTGAGCACATTATGGCAAGGGGAGCTGCAAGGGCGGCACCGGCAGGATAGGCCAAAATCAATGTGGTCAGAAAGGCATGGATGGCAAGGGAAATATCCTGTGACATCCAGTAGAAAAATGCCACCACAGCCAGGCTTGGAAAGGTGAAAAGCATCCATCTAAGGGGCTTGATAAAAGGAATATGGCTGCTTTGCGCAGGAGAGGCTCCACTTTCCAGCAGACGAATGATTCTAGCGAGGCCGGAATCATTTCCATCACCGGCTGCGATGTACTGGAAGGAATCCCCAAGATTTCGGGTCATGCAGGAAACTGGGGCGCCGATGCCTTTTTCCACAGGCAGAAGACCTCCGCCAAATAGGGATTCATCAATGGTTGCAATGCCTTTGGTAATAGTGCCGTCTACGGGGATAAGCTCCCCGGCTTTAACCACAATAACATCCCCAGCCTTTACCTCAGTCACAGGGATTTTATGCTCGCCATCAATGTCGGTGATTCTGGCTGTGGAGGGAGCGGAACGCTGTATCTGATGAAGTTCATGGATGGTCTGAAGCTGAGCACGGCTGGAAAGATACTGGCCAAGCTGTGCTGTAAAAATAAGTATGGCTCCCATAAGCAGCCAGCTGTGGCCGGCGCCGGAGCTGGTAACAGAGTAAATGCTTTCAAATATTGAGGCAGAGACGGAAATGCAGCAGAGAAGCTCCAGAATTGAGGTCTGGGGCTTTTTT
>CAVAVT010000090.1:0-5334 GCA_963592185.1 bacterium | reverse complement strand
ATTTTACCCCATATGGCAGCAATGGTACAACTTTAATGTATAACCTACAGTTCAGGTGAAAATGCACCAATACATTCCAAGAGGCTGTAAAGCTTATGGTGCAAGGATTACAGCGTTCTCACTTTTACATTTTTACACTTTTTCAAGGGACTTTTATGGCAATCTTGACACTTTTTCAAGTGACTTTTTTCTGAAAATCACACTTTTTAGAGGGAGTTTAATAAATTAATTATTGAAATTGACAAATACGTTTTTCAGCCGGATAATATAAGTAAGACATATATTAGCGTTTGTCTTGCATATATAACGAAGAACGATGTCCCCCATCCTCTGAAGATGGGGGCGAAAAGCGAATAACAGGAGGCGAGCTAATATCTTCCTCCTCGTTGAAACGCAATGTGGAATGTTTTTCCTGTGGGAAAACTTGAACAATGGCATTATAAAAAGGAGTGAACATTATGCCAAAAACAGCCAGCATAACAGTACGCATCGATCCTACTATAAAAAATATGGCAGAAAATATTTATTCAGATTTTGGAATTACCATTAGTGATGCCATAAATATCTTCCTTCATAAATCCGTTCAAGAAGGCGGTCTGCCATTTTCAATGCGCCGTCCTATTTACAATAAAACTACACTAGCTGCTATGCAGGAAGCAGAAGATATAGCCAGTGGAAAAATACATGCAAAGCGGTACAATTCAGCACAAGAACTTTTTGATGAACTTGATTCAGAGGAAGAGTAACTGTCATGCTAAAGCTAATTTCAACAACTCAATTCCGCAAAGATTATAAGCGCATGAAAAAACAGGGAAAGAATCTCTCCCTGCTAAAAAATATTATCGATCAATTACTATTAGAACAGACTTTACCACCAGAAAATCGAGATCATCATCTCTCGGGAAAATACACTGGTTATAGGGAATGCCACATCCAGTCAGATTGGCTTCTGATATATAAACAAGACAATGAAAACCTTATTCTTACTGTTTCCCGTACAGGAAGCCACGCTGAACTGTTAAAAATGTAGCATTAATTATATAGTTGTCAGAATCATTCCTATTCTGTGAAATTTTATAATAGAAAAGCTTTTAAATCCCCTATTGACGGGGGCTTCAGAATAAGTTATATTATTCACGTGAAAAAGATAACTTATAGAGATTTTTCAGTCCGATGAAAGCCGGCTGTCCCCTTGCAGCCGCTTACATATATAACCCCAATAACCCCTTTTTGAAGAGAATTCGGTAAGCCATCCGGATTCTTTTTTTGTTGCCTAAAATAAAGGTTTTACCAAGTATCATGAAGAATTTTTCCAGTAATAAACCTTAAGCAATATACCGTGAAAATATATTTTTAAAGGGAATGATAGTATGAGCGTACAAAAAGTCAAAGTCCACCAGCTTCGAGCATTGGCAAGAAATGAAATTTCCTGCCAGGAAATTGCCATTGAAAATAATTTTGAGGACGGGGACCCCATACGATTTACCAAAACATACACTGTAAAACTGATGGACATTCAGCGTGCTGTGGAAATTACCAGAGAGCGTGGCAGAAATGGCTGGAAATCCTTTATCGACTGGGCTATCTCCCTCACGGAGATGCCCATTGCCTCTGGCCTTGTCTTCCCCACTGAGCCAGCTCCCCTTCTTCCCCGGACAGGTCAGGACTATCTTGCATGTGTGATGAAAAAGATTCACATATTTACTATAAAAACCATAAGGGACTACTGGTCCTTTGAGGAACAGGAATGGGATGTTGTACAGGTCCGCCGTGCTGTCAAAGAGTTTTTAGATATTCTTGATATGTATTTCAATTCCTACAAAACCAATAGGGACAAAGACCCTGTTGAGTGGACTGTGATACCTCCCATCGGCGAGGAATATATCATGGAAATGAATGAGCGCATGTATGATGACACTGTTTCCGATGAGGACTGCGCCATTTTCAGGCATTTTGCGAATACACTGGTGGCAAAAAACAATGAGATCGCCATTCATGCTGTGGCATACCTCTACTATAACGGCACCAAGGCCTATCCGCAGAATTGGAAAAAAAGCCGTTCCCTTTTGGAAAAGCTTTTCAAGCGTACCATGGACCCAGAGTGTGCAAATTCCCTTGGCTACATTTACTACTATGGCAGATGCACCAATGGTGAACCGGAGTATGAAAAGGCATTCACCTACTTCCACTACGCTGCAGGCCATGGCGTGATTGAGGCGGATTACAAGCTGGCGGACATGTATCTCCATGGCTATGGCACATTTAAAAATGTTCAAGCTGCAGACCGCATCATTACCACTAGCTTCGACGAGCTTCTTGACCGTTTCCGCCAGGGAGAGTACGATGGAAAATTTGCGGATATTGCCCTCCGAAAGGGCAGGCTAATGGAATCTCTTGTCGAGGAAGCTCCCTGTGAGAAGGACGCTTTCTACATTCTTGCCCACAAATACTACCTCATGGCGGAGCTTGCCATAAGGGCACGCCGCACATCTGTATCCCTATACGGGGATGAAAAAGTGGAGGAAAATATCAAGAAAGCCTTGGAAAATATCCGCAAGCACATACCGCCCACCCCAGCAGGACAGCTTTCCCCTATCATGAGCAATATAAACGAGCTGTGCTCAATAAATGGGCCGGTGAAAGTCCGCTTTGAGGTAACAGAGATTGACCCTGATGACCTTCCAGAAAATTTTGACGAGGAAACGGACGACATAAACGGCTCCATCTGCACCATGAAAATATGGTTTGCTGATAAGGACAGCGGTGCCCGTCGAGGCAATATGCTGATTACTATTCCTGAAGCCGACTACTGTGGTCTTGAAAATGAAGCCATCGCCCATGTATATGTGTCAAATTCTGACAGCATACGCCTGGACACCTTCTGGTGTACACGGATATCCAGAAACGAGGAAAACGGAATGCTGGAATTCTACCGTTTTTCCGAGCTGATGCAGGCCCTTCCCAGCTCCATCCATCTAGCTGCAAGCTACGATAAGCCTACACAGTTCTACCGCATGGCCGATGTTGTCTTTTCCAATTCCGCCGATGAAAGGAGCTACACCTACCTGTGCCCTCAGCTTGATATTCATACCGATGATGAGGTATGGGTCATGGCTGGGCATAACAAAACCACCGCCAAGGTGGAAAGCATCTATCTCGCTTCCGATGTGGATCTGGAACTGCCCTTTGAAAAATACAAAACTATTCTCCAAAAAATTTAACTAAATATAAAAACGGAGCTGAGACAAAATTTTCCATCTTGTTTCAGCTCCATTTATTTTTCTGTATCTGCTACAAGTCCTTCGCACTCAGCAGCTTTATACTTGTTCCATCTTTAAATTCAATACGTCTTATTACCGCAGCAAACTTAATCTTTTCAGGATTTAGCCCGGATATTGCCTCAGCGTCCTTCACGAAGAATCCCAGGGGCTTTTCTATTGTGTAGACCATTTCTCCAGAGACGCACTGGGGTTCAATATTGAAAACTTCACGATATCTGTGGACGGTTGGCTCCTTTAAATACACCCTGACCTCCACACAGCGGACTTCCTTTTTGCCGCTAAAACAGATTGGTACATGAATTTTCATCAATGAATCCGCTGACACAGTGCCGCTGATTCCCTCGGCACTTACATCATGGATTTTCGCATATTGATTTATTTCATCCTTCAGGGGCTTATTTTTCTCCTTTAAAACGTCCTTTACAGCTTTATTGATATCATATAGAAATTCCTTAAGATTCACCAGTTCCCGGACCTTCCAGCGGCCATTATCCAGCCTTTCCAGGTGAACTTTCAGACTAAATTTCTGATTCAGTCGGCTGTCAATAAAATCCACATCCAGCACAGCACTGTTTCCACGGATTATGGAGGTCCTCACCCCGGAAAAGCTCAGATAATCAAGGTTCAGCCTCTTCATAAATTCAGATGCCGCCACCTCCATATATTGTGGGTATGCCGTCTCTATGGGACCAAGATTTTTTTCCTTATTCTGGCTTTTTTCACCCTGAATATATAAACGAAGATGTTTTTTCAAAATCTCCTTTACCAGAGGTGTATTTTCCCGTGTCATCTTGTTCAGGTATTCTGCGCTGTAGTTTCTGGATGTCTTATCAGTGTCCAGCAGCAGCTCCGCCAGCACATAGCAGCTGTCATCTATAATCTCATCTGTATCCACATATTTCTCAAACAGCTCCCGGTCATGATTGATAACCGCACCACGTACCATGTTCAGCACATGGACAGGGGAATCCATATAATAATTATATCCGCCTATAGCAAACCCTATAACCGCTATAAGAATAACAATAAGTCTGATGGCTCCCCTTGACGGCATTGGTATTCACCCCTTTTTTCTGCCATATCGCTCATAATAGAATACATATTGCTGAATTATTCCAGCATCCGATTCTATTTCATCGAAAATATTTTTTCCATCAAATTCCTCGGTAATTGCCTTGGCTATCCACACATCCACAGGCGCTCTTGAAACCATTCCGCAGCCAAAAAGCATTATACAGTTGGCTACCTTTTTACCCACTCCATGGACACTTTTCAGCTGGTCAAAAACTATATCCTCATACTCTCTTTCCATTATATCCAGCTTCAGTTCCCCGGAGGAAACCTTCTGGGCTGCATCGTAGACATAGGGCGCCCTGTAGCCAAGACCGCAGGACTTCAGCTCCTCAACAGATATGGCGGCAAGCTTTTCTGGGGATGGAAATGCATATACCGTTTCATTCATTCCCTGCAGCGGCTCACCGTATTTTTCCGCCAGAGTCTCCACAGCCTTTCTGATTGCCGGGATGCTTTTTCTCTGGGAAATAATAAAAGTCACCAGCATTTCCCATATGTCCTGCCGAAGTATCCTGATTCCCCTGCCGCATTCCATGGCGGAGTCAATAAAGGGATGCCGTCCCTTTTCCCTTGCCCTTATTGCTCTATAGTTCCTGTCCAGGTCAAAATAACGGCTCCAAATTTTCTTCCACTCAGCTGGCTTGCAGGACACGCTGTATTCATTGTCTCCCATGTGCTTGATATAAAGCACCTCCGACTTGGTAATGAAGCGCCACATGTGTGAATCCTCCAGCTTGACAGCCCTGAAACACTGTCCGCAGTCAGCGATTTTCTCCAAGTCAAAATCATCTTCAATTGTTATTTTATGCATACTATGACCTCTTTATCAAAAATTTGAAAGGCTTCTATCCCGTACAAAACTACATTTTTCTAATTCTATAAAAAACATAAAAACCCTTCCAAATTCACTTGGAAGGGTTTTTACATATTACTTCGACATTGTCGTGTTGTTTACCACAGCTTTGCGCTTGATGGTGAT
>CAVAVT010000089.1:0-5448 GCA_963592185.1 bacterium | reverse complement strand
TTTGCGTAGAAAATGCGGCATCGATGAATTCGGTGCCGCATTTTTTACCATAAAGGTATCGCTATTACTTATTTTGCTGTACATAGAGAGTAACAGCTCTATGACCTGATTCCGTATTTATTCTGAAATAGTTACCTGCAGTTCCTTTTCCGCAAGACGGATGAAGGCAGAGATAGCCTCTTCAAGGGCTGGCAGAGGGGTGTCCTCTTCCTTGCAATGGGAAATGCCGGGATCCGACTGGGCAAACATCATGATGGAAGGTACGACCTTGTTCATTTCCACAGCATCATGAAGCGGTGCAGAATACATGCTGTGCTCCTCACCAACCTGCTCCGCAACAGCCGCCCTGCAGTCCGCCGCAAGCTGTTCATCAAATAAGATTGGCTCCTTGTGCCAAAGTTCTTCAAAGGAAACTTCCAGATTATTTTCCTCAGCCCGTTTTTCACATGCCTCCTGAGCTTCCTTTATCATGCTGGCAAAGTCCGCCGGGTCAATGCAGCGCTGGTCCAGGGAAATCCGGCAATATCCGGGGGAAATGGTAGGAACATTTGGGTGAAGCTCAATATTGCCAACTGTGCAGTAGGAATCGTACTTAAGGGCTATTTCCCTAAAGTCCAGTGAGGCCTGTGCCGCTGCAATGAAAGCATCCTTTCTAAGAGCTACCGGGGAGCCGCAATGGCCCTGCTGTCCACGGAAGGTAATGTACTGGCGATGGCAGCCGCATACGCCGTAAACACATGCCACGGATTTTTTTGCCAATGCAAGAAGGGGCGCCTGCTCGATGTGAAGTTCCAAATATGCCTTAACGGGGATTTTACTGAAATCTTCATGGGCATCAGTCATTTTTTCCGGAGTCAGTCCAACATTTTTCCAAACGGATTCAAAGTCCTGTCCATTTTTATTTTTCAGTGGCAGAAGGTCACTGGGCACAACACTTCCAGCGCAGATGCCGCTGCCGAGACAGCTTTTTCCAAAAACAGCTCCCTCTTCATCCGCCCATCCCACAACATAGAGAGTATTTTCGGGCTTCCTGCCAGCAAGACCATAGGCTCCTATTCCCATTCCAGCTACTACGCCCAGAGCACCGTCCAGCCAGCCTCCGTCTGGAACGCTGTCAATGTGGCTGCCGATGACGATGGCATCCTCTTTCTCACCGGCAAATTTCGCCCAGATATTTCCTGCAGCATCCATCCATATCTCGGCCCCTGCAGCCAGCATTTTCCCCTTGAACCACTCCACAGCCTTCTGCCATATTGGGGTCCATGCCACTCGCTGAGCGCCGTTATCATCAGAGGTAAGGGCTGCCAGGTCCTTCAGGTCAGCAATAATTTTTTTTGAAATCTCTTCCCTTATCATGTATTTTCCTTTCGTAGCAAAAAGAGGATGCTTTGTGCATCCTCTATGCCGGAGCTTATCACTCCATTGTTCAAATTTTGCCAAAGACAAAATATACTAATCTGCGTTTCAAATATTGTATAAGGCACACGAAAACCGCCAATTAAGAACGTTGGGGCATCGACACCTCGTTATTTTTTCTTCATGCGGAAGCAGAATGTGCAGTGACCATCTGCATACATAATGTTGTCATGGACGCATTCCATGTCCTCGTTGTAGCCAGCAACAATGGCAGGATCAATATTTTCGCAGTAAATGCGGCCGTATTTTTCTTCCCCGGCATCCATCCAGGTCTTTGCAAATACACACTCAGCAAAATCCTGATGTATTCCATCCTCAGCATAGACTGTGTCATAGCCAAAGTCATCGCTGCGGCCCATGTCGTAGTTATCCAAATAGTTCTCCAGTGTGTTCGGCAGCCCATTAGCCTTTGCACGTTCAGCAATATCCTTGCCACGCTCATAGCCAAATTCCTTAACACTGTCCTCTAAAACCTTCAGGCCCTTTTCGCCAAATTCCTTTTCCAAATTCTTTGCGATGATAGAAAACTGCTTCGCAAACAAAACAAACATGGAAACCGGTTCCTTAACTTCTTCCTGCATTATAACCATCCCTTACTTAATAGCACTAGGCGCAGAACCCTAAATCTGCGCTTGTAGTGATTATATACTAATCATATAGGTTTAGCAAGGAGAAAATATTATTCTATTCCCCAAACTTTTCATTTTCAGGATTTTGGGGAATAGCGCTTTTTGTCAGCTTTCAAAAAACACTTTCAACAACTTTTCCAATGCAATTTGGTCTTTGGCGCCCATGGTTTCTCTTGCGGAGTGCATGGAGAGGATGGGGACTCCTATGTCCATGGCACGGACGGGTACTAGGGCTGAAGCCATGGAACCAAGGGTGGAACCGCCACGGATGTTGTTGTGGTTCACGAAGGTCTGGTACGGGATGTCATGAACCTTGCAAAGCTCGGAAATCACCGCCACCGCCTCTGCATCTCCTGCATATGCCTGGCTTGCCGCCTGCTTCAGCACAACTCCGCCGTTGAGAACTGGCCTATTGGTGGGGTCAGCCTTGTCCTTGTGGGCCGGGTGCATTGCATGTGCCACATCCACCGACAGCATGAAGCCTTCCGCCATGTCCCTATAGAGCTGTTCTCTGTCCAGTCCCCGGCATTTATAAACCCTCTCCAAAAGCTCCATGAGCACAGCGGAATCCGCCCCCTGTTTGGTCCGGCTCCCCACCTCTTCATTGTCGAAAAGGGCTATTATCTCCGTTCCAACCGGAGGATTTTCCACCTCCATCAGACCCTTGAGACACGCCTGAACCGAGGTAAGATTGTCCAGTCTAGGGGATGAAATAATGTCATTTCCCATGCCAAGGGTACATCCCTTTTCCGTTGGGTAAACCGACAGCTCCCAGGAAAGAATATCCTCTGCAGGACGGTTTATTTCCTTTGCCAAAAAATCCACAAAGCAATTTTCGGAAAAGCCCCCCTCTGGCGCCATGGACAGGAGCGGCAACATCTCTGTCTGACGGTTCAGCTCCACACCTTCGTTCACCTTCCGGTTCATGTGGATTGCAAGACTTGGTATGGTCAGAATCGGACGTTTAAAATCCACCGCCACAGTTTCCGGTGAAAAGGGATTTTCCCCACGAAGAACAATGTGTCCTGCCAAAGAAAGCGGTCTGTCCAGCCAGCTGGAAAGAATCATACCTCCGTATGGCTCCACATTCAGCTGTCCATAACTGTCTCCCATAAGGGGATTGGGCTTTACTCTAAAACAGGGAAAATCCGTATGTGCCGCAGCTATCCGAAGTCCATTCTGGTTCTTTTTCCCCAGCCGGAAAGCCAGAAGTGTGCTGCCATAAACCTTTAGATAGTATTTTCCTCCATCCTTCAACTGCCATTCTTTGCTGGCATCCAGCTTCTGAAAGCCAGCGGACTCCAGCTCCTTGGCAGAGGTATCCACCACCTGAAACGGCGAGGTTCCCTTTTCTATAAATGAAAGCAATGCTTCACTTGTATTTTTCATGCTAAATCCCCTTTGGCAGCAGATAAATTACGCCGCAGCAGCTGCCTCCTTCATTTTCCCATCAGGGCGATGGCACGGCTTTATCATGGTATAGAATACCACTACTGACCCGGCTTCGCAAATCATCATGATTACCGCCATAGGGATGGCTGTATGGTCACCGGCAATACCAACAAGCGGAGCCATTATACCGCCGGAAATCATGGAGAAAAATCCCAGCAGCGCCGATGCGCTTCCAGCATTTTTTCCCTGAGACTGCATTGCCAATGAAAAACTTGCGGAGCTGAAAATTGAAATCATGCTTATGCATATTACCAAAGCCAGTCCCAATGCATAAACAGACAACTCAAACCAGCATACGACAAATACAAAAATGCTTCCCACAAGAGCCTGAACCAGTGACCAGCGCAAAAGGGCTACATCGGACACCCTGCCAGCAACTCGTGCCGGAATAACCCCGGCTATGGCAATACAGATTCCAAGGAATCCGAAAATCAGACTGTATGCCTGGGCAGACACGCCGTATACATTCTGAAAAGCAAAGGAAGAACCGGAAATATAAGCAAAAAATGCCCCGAAGGTGAAGCACTGCATGAGACAGTGTCCCAAGAAATATTTTCCTGTAAGCATGGTCTTAAAGCTCTTGAAGGATCCGGCAATGCTGCTCACACGATTGTCTGAGGGCAGAGACTCATTAAAGAGTATGGCACAACCTGCCAGTATAATGCCTACTCCGGCAAGCACCACGAAAATCATGCGCCATCCGGAAAACAGCAGCAGCTGTCCGCCGATAACCGGAGCCAGTATGGGCGCCAGTCCATTTACCATCATCAGTGTTGCAAAAAGCTTGGTCAGCGCCGGTCCCTTTGCAATATCCCTTGCCACCGCACGTGCCACAACCACACCTGCTGCACCGGCGGCACCCTGAATGAGCCTGAATACCAAAAAGGCGTTAATATTATCTGTAAAAACGCATCCGGCAGAAGCCAGTCCGAATATTGCCATTCCAATTATAAGCGGAATTTTTCTTCCCACCATATCGCTGATAGGGCCGATAAGAATCTGGCCTACAGCCATTCCCAGCATGGTCATTGTCAGTGTCAGCTGTACAAGTGACGCCGGGGCATTAAATTCACCGCTCATGGACGGCAGGCTGGGAAGATACATATCCGTTGCCAGAGGCGCCATAGCCGCCAATGTTCCTAAAAACACAGTGAGCCGCAGCATATTTCTGCCTCCTGTGTCCATTTTCATCTGTTCATCTCTATTCATTCCTATTCCTCCAATTCATTCAAAAATAAATCTATGTATATCAGGGTTTCAGGGCCTTTGCGAAGCACGCCGCCCCAAAACGGATTTCATCTTCCTTGGAAATCTCTGTTACCCTTCCGTACACATCCATCATTTTGTTGCAAAAAATACCGAAGTTCATCCCCATGAAATGTACCGCCAAAAGCTCGTTATCAGCTTTTACAAGCTTTCCCATTTTGTACATTTCGTCAAAATACCATTTGAAAAATGACTTCATCTGCCGTGGGTCATCCTTTACATCGATTCCGTATTCAATCAATTTTTTGCTTTCTTTGAAACGTATCAGGATTGCCTTTTCGTTTTTCAGATTGTGCTCGTACTGAACCTTGGCAAACAAATATATGTCCTTTTCCAAATCCCATTGGATTTGAGGTTTCAGACCATGTTCAATGGGATAGTTGAAGGTATATCGGCTGTTGATAGCCTCCAGTATTGCCTTTTTGGAGCCAAAATGGCGAAATACTGACATCTCGCTGACTCCTGCCTTAGCCGCAATATCCTTTGTGGTGGTTTCCTTGTAGCCGTTTTCTGCTATAAGGTCTGTAGCCGCCTCCAGGATACGCTCTCTCGTTGCTTGTTTATCCATAAATGCTCCTTTGTATGTTAGTACTAACTAACATTATAACGCCATTGTTCAAGTTTTTCCATAGGAAAAACATTCCACATTGCGTTTCAACGAGGAGGGAGATATTAGCTCGCCTCC
>CAVAVT010000088.1:0-5531 GCA_963592185.1 bacterium | reverse complement strand
CTGTGTTTTTCACAGCCCCTATTTTTTGCGATGAAACTGACACTTTTATTGTCTTGAAATCAGAATATTATACTCATTTTTATTCACACCTGTGGATAAGTTTATCCACCTTTTCCACATTGATTTACCGTGGTTTTGTGGTGAAATACACGGGTTATTCACATATTTATCCACAAAATTGGGGTAAATGTGGATTTTTTGTGGATAACTCCCACTGGTTACACATGGAAAAAGTAGCAGAAAAATAGTAATATATATTGAGATATTGTGGATATTTTTTTCGGAAAATCAGGGAGGGAACACTGTGCGAATCGTCATTGTAGGTATTGGAAAACTGGGATACAGCATCGCCGAGCGTCTTTCGGAGGAAGGCCACGATGTGGTGGTGGTGGATAAGTTCGCCGACCGCCTGGAAACAGCCAAGCGCTCGCTGGATGTGCTGACCCTCACCGCCAACGGCTCCAGCCCTATTACCATGACCAACCCTGACGTACAGGGGGCTGACATGCTTATTGCCACTACGGATATTGACGAGGTGAACATGATATCCTGCATTTTGGCGAAAAAGCACGGCATCAAGCACACTGTGGCACGCATCCGTGACATGGAGTTCATGTCTGAGGCAAAGGAATATTTGAAAAAGAATTTTGATATAGATTTGATGCTGAACCCTGAGCTGATTACCGCCCTTGAGATAAACCGTATTCTCATGACCCCGGCGGCCCTCAACGTGGAGGATTTTGCTGACGGCAGGGTCAGGCTGTTTGAGACGAAGATTCACAGTGACTCAAGACTGGCAAATATACCCCTGAAGGATTTGGACATGCCGAAATCCATTTTGGCAGCCATGATTTTCCGTGCCCACAGGATGATTATTCCCCACGGCGATGACAAAATGCTTCCCGGTGACAATGCCTACTTTGTGGGAAGTACACAGGACATTGAGCATTTCAGCAAAAAGCTGGTGAAACGCAAAACCAGCAAAGTCCGCCGGGTAGTCATCATCGGCGCTGGCCGCACAGGCCGTTTTCTTGCCCCCATGCTTGACCAGCAGGGCGTATTGGTAAAAATCATCGACTTGGACCGCTCCCGTCTGAGACTGGTGGCGGAAAAGCTTCACCGGGGCTTTCCAATCCATGGTGACGGCACCAATCTGGACCTTCTCCGTGAAGAGGGAATTAAGGATGCAGAGGTTCTCATTGCCCTGACGGATGACGACAGGCTGAACCTGATGCTGGCACTTCTTGCAAAGCATCAGGGAGTGGAGCGCACCATCGTACAGGTAGCCCGGACAGAGTACATTGACCTGATGGAGCAGGTGGGTGTCGACACCGCCCTTTCCTCAAGAATGCTGTCCACCAGCGAAGTAATGGCATTCGTCCGCCAGGGCGGCGTGGTGTCGGTATCCTTCCTGGAGGGCAACAAGGCAGAGGCAATAGAGGTCATTGTGCAGGACAAGGCTCCCGTTACCGGAAAGCCCCTCAAAAATGCCGGCCTCCCCAAGGAATGTCTGGTGTGCGCCTATGTCCGTGACACTGAAGCCTTTATTCCAAACGGCGACACCGTTCTAATGCCGGGAGACAGGGTTATCCTTCTCCTTAGAACTAATTTTGTTCAAAAGGTGGTTCCTTACTTCAATCTGGGAGGAATCCGCTAAATGCACAGCCTTCTTTTCTTCCTTCTGGGGCAGAGCGCCTTTCTGTGCTCTTTGGGACTCCTGGTGCCCATAGGATATGGGATATACACCCACAGCCCCCATACCCCGGCATTTCTGCTGTCACTGTTGGTGTCAGTGGCTGTCGGCTCATCCCTTGCTTCAACATTTTTTAAGCATCACAGCAAGCTTTCATTGCAGGAGGGCTGCAGCGTACTGCTCTTCACCTGGCCCTTTCTCATGATTTTTGGTGCCATGCCCTACATAATAGGGGGAGAGCTGCCGCTGATGCAGGCTATGCTGGAGGGGATGTCCGCCTTTACAACCACGGGACTAAGCAATCTGCCGGCCGGCACTCCGGATATTTTTATACTGTGGCGAAGTACCTGTCAGTGGCTTGGAGGAATGTTTTTTCTCCTGCTGATTATTGTGGTGATGCCGCAGGTAAGCAATGATTTCGGAGTTTCCTTCGCCGTGGAAAAAGCTCTTCACACTGGACAGATGACTCTGTCACAGATGAAGAACACCGGACTGAAAGTAATCAGGATTTATGCCGGTATGAGCCTATTGCTGATGCTGATTTTGAGGCTCTATGGGGCGGATTTTTTCGATTCAGCCAATTTTTCCATGGCGGTGGTTTCCACGGGAGGATGCTACCAGCCACGGCTCCCCGTTGGCTTTGACAGCCCATTTATGCTTCTTCTCACCATGGCATTTATGATTGCGGCTGCCGGAAATTTCCTGCTATATTATGAAACCTGGCGACATCGTAAGCTTTCTCTTATTTTTAAAGACACGGAGCTTCGATGGTATCTGGCTATACTGCTGATTGCCGGAGGGCTTATTAGCTGGGAACTTTGGCAAAAGGGCGGATTTTCTCCCTACCAGTCCGCTGTGCTGGGATTTTTCCATGCGGTGTCCTTTGGAACCACCACGGGATTTTTCGCCGACAGCATAGGCAGCTGGCCCGCTTTCAGCAAGTATCTTTTGATGCTTCTCCCATATGTGGGGGGATGTATCGGCGGAGTTTCCGGCGGTTTCAAGGTTCTCCGCCTCGCCATTCTCTGCAAAAGTGCCTTCAGGGATATTCAGCGCACACTTCATCCACACCTTGTTGTCCATATTTCCATGGACGGAGTCACCGTGTCCCAAAGGGTGTTAGGAAGTCTGCTGGTGCTGTTTTTTCTGTACTTTGCAGCGTTTTTCCTTGGGGTAATGGTGCTGACCTCCTCGGGGCTTGAGGCTCCTGCAGCCATGGAACTTGCCACAGGATGTCTTACCGGCACAGGACAGCTGGTATTTTTGGAAGGGTCCTCCGCCCACTATCTAGGAATGAATATGTGGGCCGGAATTACCTGCGGACTGTTGATGGTCCTGGGAAAAATTGAGTTTTTTGCATTTTTGATTTTTATTTTCTGCATTAAGGGAGACAGTAAACGTTCCCAATGGTAAATGCATGATAAAGGGAAAGGAGCCGTCAGTAAATGGATTTTCGCATTATAGCAGCCTTGTTGTCTGATCTGGCTCTTGCCTGCGGCTTTGCAATGATTTTTCCAGCTGCGCTGGGATATATGGACGGGGACGGCACTGGAAATGGATTCCTTCAGGCGCTGGTGCTGGCATTCCTGGTGGGACACGGCCTGTACTACTTCGGCGAGGAGGATATTGACGGCTTCACCACCAGGGAGGGCACAGCAATTACGGTTTTAGGCTGGATCATGATAATTTTGCTGGGGACTACGCCCTACATGCTCACGGGGACACTTTCGCCACTGGACAGCCTTTTTGAAAGCACCTCTGGGTTCACCAGTACGGGCGCCACTGTCATAACGGATCTTGACCACACTCCACGGAGCATACTGCTCTGGCGCAGTATAAGCCACTGGGTGGGGGGTCTTGGTATAATCGTCATCTTCATAGCCCTTCTGCCCCAGATTGGCCGTGGCGCTGTGCATATCTACAATGCAGAGATTTCCGGAGCCGCTGGAGACAGGGTTCTGCCCCGTATCCAGAACACCGCTGGCGCACTTTTCAAGCTGTACAGCGTGTTTACTTTTTTGGCGCTGGTCACATATATTGGCTGCGGAATGGATTTTTTCACCGCAATAAATCACGCCTTTTCCACCACAGCTACAGGGGGATTTTCTACCTATGATGCCAGTGTTGGATATTTTGACAACAATATACTTTATATAAGTATGATGGTTTTCATGCTCATCTGCAGCTGTAACTTCGGTATTTACATTGCGGCACTTCGGCATGGTCCCGGAATTCTCTTTAGGAATACGGAGCTTCGCTGTTATTTGGGAATGCTGCTGTTCATCGTCATTGCCATTACCATAGACATTACTGTTCACATGGGGGCATCCCTTTCTGACAGCCTGATAAATGCCTCGTTCCAGACCATTTCTATTTCGTCCACCGCAGGATTTATTACGGCGGACTATGATGCGTGGCCGCCTTTTTCCAGAATGTGTATGCTGCTTCTCATGTTCATAGGCGGATGCGCCGGTTCTACTTCCGGCGGTCTGAAAATGGTCCGTGTGATTCTTCTTTTCAAAATGGTGTATATCATCATCCGGCAGAGGCTTCATCCCGGCCTTGTGGCCCATGTGACAATCAATGGACGGGAGCTGCCGCAGAATATTCTTTTCAGCGTTGGCAGATTTTTCTTCATGTATATAGGGTTCTTTGTAGTGGTATTTGGGCTTCTGCTCTTTGACGATATGCCGGTAATGGCGGCAATGGGGGCGGCTGCCTCCACACTTAGCGGTGCCGGACCGGGCTTTGATGCGGTGGGAGCCACCGGAACCTACAGCGGAATCAACCCCTTCAGCAAGCTGGTTCTCTGCGTGTCAATGCTCGGCGGCCGCCTTGAAATCCTGTCCCTGCTGGCGCTGATGCAGCCATCATTTTGGCGAAGCAAACAGGGATGGTAAAATATATAACGAGGAAAAAGATGTCCCCCATCCTCTATAGGTGGGGGATGAAAAACGAATAACAGGAGGCGAGCTAATATCTCCCTCCTCGTTGAAACGCAATGTGGAATGTTTTTCCTGCGGAAAAACCTGAACAATGGCGTTATAATCATCAAAAATAAGCATAAAAAACATCCCTGCCTCTCTTAAAAAAGCAGAGATGTTATTTTTTTTGCTGGGCTGTGGACTAAAACTAAGTATTAAGCTTTTATCATATCAAGCTTTTTCTGTATAGCTTCCTGCAAGATTTTGGAAAGGCTGAATCCTATTTCAGAAGCCTTGTCGTCCATCCATTTTGGCAGGCTCACAGTCCTTTTTACTGCACGGGTATCCTTCATGTCTGCCTAAATGAAAGATACAATTTCACCATTTTCTATCTTTAGAGCTGAGTAATCACTTGGCATTGGAATGAGTTCTTTTTCATCATGCAGATATTCAATCCATTGGGTAAGTGCTGATTGTGACATTTTCATTGCGCTTCCAAGACTTTTTCCCTCAGTGATACAGCCAGGCAGGTCTGGGAAAATTACAGTATATGAACCATCATTATTTTTATGAAAAATTGCAGGATAAATATATTCCTTCATACCAATACCTCCTACGCAATTACTTTTAAAGAGATTTATTTATAATGTGCTCTGCATTGTAATATTTCTAATCTATTTTCCTTGATGCGATAAACCAGCCTGTTACATTGGTCAATACGTCGGCTAAACCATCCACCAGATATATATTTTAATGGTTCTGCTTTGCCTATCCCTTTGGTACCGTTTCGCTGAATATCCTTTATAAGCTCATTGATTCGGTTCAGTGTTTTCTTATCCTGTTTTTGCCAATAGATATAATCATCCCATGCTTCTTCGTCCCAGGCAACAATCATATGTCGTAATCCTCTTGAG
>CAVAVT010000087.1:0-5932 GCA_963592185.1 bacterium | reverse complement strand
CATTCTACACTGATTTTCTCGCCATGTCTATAACGGCTTTCAGCGGGCATACAAAAATTTTGGATTTTCTTTGTATTTATCGCACATTTCAGCCGCTACTTTCCGCCGATAATCGCCTCTTGCTATTTGATACTGATTTTCAAATATAGCGTTTTGGAGAGGTTTTGTGGAGATAAATTGGAGATGCACAAAAATGAAAAAAGCCGCCAGGCATTCCGGCGGCTCTATTTTTAGAAATTGACCGACAACATTTTTTCCATTCCCTCTATCTTGTCTTGCTGGTTTACATGTGCATATAAATCCATCGTCATAGCCAGGGACGAATGACCTAATATTTCCTTTAGTGTGTTAGGTGGTATCCCGGCTCTAACCGCCCGACTGGCGAATGTATCACGGAAGGCATGCACAGAAAATGGCTCTATAATAATCGGTGGATTTTGCTTCTTGCCCTTCCGTATTCGTGTTGTGATAGCTGAATTTATGGTACCTGGCGCCGCCATTCCCCCATCTTCTTTAGAAAACACAAAACCGCATAGATCTATACTCCCGTGCAAGTTTCGTTGCATTTCCATTTGGTCCTTTATGGCGGCGCGTATGGGAACATTCATAGGGATATCCCGTTTTGATTTCTTTGTTTTTGGCGTACTCCCTAAAGTCCATTTCCCTTGCTTTGACCTTGTAAGCGTTTTGGTAATGCGGATCATTCCCTTTTTAAAATCCAGGTCTTTCCACTGTAGCGCCAGGCACTCCCCAACACGGATACCGGTATGGAGCATAAGGCGAAACGCATTATAGTATAGCGAATCTCTCGCCAGGAAAAAGAAATCTTTTAATTCCTGTTCGCTCAATTCCCGGTGTACCGTCTCTCTTGCCGGTGGCCGTGGATCTTTCAACGCCGGGATATTTTGCGCCACGTTCCGCGGGATTACTTCATCTTGCACCGCGTTTTTAAAGATAGTTACAATCAGACTCCGTGCATAATTCCCCGCCCCTACGCCTTTCTTATCCGCCGTTTTGTTGATCATCTCCACCACCTGGCGCCGCTCTATTCTCTTCACTTGATAGCGGCCTAACATCGGGGAAATATTGTTTCTAAAAGCAATCGTATATTGAAATATCGTTGCTCCCTTTACCTCCCTTTCCTTTTGGGCTATCCATTCTTTGAAATACTGATTCAGTGTAATCTTATCATTCCTCAAATAACCTTCCCGGTCTACCTGCTTTTCCTTGTCCTTCCGTCTCTCCATACATTCTATTTGCGTATCACCGCTAACAGAATAGCGGCGGCCCTCATAAAAAAATCTATATTCCCATCTACCTGTCCGCTCATTCAACCTCATGCCCGGTATTCGTTTCATATCGCCCAGTCCTTTCTTTCTATCCGGCTCAATCCGCCAGCAAATCTATAAATTCCCTAACGGCCCTATTCCGGCTCCAGCCTCTCGCCGTACAATATCGCCGCAGCCGCTCCAGCCGTTCCCGGTCAAGCCGCAAAGTGATTACCCGGCTATCCTGTTCTGCTGCTTTACTCGTCTTTCCTTCTGCTTCCATGGAAATTCACCTTCTCACGCACAATAAAATCAAAATCCCGCGGTCTATCTTTGGCCTATTCGTTTCAGCGCCTTTCCTTGCGATAGATTTACCACGAAACGCCTTGCAAGCACTTCATAGGCCTTTTAAATGCATTTTTTAATTTCCGCCGGAAAATGAAACTCTCCTCGGCTCATCCTCCCGCCTTTCCGGCGGCGCTCTCCTTCGAGCCCCTGGCGGCGCCTCGCCGGTATCCCGTGCAATAGGCCCATAGGATCATTTCATAAATGGCGCCCCAGCTCCTCTCCTGGTTCATAAGCTCCGACTGCATAGCCGCCAGCTCATCCAATGTCAGCTCATCCGCCATGGGCATTCCTGCACGGCGGGCCTCTCGCAGCGCCTCACTTCCTCTATCCGCGCTTTCCTTCATTCGTTCACCTTCCTTCATGGTTCCACATGTAATACAACTGTCCCCATTTTATCGGCCGCGCCAGCCGTAGTATATGGCAACAGGTCCTAAAAAAGCCCATAGTTAAACACTGTTTTCATGTCACAAACTAGCCCGCGACTATCCTTTTCCAGGGGAAAAAGCGGTGAAAATTTTCCCGAAATTATCACCTGGTGATAATTGCCTTGCTATAAAATTTTTCCGTTTAAATCCTCCCGCCCTTCTATATGCCTTCTTTCCGCGTATCTCACACCGTTCATTCATCGCCAGGCGGCCGCCATTCCGCCCCGTGACTCCACCACATATCCGCAACGCCTCCCGCTTATCAGCCAGGGGAAGTCCCGCCAGCTCATCGCCAACAAATCATCCGCCGGAATGCTCCCCGCATTTCCGCCCTGCTGGTTCTCCCCCCTGCTCCAGGAAGTCGCCCCCATAGCCTGCTATCGCCTCCAGCACCTCCCGCGTCTCCCGCTCTTCTCCCACACCTTCCGCGCCCCTTCACTTCCCCCGCCTTTCCGGCGGCCTTCTATTTCTTTCCGGATCCGTGACAAGCGCAAGGATTATTGCTATAATGGAATTGCCCGCGGTGGTATCCCCGTACACATCGTGGACCCGCTAGCCGGAACTCTAGCCCAGTCCCGGCTTTTCTATTGCCCCCAAAAAGGAAAAGAGAGGTCAAAGGGAAATTTCCCGGCCTCTCTTTTTTCTTGCCGGCCATGGTCATGTAGCCGCCGCCTTCGCCTGCTGGCTCCAGCGCTCACCCGGCTAGCCCTTTATCATCCGCCGGAACGGTCCATAAATTATCCCGCTTCACCCGTAACCCTGGCGGCGTCCTCTCCCTGTTCCCCATCGCTGCTATCTTCCGGCGGGTAATATTCCTCACGAATGATTTCCCCTTTGCCATTGGTGAAAAATGCTCTTTCCCCTTCCAGCACTTCCCCATGTTCTCCAATATTGGTGCAAAACACGGGAAGTCCTGCAAGCACTCTATCCAATTTCCGATTCTTAGCTTCCTCCATTTTCTTTCTCAAAAGCTTATGTTTCTTGATCCATGCTTTCTTTGCTGCTGCTCTTGCCTTCGTGCTCATAGTCCTATGTCCTTTCTGCTGCCTCTCGCAGCACGTCTAATACTTCCGGCGGCGCTTCCTTCATTCCCTCCGAAAGGAAATAAGGAAATATAGCGCCCCTTCACGGATCCGCGGAACGGCTATACTCCCCCGCCCATTTCCGGCGGGCCTTTTTGATTGCCAGTCGAACAACCGGCGGAAGGTAGCAGCGCTAGCCCTATGGCCGCCCCTGGCGTCCCTCCCGCTGGTCCCCTTCCAGTACCGTTTCAAAAGCTGGTATGGTAACTAGTTATATAACTAGCAACAAAAATTAACGGTATTTTTCCAAAAAATCCCCGAAAAACGCCGTTTTACCGTTAATTTTTAACGGTAAAATATCCCTAGCCGTTAAATTTTAACGGTAAACAGAAATTTTACCGTTAATTTTTAACGCTTGAAAAAATCTCACGGGTCCTTTTTCCAAAATTTCCATTGGTCTGATAGCTCATAAACCGTTTCTCTCTTATAGCCGCCTTGCGAAAGCACCCGTATAAATCCATGATCCACCAAAGCCTTGAGATCCTTGTAAAATGTAGTTTCCCCTTGCGGCACTGCTTCCTTCACCCGGTCCCAGCTCAAAGAGAAAACTTCATCCCTATCAAAAGGTTTATGATCCGGATACCGTTTCGCCGGCCGCTTTTGCTTATACTGCTCCTTGCAAACCCGGTACAGGTCCCTTTGATTTCCCGTTAGGTCCAGCCAGGCGGGCGAATGGGTCATACTGAAATACAAACCCACATAAGGATCATGGCCGCCGCTCCCTGGCTTTGCGCTTTCGTATGGCTTGCGCTCATAGCCGCGTTTTCTTCCCATACCCTAGCCCTCCGCCTTTGATAATCGCCCGTCCTTGATTTCCTCCGCCTTCCACAGAAACCACCGTCGCACCGGCCACGGGAAATAGCCCCGCCGGAAACTACGCGCCCTCATGGCTTGCCTCCAGGCGCTCTTTCTCCGCCGCCTTCTTCATCGCCTTTACACACGCCCGGAACGGCCGCAACGCCATAGCCCGGCGCGGGATACCTCTTTCCAGCGCCTTCCACTGCCTCACGATTTCTTCATCATTAGCCGGCATATAATACCCGCCGCCTCCGGTGGTGGTGGCACAGATCAGCGCGCCGCCGCGCCGCTCCCTGGCCACATGATAAATCACCGCCCGCCGCTTCATATGGAGCGCCGCCATAATATCCTTCATCTTGATAGCCTTGCTGGCGCCAATCGCGCCCCGTTCCTTCAATAATTGTGAAATCATCATGGGCCCGCTCCCTCTATCTCTTGAATCCGCCGGAAGCGGCCGCGCCCTTCGTCGCCCCATCGCTCGCCATTTCATCCAGCGCCTTATCAATGATCACCACGTCAAAGAATGTACGGCGTCCAATATGCTTCATAGCTCCAATCTCTTTCGCCCATTCGGTCCCCTTCGTCCGTCCCAGTCCTACATAGTCCAAAAATTCTTGCGTATTCAATAATCTTTTCTTCATTTCTTTTTCCTTCCATTTTCTCTAAAAACCGCCCGGATCCTTGGGCTTTCGTGGATATGTCCCTTTTACCGCCGGCGCTTGCTATTGCTCCCGCGGCGCTGCATGCTATACTTATGGTAGCAGTTGAAACCGCATATGATAATCGTCTTATAGCGATGATTTTTTCAACGCACAGCGGCTTTATTTTCATCATGAAAAGATGATTACTCATCATCGCCTCATGGTGATGAGTAATAGTACGGGGGTACACATGAACGATATAAAAATGACGGGCATTGAGCCGGAAACGTTCGATAGAATCAAGAAAAACATTAGCAACTTACTCCCATCATCTCCTACTGATGATGGCACAGAAAAAGGCCCTACAAATGTAGAGCTTTATAATCAGATTTATGGAAACAGGGATATCACCGATAGCGCCAAAGGAAATAAAATTTCTGCATTGCGCCGCGGGGACGGTATCAGCCTCAATGACATAATCAAAATCGCAGCATGGAAGGGCCTTAGCTTAGACTGGTTTATTCTAGGGAAAGAGCAAACAACAGAAACACCACCGATCGTGCAAGAAAGCGCAGTAATGCCAAAAGTACGGTTACTAAAATTACAAAAATCAAAAGAGAGCTCAGAAGGATTCCTCGAAAAAGCAATAAAAGCCGAAAAACAATTAGAAGCAAGAAATTATATTTCTCAATTACAAGATGGAGATGATTTATCGATACTTTCCTTAGCCAATTCCTTATTACTCGACGTCGAAAAAGCCCCTATTATGCAAATGTCTGCCGGTATCCTGCACCTATTCAACTATGCAAATATTTCCATAGTTGGTAGCTATGACGAATACAATTTTGCGCTTCCACAGTCATTAACAATAAAAATTAGTCCTAAAAATCTTACTACATGCGGCACGCCCAAATTATCCGATAACGGCTATAAAATTAGTTGGGATTTTGATGAAGAACCAGACGATAACATCCACGACTATACATTTTGGGATATTCGTGCTGCCCTGGTGCAACGCCTGCTAGTCATAGCCTGTAAATCTTTAGAATCGAATACCTTCGACCCTTTCGTGATACTAAAATCAAATTTGATTGAAATGTATAACGAATATGTTGAAATAGGTCCCGGCTTGCTCTTTCTTAGTCCTCCAGATAACAATCTATTCACCCCTGATGACGAACGATTTGGGCCTTTATTCAAGAGACGCCTTTTCGACGCACTCGAAAATGATGAGCTATATTCTGATTACACAAATTATGATTATCACGATCCTATGCGTTATATCCGATCTTGCCTGACTGATGAAGTCCCCGCTGACGTGGAGTAAACTTGTAGCATTTTGTCTGCAATCTAAAGCCGCCCGGAAACGT
>CAVAVT010000086.1:0-6056 GCA_963592185.1 bacterium | reverse complement strand
TAATAAAAAATAAAGCTCGAACGCTAATAAAAAATGGGCTCGAACCCTAATAAAAAATAAAGCTCGAACCCTAATAAAAAATAAAGCTCGAACCCTAATAAAAAAATGGGCTTTGACTAGAAGAGAACTAGCCAAAGCCTTTTTTTTTATTAAACAGCTTATACAGCTTATACAGCTTATACAGCTTGAAACTTCTGGTGCCTTACCATCCAACGGTAAACGATGATGCAGATAACCACCGAGAACACACTGCCGAAGCTAGTGGTGAGCCCCATCGGATAGAGCGTGTCGGGATAAAGCTCGGAAGCCCAATAGGCAAACGGAATCCTGATGAGGATGACCGACAGGAAATTGTAGACGAAGGAGACGATGGAATAGCCACACGCCGCAAAGAAGCCCGTAAAGCAGAAGTGGATGCCCGCAAAGAAGCAATCGTAAACATAGCCCTGCAGATAGACCGCTCCCTTCTCCACCACCACGGGGTCGCTGCTAAAGATGCGGATGGCCGCCTCTGGGAATGTAACCCACAGCAGTATCATCAGCACGCCATAGCCGCAGCAGGTGCCGATGGCGTAACGCAGGGTACTGAGCGCCCTGTCCACCTTGGCTGCACCAATGTTCTGCGAGCAAATCGCAGAAACGGTAGAGACCATCGCCGAAGGCAGGAGGAACACCAGCCCGATGAATTTCTCCACGATGCCCACGGCTCCTGCATCGTAGACTCCTCGACCGTTGGCTATCATGGTGATGGCGAGGAAGCCTATCTGGATAAATCCGTCCTGCATGGCGATCGGGAAACCTATCTTCAGGATGTCCATGATGGTCTGCCTGTGCGGAAGGAAATCATGCCTATGCACATCGAAAACATCCCGATGCCTACGGATGGCGACGAGCGAGACGAGGACGCTGAACATCTGTGAGAGCGTGGTGCCCAGGGCTGCTCCCATCGCCCCCAGCCTCAGGTAACCGATGAAGAAGAAGTCGAGGATGACATTGACCACGCAAGCCACGGCGACGAAGTACATCGGACTCTTCGAGTCGCCCAGCCCACGGAAGATGGAGGCGATGATGTTGTAAGCCATGATGAAGGGGATGCCGATGAAGCAAACCGTAAGGTATTCCACGCTGCCCTGCCAAGCCTCGGGAGGAGTGTCGATGATGCCCACGATGCTGTTTCTGAGCAAGAGGCAGACTGCTGCCATCACCACGCTGAGCACCAAGAACATGGTGGTGGTATTGCCGATGAAGCGAGCCGTGCGAGCCGAGTCTTTCGCTCCCGCGGCATGGGCAATCTTCACGGTAGAGCCCATGGCCAGCCCCATGACGACGCAGGTGAAGAAGTACATGATCTGTGCGCCATTCGACACCGCCGTCGTGCTCTCCACCCCACAATATCGACCTATCACGAAGAGGTCGGCCAATCCATAGAGGATTTGCAAGAAATAAGCCAGCATGTAGGGCAAGAGGAAGTTCCAGATGTTGCCCATGATGCTGCCTTCTGTCAAGTCTTTTCTATTCATAATTAGCAAAAGTACAAAGAAAATATATGCAAAAGTACAAAGAAAAATCGACTTAGCCTAAACTTTTACAAGAAAATGCCCCTTTTCTTTCAACAAACCGGAAAGAAAAGGGGCTACGCCAAGGTATTGTTACTCAAAGAGGTTACCAGTAGCCATCGAATACGACACCTTGCATTGGTTGCAAATATCCGTAATCGTAGCCCCACTACCACTGAGCGAATAGAAGACGCTCTCGCCAATGAGCACATACTCCCAAGTGCGATTCATCCTGTCCTTGGCATCCAAGGCATTGACTTTCTTGATCCACTCGATGGTTGCCGTCTGCTTCTGCCTTACATTCGCATCATCCACCTTGTCATCGCCCTTGGTCTCTATGAGATACACTTTCTCAGCCGTGGCAACAATAAAGTCGGGATGATATGTTGCCATCAGTCCATCCTTGCGAACATAGAAGATGATGGCAAAGGTATGACCAGACTCATTGATTTTCAGGAACCGCTCTACCTCAGCATCCCTATCCAAGAACTCGATGAAGGTTTTCTCCAGACCGCCTCCATGCGAAGGATACCCCAAACGAGGATAGATGCACTTGCTCACCTCCATCGAATAGCTCTCTCGCATCTTGATGGCTTGCAAGGAAGAGAATGGCGTATGGGTAACTTCCGCATCTATCGTGGTCAAGCGATTCTGCATCTTATAGATAGCCCTTGCGAATTGCTCCACGATGTGCTTGGTCACAATACCATCCTTAGCCAAGAGTATCTTCCAGTCGCTACCATGGAATGGGTCGAAAGTAATGGCAAACAGGCGAGTACGGATATACCAATCCATTACTTGCACCGTCTGTGCCTCATTGATTTGGATGGTAGGGAATCCCTGGCGGCGACAATTCTCAAACCTCAGCGTCACCACCCTCAGCAACTTTTGAAGATACTCATTATATCCATTGGCATTGAAGAGGTTCGCCGTCACCTTATACTTACCAAAGGTGGTCTTGGTCAGCGACTCTTGCGATACGAAGGTCTCCCCTTCCTTTGCCAAGAACTTACGCAATAAGTCCAGTGGGTACATGGTGAAAGGATCCAAGTCGCCAAGGTCTATCTCCGCATCTTCCAGTTCCTCCATGGAATCGTGTAAGATGACAGGCCATTGGAAATCATAATTCTCATAGTTCTCCTTCAAGCCCACGGTGATGATGTCGCCCATGGCTCCACCTGCACCAACCTCGCCTTCATCCACAGCCACAAGTCCTTGTTCCTGCAAGTCATCATAAAACTTGATAAAGGCAGGATGCTCCACGATAGATAAGGTATCAATGAATGTCTTTGGTGGCTTATGCAGTCGAAGCACTCGCTGGCGGTCCTCATACTTGATGCTAGTATAATCAGACTCTCGCCACATCAGGCGCAAGCCTCTACCCACCAACTGCTCCAACAAGATAGGTGCCTGGGATGAGCGGAGCGGAACGAGCACGCAGATGTTGTTCACATCAAATCCCTCACGGAGCATCAATACGGAGATGACAACTTTCGGACTCTTGTAATGGTCGATGTCGAAGAGCTTTGCCTTGATTTCTTTCCACTCCTCGTCCGTATCCTTTTCTTCCATCTGGTTCTCAAAGAGATGCCAGTTGGTAAGGGCTATCAATCCCTCACCCGTCGTCTTTCTGCCGATGCCATCTTCCTTGGTCACCACATTATTTTGGATGAACGAGAACACCTCATCCCTGTAACGCTCAGGGATGAAGACATCTTGGTTCATGTAATAATCGTTGGTCTGAGGGTCACGATATTCCTCGTCTCTCTTCTTCCTGCCACAAAAAGCATCCAGCAGACGGTCGTAAACAATCAAGCCTGGTGCCACAATCAAGAACTTTTGGGTGAATCGTCCGCTCACCACTTCCTCGTGTCTGGCATTCAGCATCTGCCAGATCAAGAGAGCATGCATCACCCAAGTCTTTCCTGTACCCGTAGCCATCTTCACGGCATATTTCGGGAACTGGTACTTAGGCTTAGCCAGTTGTGCCAAGTCTGACCTATCCATCAGTTCGGGGATGATACCTTGGTAAGCATCCAGCACACAGTTCTCCCCCAACACCTCATGGAGATAGATGATATTGAGGATGGCTTGTCGCTGACCCTCATGAAAGTTTCTCTCACGAGTACTGCAAAAGCCTTGACGCAAACCTTTCTGTTCTCCTTGTGAGGCATGGTGAGACGAGTGGAATAGACGCAATGCAATGGGTCGCTGTCATTATCCACGTTCTCCCGATAATCTTGCCAAGTGCTGCGGAAAGTTTCTCCGTCATAATCAGGGTCAATGCTCCAATACTCGATGAGCGACAATGGGTCTTGCTCCATTACCTTTTGTAGTTTTTCCTTGTCCTTATCATCCAGAGGAATATTGTCTGGAGAAAGGAGCACATAGTTGCTGAGACTGATGTCGAGTTCATCCTCCCCATTACCATTTATGGTTACTGCAACAGGATTTACTACCAGATATTGCAGAGAGGAGAAGCGAACGGTCTTGTCGGCGATGAGTTTCTTGAAGCCTTTCTTCGATAGCTTATCGAGCAAGTCTGGTGGAATCACCAAGACCTCAACGTTACTGTTCTTATATTTCTCGATGGCTTGGGAGATGTCGAAAGCAAAATTCCAACCGAGCACGATGACCTTATCCCAGTCGCCACCCAACAAGGATGCTGGCTTGCCTATGTCGCAGGTTATCCAGCGACGGCCAAGACGCTCCGCAACAGCCGCCGTTGTTCCACTGCCTCCGAAGAAATCGCATACGAGGTCACCCTCGTTGGAAGAGGCTTTGATGATTCGTTCGAGGAGGGCTTCAGGCTTTTGGGTATCATAGTTTACACTTTCAGAACTTGTTGGTGAAATTAAATTTATATCATCCCAATAATCACTAACTACATATGATTTATTCTTCCACCTTCAGCTACACCTCATCCATCCGATACAGTTTCCAACCATCAAACTGCATAATGATTCTATGTAGTTGAGTGCCTTGGCGCAAAGCCTCAACTCTCGGTGCTTCAGCATACCGCTTGATTTGAGCCTCCGCCTCATCCCATTGCTGGGCAATCAATGCCTTATAAACTTTTTCAGACATTCCTTTTTCTCTCTTAGGAATCAGCTTTAGTTCCAAGATATAACTATGCTTTGTTGGATAATGAGTCAAGTCAGGCAAAAGGAAGAAATCGCAATAGCCATGGTTCAATTCCAACTCTGGTGCCGTATAGTAATAATTGTTGAGATTCAGATAAGCCATGAAGAAGCCTTGCAGGTTGCGCTCCGCCTCGATGCCATCACGCACCGAGGAAACATTGGCGTACGCCTCAGCCATACATTCCAAGGTCTCCCTCCACTTTCCCTCAAAAGCCATCAACGTAAACTTATATTCAAGGTCAGAGAGGTTGACATACTTATCACTTTGATAGTCTTCTAGCAAATAGCCATAATATTGCTTGCGAACATTGTTGTTAGGAATGCCCAATATGAGCTGGCTTCCAAAAGTTCCCTTGATGGTAAGCATTCCATAATAGAACAACAAACTAGGGAATATCTGCGGATTGGTAATCATCCTCGCTGGGAAAGTCTCTTCCAAGTGGCAGATTATCTGTCCTGTCTCTGCTATCGTACGAATAATGCCTTTACGGTCACCATCCAATTTGTCAAGATTGATGAGCTTGCGCATCTTGTTATAATCCGTCTTCGTGTTAGGGTCTATCATTTCCTTAGGTCCTTCACCACGATTTATGTAGTTGCGGAGATAATAAAGCACCATGTCACAGTTGAAGACACGGCTTTGTGTCTTCAATGCCTCTTCCGCAAAGCAATAATTATCATACCAAGGCTTCATCTCCTTGATGATTGCCTCGATGTCGCTATCAGGACGAATCAAGCCTTTTTCCTTGTAATAAGTGAACATTTCCCGCACATCCTCCGTGGAGAAACCAAGCATCTGGTTGAACTCTTCCTTGGTGGAAATATGCCAGCCGATATTGAATCCGCTGGTTACATCATCGAGCGTCACAGGACTGACGCCTGTAATGAAGATACGCTCAAAGTTGCCCTTAAACTTCTTGAAGATGTCACGGTAGAACCCTTCAGCATGAGTGATTGCCCAATACACATCCTCACCCTGCTCATTGAGCACGGTATTGGTAAAGTTGTCATACTCGTCGATGATGAGATAAAGAGGATATTTGTGATATTTCGCCTCATTCAATATGATGGCAAACTTGCCCACAGCATCTTCTGTTTCCCTCACCTTCTTGATAGTTTCTTCGGGATAATATTCATGATAATCACGCACAAAGCCATCCAGTTCCACACCGAGGAAGAAATTAAAACGCTCCTCCAGCTTTTCGATACTCCCGCCCACTTGCGAGAAGTCGAGATAAAGTACCTGAAACTTGCCTTGCAACGATGTCGGGTGCTTGCCTATCCACAGGTCGCCAAACAAGTCCTGAAACTTGTCCTTGTTGCGTATGTCATAGTAAGCACGAAGCATACTGATGAA
>CAVAVT010000085.1:0-6155 GCA_963592185.1 bacterium | reverse complement strand
CTGTCCCAGTTTACACTCTCTTCCTTGCTGGGGCGCAAAGTCTTGCGGATGGGCTTGTTTGCCTCAACGATTGCAGCCTTCTTGCCCACCCAGGTAAACTCATAGGCTTCATCCCCCTCAACCACATCGCCAGAGAGCATCTGCCTCAGCAAATCAAAGTTAATGGCTTTCCTCGGTCTGCCCTCTGCATCCTTTGTCTCCGTAATGCAGTTTGGGAACAGCGCCCCTATTTTCTCTATATTCTGTGCGGTCATATCAATCGACTCCATCCGCATTCTATCCATGTCCGCTTTCCTCCCCCTTCAAATCTTATTCGAGCTTATTTATTTCTGCTGATAAGGTACATGCAATACTGGTTAATGAATCTCTACCCCATCTTCTAATGCTGCTTCAAGCCATGCTTTTTTCGCATCAAGTGCATTTGCTACCGCACTCTCCACTGTTTCGCCACAGGTAATGCAGCCCGGCAAATCTGGATAGGAGACTACAAATCCGCCTTCATCCCTGTCTTCCACAATTTCCATACGATAAGGTATTGCCAAATAATCATTCAGTGACTTCATTATTCTTAGCCTCACTTTCCACAATCTGTCTTACCATTTCCATATATATTTTTTAATTATATCATGAATGAAATAAGCACAGTTGTCGAATCCCTTTAAATTGTCTAACCAGAAAAAGCTGCCCGATTTCAATTGAAATTAAGCAGCTTCTTTTAATTACTTTTCTATTGACTCTTTGGCTTTCGCAGCACGGTCAGCTGGTGTTAATGAACCTGGAAGGTTTTTCTTTCCGTAGATTTCATCCAGCACAATTTTGCCAACGAGTAAATTTTTCAATCCTGAGCAGCGTTCAAGGGGATAGTCCTCGTATCCATAGCGTTCGGTGAGCAGCTTCATACCATGAATGATTTCGTCCTCTTCCGTGGCAAATGTACATTCACCAAAACCAACGACACTTTCAAAGCGAGTGGTGATTCCGTGGGAGGTCTTTTCAATCTGTATAAAAATTTCGCCTTCTACACAGACATGGGGATTAGCTTTAATCAGCTCAAGCTTAGTGCCCTTTTGAGCGCAATGGAAATATATAACAATCCTGCCGTCCACAACCTCTGAAGCAAATGATACCGGAACAATGTAGGGATATTTATCTCCGTGCATTGCGATTTTTACGGTATTGCAACGCCTCAGAATGTCATAAATCTCCTCTTGGTTCTCCACTTCTCTGTCCTTGCGTCTCATTTTAATCACCCCATTATTCAAAGTAACACCATTTTATACCTAAACGGTATTTTTGTCACTTTGAATATTTCAGCCGCCCAGCTCAACCATCCGGCGGATGCAGTTTCCAGCGCCTTCAATGACGTTTTCTGGAAGCTGGATTTCTTCGCCGCCCCGACCCTTTAGGCAGTTATAAACATCCATCAAGGTTGTAATCTTCATGTTCATACAGGTAAGGGGAACCGCCAGTGGGTAGAAAAATTTATCCGGACAGTCAAACTGCAGATGCTCAACAATACTGTTTTCCGTTCCGATGATGAATTCCTTGCTTTCAGATTTCTTAGCGTAATTCATAATGCCAGTTGTGGAGCCTACAAAGTCCGCCTGTTCCACAACTTCCTGACGGCATTCCGGATGAACCAGAAGGAGTGCATTTGGATGAGCTTTTCTTGCTTTTTCAACGTCTTTTGCACTTACAACAATGTGTCTCGGACAGCCTCCATGATAAAAGGCAAAGGTTTTTTCCGGCAGTTTTTCCGCCACATAACGGCCGAGATTCGGGTCCGGGATAAAGAGGATTTTATCATTATCCAAACGGCTGCATATCTGAACAGCAGAAGATGAGGTCACGCAGACATCACACTCTGTTTTTAGCTCGGAGGTGGTATTGACATAAGCCACAACAGTATATCCCGGATATTTTGCCTTTAATTCACGAAGCCCTTGGAGATCCAGCTGTTCTGCCATCGGGCATCCGGCGGAAGGATTTGCCAGCCAGACTTTTTTGTCCGGACTGAGCACTTTGCAGGTCTCCGCCATAAAACGGACACCGCACATAATCACACCTTTGCAGCTGCTTTTTGATGCCTGCAGGCTCAAGCCATAGGAATCCCCCATATAATCCGCCACTTCAAGTATCTGCTGGCCCTGATAAGCATGAGCTAAGATGCAGATATCCTGTTCCTTTTTCATACGCAGGATTTCCTGCTGAATTTCTGCAATGGTCATATGTTTTATTCCCCTTCCTGCTGTTCCCATGGTCTAAGCGGTGCCAGGAAACCAGCCTCTTTCAGCTGCTTGCCGATTAAATCCAGACGTTCCTCGCTGGCAGCCTCCACCAAATGGTAATGATAACCGGAGGTGGCTGAACTCAGCGCTGTGGACTGGCTGTTTTTTAACTCAGCAATAAACTCCGCCACATCCTGTCTCGAACTAATATCCATCTCTGCACTGACACGTCCGTACACTCTGTGGCTGATACTGATATTGCATATCCTGCCGCCGCAGTCCACAATCAGATTCATTTCCCTTGCCACATCATTTTCTTCATGACGGACCTTGAACTCTCTTACACAGCGGGGTTCTTTTTCCATAACATAACCCCTTGTGGTCGCAATAATTCCCGGTGTACACGCACGGATAACCGCCATGTCCTGAACTATTACTTGGCGGCTAACACCGTATTTTTCTGCCAGCTTTCTTGCCACAACAGGCTCCTCTGCGTTTTTAAGGAGCTTCAAAATCTCATTTCTTCTATCCGCTGTTTTCATACCTTCAGCACCTTTCATACTGTGTGCAGGTTTTTCATTGAAATATCCAGAATCGGAGCTGAGTGTGTCAAAGCTCCGCTTGATACAAAGTCTACACCGATTTCACGAATCCGGGCAATATTTTCCTTTGTAATATTTCCGGAACACTCTGTCTGCGCTCTTCCATTAATCAGCTCAACAGCTTCCTTCATCATTTCCGGTGTCATGTTATCCAGCATAATAATATCTGCACCGGCTTCTACAGCTTCTGCCACCTGTTCAAGTGTTTCTGTCTCAATTTCAATCTTCCTGACAAATGGAGCATATTCCTTTGCCATCTGAATAGCTTTTGTAATGCCCCCAGCTGCCCCAATGTGATTGTCCTTCAAAAGAACACCGTCAGAGAGATTATAGCGATGATTACATCCGCCCCCAACACGAACAGCATATTTTTCAAAAATACGGCAATTAGGTGTGGTTTTTCGTGTATCGAGAAGTGTCACCTTGCTGCCTTCCAAAAGCTTTGCCACGCTATTTGTATAGGTTGCGATGCCGCTCATTCGCTGAAGATAATTCAATGCGACTCTTTCTCCAGAAAGCAGGACACGGATATCTCCGTTGACCTTTGCCATCAAGTCCCCTTTTTTGACCTCATCCCCGTCCCTATAGAAGCACTCGATTTCTGTTTCCGGGTCCAGCAGCTGGAAAACTCTGGCATAAACATCCATACCGGCAATTATTCCATCCTGCTTTGCAATCAAATCCACTGTTCCCTGAACTTTATCAGGCATTACCGCATTGGTAGAGACATCTTCACTCGTAATATCTTCTTCCAAGGCCATACGAATCAATTTATCCACATGAAGCTGCATTGTAATACTATTCATTTCCACGCATCCTTTCGATTCCCTTTAAAACAATCTGATGATAATCTTCAAGCAGGGCTTCTCTATCCTCATATTTTTTCAAATCCGGCTTTGCCTGGCATTTTTCAGGAGCCTGTCCAAACAGCATGTCATAGGCCGCTCTTCTGGCGAAAACCAAGGATTCCAGCAACGAATTGCTCGCCAGTCTGTTCTTGCCGTGTACACCGTTGCAACTTGTCTCGCCGCAGGCATAAAGCCCCTTCATGGAGGTACGGCTGGACAAATCCGCCTGTATGCCTCCCATAAAATAATGTTGGGCAGGAACAACCGGAATTGGCTCTCTGACCGGGTTAAAGCCCTCATCAAGGCATTGCTGGTATATATTGGGAAAATGTTCTCTAATCATCTTTTCACCAAGGGGACGCATATCCTCCCAGACAAATTCCGTGCCGTCTTTTTCCATCTGGTTGAAAATTGCCTGGCTGACAATATCCCTTGGCTGAAGTTCATCGGTGAAACGCTGTCCGTTTTTATCGTATAGCAGCGCCCCTTCCCCACGAACAGATTCGGATATCAGGAATCTTCTTCCCTTTTTCCGTGAAAAAAGCGTGGTGGGGTGAATCTGTATATAATCAAGATGCTCCACAGCCACCTTATGCTTCATGGCAATACCAAGTCCATCGCCAGCTATATGGGGATAATTGGTGGAGTTCTGATATAAGCCGCCGATTCCTCCACATGCCAGAACCACATACGTGGAACTAATAGGATAAACCTTATTCCCCTCATCCATGGCTACAACGCCGCCGCAGATGTTGTCTTTCTCAATCAGGTCCACCATGGTCATATGCTCACGGATTTCTATGTTTTCCTTTGTAAGGGCTTCTTTCAGCAAAGTGCTTGTGATTTCCTTGCCTGTAATATCCTCATGGAAGAGGATTCTAGGTCTGGAATGGGCACCTTCCCTTGTAAAATCAAGCTTGCCATCTGCGGTTCTGGCAAAATCTACCTTCCTGAAAATCAAATCCCTGATAATATCATTGGAGCTGCGAATCATCAAATCCACAGCGCCCTCATTATTTTCATAATGTCCGGCACGCATTGTATCTTCAAAGTAGTCTTTATAATCATCTTCGCCACGGAGCATACATATTCCGCCCTGTGCAAGGAAGGAGTCCGATAAATCCGCCTCCTGCTTTGTCAGCATAAGGACCTTCATGCGCTCCGGCAACATCAATGCGCAGTACAATCCGGCTGCGCCGGTTCCCACGATAATGACGTCATAATGTTCATTCATTGTATTTATGCCTCTTTCCCCTTAAGGTTTTGTGGTGCTTTTGACATAATACAACGTGACATAGCAGGTGTCAAGACACCTGCTATGTCACTGTCAATATTTATTCAGGAAACTGCTAGCGCCGGACTGTTATTTATATATGGAGAAGGCAATATTTTACGGAAAAAAAAAGAGATGCCTTAATTTACAAGACTTCCCACAAAACATTAATGTAACATTATGCGTCTAATATCATGTCATGCTATTTGTATACTTGTTTTCTGTGATTAATTTTGACAGCCAACACCAAGAGTTGTGTATCTTCTATCTTAGCCAGCACACGGTAATCACCTATTCTATATCGCCAAAATTCTCCGAGATTACCTACTAATGCTTTACCATAACACCGAGGGTTTTCACAGTTATCAATCTTTTCGTTAAGCCATGCAACAATCTTTTTGCTCACTTGCTTGTCAAGCTTCTTAAGCTGTTTTTGCACCTTCACATCATACCGAAGTTTGTACATTTTATTTTACTCCATATTCTTTACAAACCTCATCATTGCTAAGACTAACAGGATTCTGGGTGTATTCTTCATATGCATTAACAGCATCCTGATAATCCATCATATCTTCAATATACTCGGATAAAATACGTTCTGCCAATGCATCTGCTGTAATATTCTGCAATACAGCAATATGTTGGAGCTTTTCTAATAAATCAGCATTTATAGACATATTCACTGTCATTACAATCCCCTCCGCAGCATTTCAAATAATCACAATTCTTTCTTTTATTATACCACACAAAAAAGCAAGCTCGCAAAAACTCATTTTACAAGTCTTTGCGAGCTTTTGAATTTTACTCAAACTCGACAATCACTAATCAATTTTGTTTAGAGATTATTTGTTGCCATGTTCGCTTTTCTTTCAATTATTTGACTTATCCATATTATACTGCCTATATGGACTAATGTTATCAGTTTGTTATCGGTATTGATAACACTTGCTCCGTAACTGTAGATAATAGCAATATGTTCCAATTTAGATTATAAGAGGTTTCGCTTAGAAAAGCCACCATTTGTTTCTGTACCTTCAATAAGATTTTTCTTTAGTGCCTCAATCGTATCTTGGTTCTTTCTTAAAAGTTCTAATTGCCTGTACGCTTTTTCTCTTAATATTTTCAACCTCGTATTATAAAGTAGTAGTATTTATAGACCCTCTCCAAGGTCTGTATGCTATACTATTGGAGATACTGTGGATTG
>CAVAVT010000084.1:0-6384 GCA_963592185.1 bacterium | reverse complement strand
CTTTATGGTAAAAAATGCGGCACCGAATTCATCGATGCCGCATTTTCTACGCAAAGTATTATTATTTTTTTTCAGCCTGTTCAGCCTCGTAAGCTGCAGGGATATTGCGCTTTGCAATTTTTCCAGTGGAGGTACGTGGGAGTTCCTTCATCTCATGGAACTCACGGGGAATCTTGTAGAGAGCAAGGTTCTTCTGGAGGAACTTCTTCAGGAGACGGGGATCAACCTCGCTGTCCTCCTCTACGCTGTAGTAGCATGCGCCAGCCTGTCCACGGAGCTTGTCCTCAATGCCGATAACTGCAGCTTCACGGATGCCGGGGAAGGTGTAAACCAGCTCTTCAATTTCACGGGGATAAATATTCTCGCCCATGCTGATAATCATGTCTTTGATACGGTCTACAATGTAAATGTAGCCATCCTCGTCCACACGGCCTACATCGCCGGTGTGAAGCCATCCGTCAACGATGGTTTTCTCAGTGATTTCTGGAAGGTTCCAGTAGCCAAGCATTACATTGCCGCCCTTAACGATGAGCTCGCCGATTTCACCCTGGGGAACATCCTTGCCTTCGCTGTCGATAAGGCGCCATTCCAAATCAGGGATAGCAGGTCCAATGGAGCCAACTTTTGCCTTGCCGAGAGGATTCATAGTAACAACCGGGGAAGCCTCGGAAAGGCCGTAGCCCTCGCAGATATCCACGCCGAACTTCTCCATGAAGTCCTGCTCAATCTTGAGAGGCAGTGTGGTACCGCCACTTACTACGAGGCGGAGGGAAGCCATTTCTTCCTTGGTAGCAAGCTTGGTCAGCAGGCTGCAGATGGAAGGAACAACATACAGGTCGTTTACCTTTTCCTCATGGATAACCTTGATGGTCTCTCTAGGAGTGAAGGAGTCCAGGATAACAACTCTTGCACCGCAGAGCAGCGGATAGAGCACAGAGCAGGTCCAGCCGAAACAGTGGTACATAGGAAGTACGCAGAGAACAGCATGTTCAGAGGTACACTTCATGTGACGCATCTGATTGGCGTTGGTAACAAGGTTGTGGTGGGAAAGTACAGCGCCCTTAGGAGTGCCGGTGGTTCCGGAAGTGTAAATGATAACGCATGGCTCATGCTCGTTGAAGTAGTCGTCAAGCTTAGGAGCCTGGGAAGCCTCATTTTCAGCTACGCACTCAGCAATGTCGAGATATGCTACATCAGCTTCATAGCCACGGGCATAAAGTGCGCCGGAAAGGTCCATGGGGCGATCTGTGAGCATAAGGCGGATACCTGCATCATCAACGATGAAGGCGGTCTCACGCTGGCTCAGCTGGAAGTTAATGGGAACAGTGATAGCTCCCAGAGATGCGATGGCAAAGTATGCACATACGAACTCAACGGAGTTTCTGGAGAAGATACCTACACGGTCGCCACGGCGTACACCGGCAACGTACAGCCTGTTGCGGCAGGAAATAATCTTTTCTCTGACTTCAGCATAGGTGAAACGGCGGTCGTCCTGGATAAGGCACAGGTCCTCAGGCTTGCCCTGATTAATAAGCTCATACACTAACATATCTTTTGCTCCTTTTTCTCGTTATCAATCCGAAGGATTTGTCTAAGTGTTATTATACTACACATTTTATTTCAAAAAAATGAAAATGCACTTAGAAGGTTCCTGTGGATAAAATTTATTACTAGGTACTAATATCTACTAATAGGAGTATATCATAACGCAATTTTGAAAGTCAACACATTATTTTCACGAAAAAAGCTTCAAGACAATGTATACATCCGTCAAAGGAAATATACAGAGCTTGAAGCCTTTTACATTAAATATTATTCAAAGTCGTGATGCTGTTCATGGCCGAGGATACTATGACCGTAACTGTAGCTGAAGTACACAGCACAGCCAGCGATACACCACACGGCGAATCTTACCCAGGTTTCCCAGGGAAGATTGTACATGAGATATCCGCAGGCAAGAACAGCCATGGGGGCTACCAGCCATACCACAGGGCAGCGGAAGGTTCTGTGTACCTCGGGCTTGGTGATGCGGAGCACCATTACGCCGATGGCCGCCACAAGGAATGCACTGAGGGTACCGATATTTGCCATTTCAGCAATGAGGCCGATGGGGGCAAAACCGGAAATTATTGAAACGAATATTGCACCAAGGATGGTTACAATGTAAGGAGTGTGATAACGATGGTGAATCTTGCAGATTTTTGCCGGAACCATGCCGTCACGGCTCATGGCAAAGAAGATTCGTGCCTGACCGTAAAGAAGTACCAGCAGCACTGTGGTGATACCTGCAATTGCACCAACACCAACTACAGCGGAGCCGATATTGTATCCGATGTAGCGGAGGGCAAATGCCACCGGCTCCGGATTGTTCAGTTCAGTATAAGGAACCACGCCGGTGAGAACTCCGGCAACAACTACATAAAGCATGGTGCAGACCACCAGTGAACCGATAATGCCGATTGGCAGGTCACGGGATGGATTGCGGCACTCCTCCGCGGAGGTTGCCACAGCATCAAATCCTATGTATGCAAAGAAAACTATTGCAGCGCCTCCGGCAACTCCGCTGAAGCCGAAGGGCATGAACGGCTCCCAGTTGGTGGTTTCCACATGGGGAATAGCAAGAAGGAGGAAAATAGCCACGGCGGTCAGCTTTACAAATACCAAAATCCTGTTCAGCTTTGTGCTTTCCTGAGTTCCGTGAATGAGGAAGAAGGACAGCACCAGTGTGATGAAAATAGCTGGCAGATTGATGATTCCTCCGTCAGCTGGAACCAGAGTCAGCGCCTTTGGAAGGGTAACACCGGCGGACTGGAAAAGTCCCACCACGTAGCCGGACCAGCCTGAGGCCACGGCACTGGCGGTAACGGTGTACTCCAGTATCAGATTCCATCCTACGATAAAGGCGATAAACTCACCAAGGGAGGCGTAGGTATAGGTGTAAGCACTTCCCGATGCCGGTACGATGGAGGCGAACTCCGCATAGGCGAGTCCGGCAAGGGCGCAGGCAAGTCCGGATATAATGAAGGAAAGTACCACCGCAGGTCCGGCGTACTGTGCCGCTGCCACACCTGTCAGCACGAAGATTCCTGTTCCGATGACGCAGCCGATTCCCAGGAGAATCAGGTCCGTTGCCCCAAGGGTTTTCGCCATGCCTGAATGGGCTGCAACATCCTGCATCTGTTGAATGCTTTTTGTACGAAATAAGTTCATATAAATGCTCCTTTTGGTATATGTGTATATTGTATGGTACATATACCCCTAAATTGCGACAAGTATCATTATATGTAAATACCTATTTATAGTCAAAAAAGTATAGGGTGAAATTTCCTTAAATTTTTAAGTAAATTTCTTAAATTTGTTAAATCATTTGGTTTAAAAGGGGTAAAACGGGGGTTTTACAATAGAAATAAAAAGTTACCCATAATTATTGATGTTTTTATACACTGTAGGCGGACTTGCATATACAGATGTGCCTGTCAAGAGGATATTGTCAGAAAATTACCTATCGTATAACGAAACTATCATTTGTCTTTTTTTTCACGTAGTGGTACTATAACCTTGTCAACAGGAAGTGAGAACTTCTTAAGATAGATACCACAAAGGAAAGCGAGGTGTAGTTACCATGATGAAGGATTTCTCTTTCGTAATGTCTTTGGCGTGTGTTTGCGGTCTTCTCTCTTATCTTGGCTAAGAGAAGGGCCCAGCGCCTGAGAGAAGGTCGGGGAATAAGCAATGCTTATTGACCCGGCTATTTTTTTCTAAAAATTTAGCACTAATAATATTGATATATCTGCAGAGCATAGGCTCTGTTTTTTTTTGCCGCAAAAAAACAGCCCGGGATTTCCTGAGCTGTTTTGTAATTTAATATGAAGCTTTAGTCGATTTTTCCTTGCCACTGGTAAGGCAGCCCCCGTGCCAGATAGCTTAAATTTTCTGAATATTAACGTGGCGTAAATAATGTTAATGTTTCCTTTTTATTGTATAATAAAGAAATATGAAAATTAATTTTGTGAGGTAGAGACATGTTTTCTATATTTTTTGAAGGAATACAGCATGATTTCTGGCTGTTTTTGCTGGCGCCCATTGTATGCGCCCTGTTCAGGCTGATTTTTATATTGATTTACGGACCGAAGAAAAGCCCAGCCGGGGAGTGGAAAAAATGGTATCACTGTTTCCGGTATGGATTTTGGTGGGGAATGGACTGGAATGCCTACGTATTTCTTGCGTTTATGGTGCTGGTCAGCATCCCATCTGCGTTTTTTCCTACATATAATAATGTATCGGATACGGTGCGTATAGTTTTGATGGATATTTACCTTGGAGTGCTCTACACAGCCTTCATGGCAAAGCTGATATTTTACTTCCATTTTCATGATACCTTCAACCGCACAGTCTGGCTGGGGAAAAATGCGGATAAAAACAATCTGGCGGATATTTTTTTCAACCAGAATCATGGTGTGTGGATTCTCCTGGGATATATTCCCTATATGGCGCTTTGCACCGTTGCAGGAAAGACATTGCTGAGTATTCCTGCTGTGGGGCTTCCAGAGATAACACTTCTTTCCCCATGGCTTCAGTACGGCTTCAACACTTTTGTGTTCCTTGGGGCTGTAGCACTGTTTTACTGGATGCGCTTTGGTGGAACCTTCCGCCATAGGGACAAGCCTGAGTGGGATGAGGTTCCTGCCATTGTTAAAAATGATATTTTTATGGCAAAAGCCACTATGGATGACTTGGTAGCCTTGGAAATTGTGTGGAAACATCCAGCAAATGCGGCACTGGAGCACTCTGATGAGGAATCCGCCGAAATCATGAAGCCGGTTCTTCCCGGAGGTGTAAATCTGCTTTCCCTGCAGGAAGGGGACAAGGCGGCAAATCCTTTGAAGCTGTTCCTGCGTAAGGCGAAGGGCTGTAAAATCACTCCGCCAAGGCATATATTTTTCCTTTTGGGGGAAAGCCATGCACAGGCCCCCTTTGACTCCATATATGACAAGCTGAACCTGATGGAGGGAAGTCAGAAATTCCGCAGGGATCCCCATACGGTTTCCATCAATAATTTTCTTTCTGCCGGGCTGGTTTCCCAGCCTTCACTGGTGAGCCTTTTCACAGGAATCTATGATTCTGACATGGAACTGAATGAGAATAAGGATTTCTGGTATGGACGTCTTGAAAGCTCCCTTCCTGTTCAGCTGAAAAAGCTGGGCTACAGGACAGAATTTTGGTATGGCGGCGGTCTTACCTGGGGCAGTCTGGACCACTTTGCCCCGGCAATAGGCTTTGATGCCTGTCACGGCGGACCAGATTTTTGCGCAAAGGATGCGCCAAGAACCTGGCTTGGCATCTATGACCATGTATTTTTGGATACGGCGGCAGATATTATCAAGCAAAATGATGAGGGTCCATCCTTCCATTTTCTATATACCACATCCAATCACGGCCCATATAACATGCCCTTTGAGGAAATGGGCTTTGACATTGAAAAAGTCATGCCGGAGGCGCCGGAGGCTTTGAAGAAGGATGAGGCGACACGGAAGAAAATGGGCGGAGTATGGTACACGGATCAGGCTTTGGTGCATTTTATCGACACCATGAGGGAGGCATTCCCGGACAGCCTCTTTATCGTTACCGGGGACCATGCTGTACCAATTATCCCCTTTGAGTTTGATGTGGTGGAACGCCGTGAGCCGAGCCTGCGTGACAGGTTCCTCACTTCCTTTGCAATGTATCATCCGGAGCTTACTCCGGAGATGCTGGGGAACAACATTATTGGCGGACATATGAATATCATGCCTACCATTTTTGAGCTGATTGCGCCGGAGGGATTTGAGTATTATTCCACGGCTCAGCCCCTTACGGAAAAGATTGACCATGTGGTGTCTCCTTATTGCTGGATGACCGAGGAGAAAATGGGCTATTATGCTGACCGGACGGCACAGTCCCTAAAGGTCTCCTCCAAAGAACTTCCGCTGGATATGGATACCGCTGAGTTTGAGCCAGAGCGAGATGCCCAGATGGAACTTACCGGCTGGATAGTCAAGCACCCAGAACTGCTGGAAGATGCAGGACTGGGGAAAAGAGTGTAAAATTTGTCGTGACATTGTATGTATATTGTCTGTATGCTATAATTGTAGCAAGGAGATGATACATATGGCTACAGCAATTTTGCAGGTTCGAGTAAATGATGAGCTAAAAAAGCGTGTTGATGCCAGACTGAAGCGTATGGGTCTCAACATGAGCACAGCGGTTAATATGCTTATGCACCAGATTGACATTCAGGGGAAGATTCCGTTTGAAATAGTTGACGGCCCCAATTCCTTGGAACGTTCAATCAACGATATTGAAAACGGTGTTGGCTTAAGCAAAAAATATGATTCCACAGAGGAT
>CAVAVT010000083.1:0-6433 GCA_963592185.1 bacterium | reverse complement strand
AATAAAGTATTGCATACTATCAAAAATAGATAGAATAAATATAAGGATGGTTTTCAATTGAGCGCAATAACATATGAGTTAGTAAAAAAGGATGAGCGTACTGGCGCCCGTGCCGGAATTATACACACTCCACACGGGAGTTTTCCAACGCCTATTTTTATGCCGGTGGGAACCCAGGCTTCCGTTAAGGGCGTTTCACCTGAGGAACTGAAGGATTTGGGAGCTGGTATAATTCTCAGCAATACCTATCATCTTTTCCTTCGTCCGGGTATGGAGCTGGTAAAGGAAGCCGGCGGACTTCATAAGTTCATGAACTGGGACAGAGCAATCCTTACCGACAGCGGCGGATTTCAGGTTTTCAGCCTTGGAGAGCTTAGGAAAATTACCGAAGAAGGGGTAAGCTTCCGTTCACACATTGACGGTTCAAAAAAATTCCTGTCACCAGAGGTTTCAATGCAGGTTCAAATGGCATTAGGTTCAGATATTGTAATGGCATTTGATGAGTGCATACCTTATCCTGCGGATTTTGACTATGCAAAAAAATCCACTGAGCGTACCACACGCTGGGCTAAGCGCTGCAAGTCGGAGATGACCGCAGAAAATCAGGGCCTGTTTGGAATAGTTCAGGGCGGCATGTACCCAGAGCTTCGCAGACAGAGTGTAAAAGAGCTTGTTGAGCTTGATTTCCCCGGATATGCGGTAGGCGGACTTTCTGTTGGAGAGCCTAAGGAAATGATGTATGAGATGCTTTCTGTATCCACAGAGGGACTTCCTAAGGACAAGCCGAGATATCTCATGGGTGTTGGCACTCCTGACTGTCTGGTTGAGGGGGTTATGCGTGGAATAGATATGTTTGACTGTGTATTCCCAACCCGTGTTGCACGCAACGGCACAGCTATGACCTGGAATGGCCGTCTCGTTATGAAGAATCAGGAATACACTCACGATTTCCGTCCTATTGAAGAGGATTGTGACTGTTACGCCTGCAGAAACTTTTCAAGAGCCTATATCAGACACCTTGTCAGGGCTAACGAGATTTTCGGCCTGAGACTCCTGTCTCTCCACAATCTCCGTTTCCTGCAGCGCTTTATGGCAGCTATGCGCCAGTCGATTCTGGATGATCGTTTCAGTGAATTTAGAAGCGAATTTTTGGCTGGATACAGCATGAACGCAAAAAAATAATTCTTCATTAAAGGGAAAGCGCTCTTGTTGTCGAAAGAATATAAATTGTGACCCGTAATATGCATATATTGACATTAATTGTGAAAATTGCATAAAGGTTATAAATCGAGAGGAGATATTTGGTATGGAAGAAACTTTTGCAAGTCTTAATACCCTTGGTCCGCTTTTTGTGATGGTGATACTGTTTTACTTTTTCCTGTATCGTCCCCACAAGAAACAGCAGACCAGACATAATGACATGATCAGCCGTCTTAAGAGAGGCACTCATGTTGTTACTATTGGCGGTATTTATGGCGATGTTGTGGAGGTAAAGGAGCGTTCCGTTATAATCCGCATTGCACCGAAGGTTGAAATTGAGGTGGCAACTGCTGCGATAAGCGGTGATTTTACTGTGCCTGGAGATGGCCCGGAGGCTTCTGAGCCTGCAGCCACAGCAGAAAATAAGGATAATTCCCAGGAGGATTCGGCAAAATAATGGAAATCAGGCAGAGAGAGGATATAAAACAGCAGAAAAAGAATCTTCGTAAGGAAAAAATTATCCTTAGAAAGAAGCTTTCTGAGGATATGCGCATAACCGCAGACCTTTGTATCCGTCAGACGCTGGAATCTCTGCCGGAATTTCAGAAGGCTAAAAATATATTTTGTTTCGTATCCATGAGTGATGAAGTAGATACTTGGAGACTTATTAATGATATGCTCTCCATGGGGAAGCATGTAAGTGTTCCCCTGGTTACTGATGCAGCAAATGGCCAGCAGGAGGCTGTACGGCTACGTTCCCTTAAGGAGCTGGCGCTGGGGGCCTTTGGTATTCCTACTGTTCGGGATGGCTTGAGAACTATTGTTTCGCCAGAAAAACTAGATTTTATCGTGGTTCCTGGTTCCTCCTTTGATGAAAAAGGCCATCGTCTTGGACTGGGGGGAGGCTACTACGACAGATTTATGCAGAGGGCTGTAAATGCAAAGCGTGTGGCTATTGCATATCAGTGCCAGATGTCTGAATGGATTCCGATGGAGGAATTCGATGAATGCGTAGATATCGTGGTTACAGAGGAAAAATGTTACAATTGCTGTGAATCTGATAAATAAGATTTATCACAGTATGGGGGCCATGTCCCCGGAATTATTTTAAATTATGAAAGGGTTGAATCAGTTGAGAAAGGACAATCTGATTAAACTCCTGGCAACGGCAGCTGTTATTATCGGTGTGTTCTGTGCGACAATTTCGCCATTGGCACATTCGATTAGACAGGGACTGGATTTGCAGGGAGGCACACATGTGGTGCTTGAGGCAGAGGATACGCCTGAAGCAGCAGTTAATGATGACGCCATGGAGCGTGTAGTAAAGATTATGGAGAAGCGTGTCAACGAGCTGGGTCTTACTGAGCCTATTATCCAGCGTCAGGGTGACCGCCGTGTTATAGTCGAGCTGCCAGGCATCAAGGATCCGGATAAGGCTATTCAGGTTATTGGTAAAACAGCTATGCTTGAGTTTAAGGACGAGGAAGGCAATACTGTTCTTACTGGTACAGATCTTAAGGATGCAAAGGAAGAAACTGACCAGTCTGGGCAGAACCTTGTACAGCTTCAGTTTAGTGACGAGGGCGGCAAGAAATTCGCTGACCTTACCACTAAAAATGTAGGCAGAAGAATTGCAATCCTTTTGGATGGCGAGGTACTTACCGCACCGAATGTACGTGAGCCTATCACCGGCGGCAGCGCTGTAATTACAGGTTCCCGTTCCTTAGAGGAAGCCCATAATCTGGCAATCCTTCTCCGCAGCGGTTCACTGCCTGTAAAGGTTAATATCATCGAAACCCGTACAGTTGGTCCTTCTTTGGGACAGGATTCCAAGGATAAGAGTGTATTTGCTTTTGCTGTTGGCCTTGGAGCGGTTGTTTTATTCATGCTGCTTTTCTACCGTGTTCCCGGACTCATTGCTGATATTGCATTGATGGCATTTGTAATCATGCTTCTGGCTGCTCTCAAGGCTCTGGATGCAACACTTACATTGCCAGGTGTCGCCGGTATCATACTGTCCATAGGTATGGCGGTTGATGCAAACGTGCTTATATTTGAGCACTTCAAAGAAGAATTTAGAACAGGCAAATCCCTGCGTCTTTCCATGGATGCTGGATTTAAGCGTGCTTTCACTACAATTTTTGACTCTAACATTACCACTATAATTGCGGCATGTGTGCTGTTCTTCCTTGGAACAGGTACAATCCGTGGATTCGCTATTACCTTGGGATTAGGTACATTACTCAGTATGTTCACAGCAATTACCCTTACCCAGTTCATGTTGAAGTCCCTTATTGCTTCTAATTTGTTTAAAAATTACAAGCTGTACGGAGTATCAGCAGCAGATGTAGCGGATGCTGCCAAGGAAGGGAAGGTGAATAAGAAGTGAGCAGAATAGCAGATTGCAAAGCTGACCTGATGGGGAAAAGCAAGATTTGGTTTGCTATATCCCTTCTTGTAATTATTCCTGGAATAATCTCTATGTTTACCCAGGGCTTTAACTTCGGTATTGATTTCACCGGCGGTACAATTATCGAGACTAAATTTGAAAATGAAGTTTCACTTTCACAGGTTCGTGATTCACTTCGCAAGCATAATCTTGATGGTGCAACAATTCAGCTTTCTGATGGAAAGAGTACAAGTGATGAAGTTGGTCATGAGGTTATGATTCGTACTGTTGACTTGGAAGAGAATGACCGAAAGGCTGTTATGGCCACTATGAAGGAGGATTTGGGTGAATACCAGATGCTCCGTGAGGAGAAGGTTGGTGCAACCATTGGTTCCGAGCTTATTATGAATGCGGTGCTTTCACTGGCTGTATCCTGGGTACTTATCATTTGCTATGTATCCTATCGCTTTGAATTTAAATTTGGTCTTGCTGCGGTTTTGGGACTTATTCAGGATATACTTGTTGTTCTGAGTGTATTTTCCATCACCCAGAGACAGGTTGATTCTTCCTTTGTTGCGGCACTTCTTACCATTGTAGGTTATTCCATCAACGATACCATCGTTATATTTGACCGTATCCGTGAGAACCTGCGTCTCCATTTCCGTCGTGGCGGAGATGTTGCACAGCTTGCTAACAGAAGTATTTTCCAGACTCTTACACGTTCACTTTACACAGTGTTCACAGTTCTTTTTACCACTTTTGCACTGTACTTCCTGGGCGGCGATACCACCAAGGATTTCGCATTTGCACTGCTGGTAGGTTTTGCTTCGGGCTGCTGGTCTTCAATCTTTTGTGCAACTCCCCTGTGGGTTCTTTTCCACAAAATGGGAGATAAGAGCAATAAGAGTGCTGCAAAGGCTGTAACAGAATAATAATTTTTGCAATAGTAGGCTGTCGCATTATAGTGGCAGCCTATTTTTTGAGGGAGCAATAATGCAAAAGCAATGGAAATTAAAGGCAGATAATCCTGAAGAAAATGCCAGATTAGCTAGGGAGCTTAATATATCAGAATTTCTTGCCGGGATGCTTGTACACCGTGGAATAAAAAACATTGATGAAGCAAGGGATTTTTTAGAGACAGAGGCAATGCCTTTTCATGATCCTTTTTTAATGACGGATATGGATAAGGCTGTAGCAAGGATTTCATCAGCCATAGATAACAAAGAAAAAATTGTAATATACGGGGATTATGATGTGGATGGTATCACCGCCACATCGCTTATGGTCAAAAACCTTAGAAAAATGGGGGCGGATGTGGAGTATTATATTCCAGATCGTCAAAGTGAGGGCTATGGCTTTAACGATGATGCGCTGGAGAGACTGTGGCAATCAGGCACAGAGCTGCTGGTTTCAGTGGACTGCGGTATTTCTGCTGTTGATGAAGTTGCAGCTGTTCGTGAAAAGATGGCTGTAAATCCAGAGGAACCAGTCATGGATATCATAATAACCGACCATCATACTCCGGGGGAAATACTTCCTGACGCCATCGCAGTTATTAATCCTCACCGGGCTGATGACAGCTATCCCTTTGAGGATCTGTGCGGTGCAGGGGTGGCATATAAGCTTTGCCAAGCTTTGTACAAGGTGAGAGAGGGCAGAGAATATTCCGAGGATCTTGATATAGCAGCCCTTGGTACTGTGGCGGATATTGTACCTTTGAGAGGAGAAAACCGCAAGCTGGTAAAGATGGGACTTCCAGCAATTGAACATACAGATAATATTGGTATACGGGCATTGGTGGAGGTCTCCGGACTGACAGGCAAAAAAATCTCAGCCGGGCACATTGGTTTTATGCTGGCTCCAAGACTTAATGCAGCAGGCAGAATGATGTCGGCTTCCAGCGGAGTAAAACTTTTGCTGTCAACTGACAGTGAGGCGGCTTTGAATATTGCTCAGGAACTGGATGAGATTAATACAGTCCGGAAGGATACTGAAAATAATATTTTTGAGCTGGCAAAGGCTCAGATTGAGGAAAACGGTTATAGAGAAAGACCAGCTATAGTTGTTGCCGGGGACGGCTGGCATCCGGGAGTCATAGGTATAGTGGCATCGAGAATCGTAGAGGAATATTACCGCCCGGCTGTTGTTATAGGCATAAAGGACGGTGTGGGAAAAGGCTCTTGCAGAAGCATTGCCGGTTTAAATATTTATGATGCACTTCAGTCCGCTAAAGATGATTTGCTGGGGTTTGGTGGACATGAAATGGCAGCAGGTCTAAGCCTTAGCCCTGATAAAATTGACTCCTTCAGGCGAAGTCTTGAAGATTATGCAGAAAGCGTCCTTACAAAAGAGGATTATGTACCGGTGGTAGAGGTGGATGCAGAGATTCTGCCAGAGAATGTAACCTTGGATATGGTTGCTGAAATTGAGCGGATGGAACCCTTTGGAATGGGGAATCCCAGCCCGGTATTTTCGGCTCATCGCATACGGGGAAGTTATGCGAAAAAAAGAGGCAGAGAGGGGCAGCACCTTGTATTTAAGGTGGACAGCCTTTCGGGAAGCAACGATGTTGTAGGCTGGAATATGGGGGAAATGGCAGAGACTGTGAACCGCCAGAACGTTGACATATTGTTCGCTTTAGAGAAAAACGAGTGGAATGGAAGAGTTACAGCCCAATGCAATTTAAAAGATATTGTAGAAAGCAAAGTACCGTTGCTCAGTCGTGATATCATGAAGGAAATATATATTCATATCATGATGACCGCCAAGGCGAATAAGGGACTAAATGTGCCTTATGATTTGGATGAGCTTTTCCACCAGCTTAGCATAAAGGGCAGTAATATT
>CAVAVT010000082.1:0-6521 GCA_963592185.1 bacterium | reverse complement strand
ATTTCCTTAGCTTTATCATAACACAAACTGTGGGGAATATATAGGATGAAGAAAACACATGATTGTTCACAGCTCTTTTTGCATATATCGGCTGACTGACGTTTGGGTGGATTTTTGATTGATGGGGCGGAATATCGGACAATATCCCCAGCGCAAATATTGAAGGACCGGTTCTTCACCTAAGGGTGAGAAAAATGACAGGCAGAGAGGATTTTCAGCAGGGGATAGACATCAATGAGATTTGGGAACGGTTCCGGGGGATGGCAATTAAGGCGGCCTCCCAGAGGCATCTTGCTCCAATCAAGGATGAGGCGGTGTGCGAGGCAAGGGCGGCCCTCATTGAGGCTGTTGGGAGCTTTGACCCATCAAGAGGAGTTCCCTTTCCGGCTTATGCCAAATCCATGGTTTACGGCAGGATGAGGACCCTTTTCAAAAAGTACAGACGGCTCTGGCAGAGGGAAGTTTATCCTGCGCCGAAGGAGGATGAGGGGGGCTTCTGGGAGACTCTCATGGCGAAGGATTCCATTGAGACGGAGATTATTGAAAGCGAGGGCTTTCAGGACATGCTGAAGGAGCTGACCCCACGGCAGGCACAGCTAATAAAGTATCTATATATGGACTGCATGAGCCAGGCGGAGGCTGCGGCCAGAATGGATATTTCACAGCAGGCGGCGGCCGCCATCAAGGGACGGGCTTTGACACGTTTGAAAAAAATTTACAAAGGGGCGTTGTAAAATATCCCTTTTCGGTCATGTATATGGGTGTAAGGGCGCCGATTACAAAATAAAAATTTTAAGGGAGGAATTAAAATGGCAAAGACCAACGAAAGCAGCAAAATGTTTATCAATGTAGTAACCGGACACAATGACAATGGGGATGTGCTCTCCAAGCGCACTATCAGCAATATCAATCCTCAGCTCTCTGACGAGGAGCTTTACGCCGCTGGCAGACTTTTGGCAGGCCTTCAGGAACATGCACTTGGCTCCATCGCCCGTCAGGATTCCGCAACTATTGAAGCCTAATTTTAAAGGAGGAGAATAATCATGACTAAGACACTTAAACTGGCATTTGACCTCGGAAATAACAAGAGCTTTACTGTAAAGCTTCTGGATCCAAGAGCTGACCTCACAAAGGCGGATGCATGTACTGTAATGCAGGAGTGCATCGACAAGAAGATTTTCCTTGTGAAGGGCGCTCAGCCTGTGGGCATTAAGAGCACTGTGGTGAATACCACTGAGGAGATTGAGCTGGCCTGAATGGGGGTATAGCCAATGGAGGAGATTATGCTATCTATAGCCAATTACGGTTTCCCGATGGCGGTGACAGCTTTCCTGCTGGTGCGGATTGAGAACCGGCTTCTGGCTCTGGATAACGGTATCCACGATTTGGTAAGGGCGGTAGAACGCCGATAAATTAACAAGGTCTTCGATAAAATGGGGGACTTCCCCTAGATATTAAAAATGCTCTGCCAAAAAACTGGCAGGGCATTTTTATGTGGCACGATCATAATCAATTTCATACAGTTCCATATATGGCTCTTCTTTAAAGATTCCGCTTACATGCATTTTCCGGTTGTTAAGCGGATTTTTTTCTTCCAGCAGGAGATTTCATGGAAGCTTTGCCAATAGCCACATCTTCGTTAATGTGTACGATTACGCTTGCGGTATTGATGTGGGGTCATGCCGATTCTTTTGAGGAAAAGGCTGATGAGGCTGTTGCTGGAGGAGTAGCCAAGGGAGAAGGCGATAGACTCCACTGACTCGGTGCCGTGGACAAGCATTATCTTTGCCTGGTCAATCTTGCTGTTGATGACATATTCGATGGGGGCGTAGCCGGTCTGTTCCTTGAAACAGTGCGCAAAATAGTAGGGGCTTAGCTGGGCGACCTTGGCAAGCTCATTCAGGGTGATGTCCTTGCCGATATTGCTGCGGATGTATTTTATAGTACGTTCGATGGGGTCATGGCCGCCTACTAGAGCAGCTTTGTTGGGGATGGAGAGATAGGTCAGCAGTGTGTAGATACGCAGGGAACTCTGGAAGGGCATTTCGTGGCCATTCTTTTCATAGAAGGAAACCATGTCGTAAAGCTCACGGTCAATATCGCTGTTGGTTTCCAGCTGAATGAGGGGGCCTGAATTTTCAAGGATGGAGTTCGTAAGCTCCCGGGCATTGGAACCATCAAAATGGAGATAGAGGAACTCAAGCCCATCTTCTGCATGATAGGAATGGGGTTCATAGCAGTCCAGCAGTACCACATCTCCCTTATGGGCACGGTAGTCATTCCCACGGAAGGAAAAGTTCATGGAGCCGTTTCGTATATAGAAGAGCAGGAGCGCAGGGTATGAATCACGGCGTATGAAATATTGGCTCGTACAATAATAGTGTCCGCACCAGGTTGGATAGAACAGCATTTGCTTTGCTGCAGCGGAAGGGGTAAATGAAAAACATACAGATTGGGAAAGGATGCCAGGATCCACACTTTTCATGACAAAGACCACCTTTTTTGTTTGTTCATTTTGAATAGTTAGACAGTTTTAGCAAGATTGATGTATTTTTAAACAAGATAGACCGTTTACGCTTGCCTGTATTTATTTTACAATACAATCAAACGAAAGGTAAAGAACAAATAAGATAAATTTTAAACCTAATATTTGCAAGGGTTTGAAAGTCTTATTTTCCTAAAAACCTTTCCAGCGCGCGCGTATCCCCCTAACAACAAAAACAAACAATAACTAGCTGCCCGATAAAAAGTTTGGCGCAAGAAAAGGAGATAATTATCATGTTGAATGGCGAAAAGAAAATCGAGAGACCACTTCGTTGGGGTATTGTTGGCGGCGGCCGTACTGGTCAGGTTGGTTACAAGCATCGTACAGGTGCCCTGAGAGACAACACAACATATCAGCTCCTGGCTGCTGCATTCGATGTAGACTATGAGCGCTGCAAGGATTTCGGAAAGAACCTCGGTGTTGCTGAAGAGCGTCTCTATCCTGACTACAAGGCAATGTTTGAAGCTGAGGCAAAGCGTCCGGACGGTATCGAAGTTGTTTCCATCGCTACTCCAAACTTCACTCATTTTGAAATCACTAAGGCAGCTCTCAATGCCGGCCTCCATGTTATCTGCGAGAAGCCGCTGTTCTTCACTGTAGAGGAAGGCGAAGAAATCAAGAAGCTCGCTGAGGAAAAGGGCAAAATCGTAGGTGTTACTTATGGATTCTCCGGTTTCCAGATGCTCCTCCAGATGCGTTCCATGATTCAGAACGGCGACCTCGGCCAGATTCACATGATCGAGCTTAGCTACACTCACGGCTTTGCTTGCAGCGAAATCGGCGACCAGAAGAACGAAGCTCAGAAGTGGCGTGTTGACCCGAAGAAGTCCGGTCCTTCCTTCGTACTCGGCGACCTTTCAACCCATACTTTCTACATGAGCCAGCTCATCTGCCCGGACATCAAGCTGAAGGAAGTTCTCTGCGACCGCCAGAGCTTCGTAAAATCCCGTGCTCCGCTGGAGGACAACGCTTATGTTCTCATGCACTATGACAACGGTGCTGTTGGACGTATGTGGGTTTCCGCTGTGGACGCTGGCAGCATGGATTCCCAGCACATCCGTATCGTTGGCTCCAAGGCTTCTGTTGAGTTCAACGACTGGCAGTCCAACGAGCTTATCTATGAGGTTCAGGGCCAGCCTAACCAGAAACTCTATCGTGGAATGCCTTACCTCAGCGATGACTGCAACGAGTTTGAGCGCATGAACGGCCTCCACACTGAAGGTCTTGGCGAGAGCTGGGCAAACATCTACCTCAAGATTGCTATGGCTATCGACGCTAAGAACCGTGGCGATGAGGAAGCACTCAAGAAGATTAACTATCCTGACATCAACGCTGGTATCGATGGTATCCGCTGGATTACCAAGTGCGTTGAATCCGCTGACAAGGGCGGCGTTTGGGTTCCATTTGAATAATTGAAAAAAAGGAAACAGGTGAACGACATGCAGTTAGCAATTTGTACAGATGTATTCCAGGATCTTTCCTACACAGATATGCTCGACAAAGTAAAATCTCTCGGCATTGATGCTGTTGAGATGACAGCTGGCGGCTGGGGCGCACGCAAGCACTGCAATACGCAGGAACTTCTGGCAGATCCCAAGAAGCTGCAGGCTTTTCAGGATGAACTGACCAAGCGTGGTATGCGTATCTCCGCTCTCAACACTTCCTGTAATCCGCTTTGGCCTTCTGCGACCGGCGAAGCTTACGAGAAATCCATGTATGACTGCGTTGATTTGGCAGAAAAGCTTGGCGTTAAGAAAATCGTTGCTATGGCTGGACTTCCTGCAGGAAGCCCTAAAGATGAAACTCCAAACTGGATTGTTTCCACAGTATCCTGGCCGGATTTCATGGAGCCTGCTTATAAGTATCAGTGGGAAGTAACCATTGCCTTCTGGAAGCAGTTCGCTGCTTATGCCAAGGAACATCATATCGAGCAGATTGCTATCGAGGAGTTCCCTGGTACCATGGTTTGGTCCGCAGAGACCATGCTTAAGCTTCGTGAGGCAACCGATCCAATCATCGGTATCAACCTTGACCCATCCCACATGATGATTCTCGGTGCTGATCCAATTGCAGCAGCACGTGCCCTGAAGGGCTGCATCTTCCATGTACATGGCAAGGATGCACGCATTGAGCGTGGTCTGGCTGATACCAACGGTCTTCTCGAGCCTCGTCCTGTTACCGAGTCTGCGGACCGTGTTTGGAATTATGTAGCTGTTGGCTGCGGCAAGGACCTGCAGTGGTGGAAAGAATTCTTCTCCGTTCTCTCCATGATGGGCTACAATGGCGATGTTTCTCTCGAGATGGAAGACCTCACCATGAGCGTAGAAGCTGGTGTAAATACATCCATTGATGCACTTCGCCAGACAATCAGTCAGTGATAATTTCTCCCTAGGATTTGTATTAAGGCAGCGGCCCGGTTGTTGTGGCTGCTGCCTTAAATTTTTCTCTGAAGGATTTATCATAACCCCGTAAGCCCCTTGCTTTAGCAGGGGGAGTGTCTCTGGAAAGTATCACGGACTTGACAAAAGTCAGCCTAAATGTTAAATTTGCCATATAGGCATTGTATGACTGACGGAAGTGGGATGACCACATGGAGTACAATGCAGAGAAGCCGACCGTCTGGGCATGAGTGCCTGGGTAAGTGTCGGTTTTTTTTATTTGTGTGAAAAAGGAGAAATGACAATGGAAGAACTCGCTCTCAAGTATGGCTGCAACCCTAATCAGAAACCTGCCCGTGTATACAATGAAAATGGACAGCTCCCCTTCAAGGTACTGAACGGCCGTCCTGGATACATTAACTTTCTGGATGCTTTCAACAGCTGGCAGCTGGTAAGGGAACTGAAAAAGGCTACCGGTCTTCCTGCTGCAGCTTCCTTCAAGCACGTAAGCCCTGCAGGTGCCGCAGTTGCTGTTCCCCTTTCTGAAGTGGAAAAGAAAATGTATTTCGTTGAGGGTGTGGAACTGACTCCGATGGCTACTGCATACATCCGTGCCCGTGGCGCTGACCGCATGTCCTCCTATGGCGATTTTGCTGCACTTTCCGATGAGTGCGATGCACAGACCGCTGCATTTTTGAGCCGTGAGGTTTCTGACGGTATAATTGCTCCTTCCTACACCCCGGAGGCTATTGAAATTCTTCTGAAAAAGCGTAAGGGAACCTACCTTGTACTTGAGATGGACCCCAATTATGAGGCTCCTGAGCTTGAGCGCAAGCAGGTATTCGGAATCACCTTTGAGCAGGGACACAACAACATCGAGATTACCGAGGAATGCCTGAAGGATATCCCCACCAAGAGCCAGACTTTTACCGAAGAAGCAAAGCGTGACCTTCTCATTGCTCTCATTACTTTGAAGTATACCCAGTCCAATTCCGTTTGCTATGCAAAGGGCGGACAGGCAATCGGCATCGGTGCTGGACAGCAGTCCCGTGTACATTGTACAAGACTTGCAGGCAGCAAGGCTGATAACTGGTATCTCCGCCAGAGTCCGCAGGTGCTGAATCTCCCATTCAAGGAGGATGTCCGCCGTCCTGACAGGGATAACGCTATTGATGTATATATTTCCGATGAGTATATGGATCTTCTCGGCGGCGATGACTGGAAGCGTGTGTTTACTGAGAAGCCTGCTGTTTTCACTAAGGAAGAAAAGGAAGCATGGCTCAAAAACCAGCACGGAGTTGCCCTCGGCTCCGATGCGTTCTTCCCCTTCGGCGATAATATTGAGCGTGCCCACAAGAGCGGCGTAGATTTCATTGCCCAGACCGGCGGTTCCATCCGTGACGACAATGTAATCGAGACTTGCGACAAATACGGCATCACCATGGCAATGACCCATATTCGCCTGTTCCATCATTAAAATTCTTAGGGTATAGATAAGCCTTGGAAGCATATGCTAAGTTGCTCTATATTCCAGTCGTCTATCATCCAAGGCGAGTAGTGCATTCACACTTTTACACAGTTGTCAAGGAAGTTATCCA
>CAVAVT010000081.1:0-6605 GCA_963592185.1 bacterium | reverse complement strand
CCGCAGATGAAAGCCGTCAACAGCAGCAAATCATCTTCGCCTATCGGCTTGATTCTTTGGCTGTTTTGACATACGGCCTATTAACCGTTCGATTACGTCTTGACGGACTTATCTCACGGATAGGCCAGCAAAAGTACGTCCCAGACTTGCCCAAAACTAAATAAAAGTAAAGAATGAGAAGCAACGTGGGTATCCAGCCCAGAGTGTAGTTAGTAATTTAAGGAGGATTTAGAAATTGGAAAAAATTGCCATCGACACTGACACCATTCAGCTCGACCAATTCCTTAAATGGGCCGGAATCTTAGAATCCGGCGGCCAAGTAAAACCATTTCTGGAAGACGGCCTCATCAAAACCAACGGCGTAATCGAAACCGCCAAAAGAAGAAAACTCCATCCTGGAGACATCGTAGAAATCGAAGCCATGGGAAAATGGCAGATAGTAAAAGAATAAAAGTATAATAATACATATTTATTGCATAAAAATAAGTAAAGAAATAGCCGGTGCATCATTTCTCTGATGCACCACTATTGCTAATTACGGAGAAAAAATAATGAAGGTAAAGGCTCTCCAGCTCATAAGCTATCGCAACTACGAAAAATTAAATATAGAGCTATCAGACACACTAAATATTTTTCTAGGACAAAATGCCCAAGGGAAAACAAACATAGTGGAGTCCATTTACTATGCCGCCGTGGGCCATTCCTATAGAACAAGTACCGAGGCTGACCTGATAAAAATTGGTGCACAGGGTGGCTCTGTAAAGCTCTTATTTGAACGCCGCTCCGTAGAAAATATTTTGGAATTTGCCTTCAGCCGTGAGAAGAGACGTAAAATTATTTTGAACGGACAAAGTATCAAAATGAGAGAGCTTATTGGTGCTGTGAACGCTGTACTTTTTTCTCCGGAAGATTTGATGATAATAAAAGGGTCCCCCTCTGGGAGACGTAGATTTCTTGATATAGAGCTTTCACAGGCAAGCCCTGCCTACTACCATGAGCTGGCGAAGTACAACCGCCTCATCCTTCAGCGAAACCAGCTTTTGAAAAAGATTCGTGAGAGGAGCGCTGGCCGTGACATGCTAGAGGTGTGGGACAGCCAGGTTGCTGAGTCTGCGGCCTTCATTGTGAAGAAGCGTCTGGAGGCTGTGAAGAAGCTCAACATGCTTGCAAATCTCATGCAGAGACGGATTTCCGGCAACGAGGAAAATCTCACTGTAGCCTATGAAATTGCTGGCTCCGAAGGGCCGGAAAAAGTGACAGAAGACCTTGTTTCATGGTATAATAAGAGGCTGGCAGATTTTGTTGAAGACGATATTTGGAGGGGTTCCACAAGCGTTGGTCCCCACCGTGATGATCTTTCATTTTCCGTCAACGGAATCAATCTGAAATCCTTTGGATCCCAGGGGCAGCAGCGCACAGCGGTCCTTTCTTTGAAGCTTTCCGAGCTGGAGTTCATCCGGTCGGAAAACGGTGAATATCCTGTGCTTCTTTTGGACGATGTTATGAGCGAGCTGGATGTGAAGCGGCGTACACAGCTGGTGGACTTCATACTGAAGGAACGCATCCAGACCATCATTACCGCCACAGACGAGGCATATTTCCCAGAGGAGGAAATGGGACATCTGAAGACCAGCGGAAGCTATTTCCACGTGAATGCAGGCCATGTAACTACGGGGTGAGAGTATGGAAAAAGGTACAAGGCGAAGATCTGGCAAGCTTGAACAGCTTGGAGCCTTCATGCCCGGAGTGCTTTCAAAATCCAGCATTGGCAAGGATTTCAGCGCCCACATGGCTGTCTACTACTGGCCGGAAATCGTGGGAAAGGGCATTGCTGAGCATGTGAAAGCCCTTAGAATAGAGAACAAAATTCTTTTTCTCTACTCGGAAAATCCCTCCTGGTCTAACCAGCTCATGTACATGAAAATGGACATTATATCCAAGGTCAACCACTATATGGGAGTCAGGATTATTGAGGATATCCGCTTTTCCAACATGTGGCAGAAGGATATCCATGAGCCTAAGAGGAAAAACGAGGACGAAAGCTTCAAAAAGAGTCTGGAAACGGTGGAACTTCATGACAGCGAAGTATCCGAGGTGCAGACGGATTGCTTTTCAATCAAAAGCGAACCCCTTAGAAATGCGGTGAAAAATGCCCTTTTGAAGCGGAAAAAGCGTGACAAACTGGTTAAATCCATGGGCTGGCACGAGTGCAAAGGCTGCGGAGTCTACATCCCGGAAAGTGACACCTTCTGCTCCAATTGCAGCCGTGAGGCAAAGCAGGACAAAATCACCAAAATACGGGAATTTCTAAGGATAATGCCCTGGGCGAGATACAGCGACATCTATAGGGAGATTGACTGCACCGCAGACGAGGTGAACCGCCAGCGGACAGAGCTTCTGCAAAGCTATCTTCAGAAGCTTGCCCCCGGTGACACGGAAAGCATAGATGCCGGAATGGCGGTGATGCTTTACCGCTCAGTTCCCCCACAGCAGCTGACTCCCCAGTTTATAGAAGAAAATCTGAAAAAGCTCAGATACGATATCGACCCTAACCTTTCCTACAAGGAATACTTGAAGAAAAAGGCCTCCGGCACATTGAAAAGGAGGAAGTAGCATGTACATTCACATAGGTGAAAATGCCTCAGTTCCCATGGAAAGGATTATTGCCATACTGAGCTATGATTCCTCATGCTGTCAGCTTATAAAGGACGCAGAGAAGGAAAAAAGGCTTTTTGGAAGCATTGATGAAAAAAAGCCCAAGTCGGTCATCATCACTGACGAGGGTGTATATATATCACAGATATCCCCGGAAACCCTTAAATCACGGGGCGAAAACATTTTTGAACAAAATTTTTGATAAAAATTACAGGACGGAGGTTTAAATTTTTCATGGCTATAAAAGACGATGAAAATAACTTCAGCGCTAGTTTGTTTGAGGAGGAAAGTGCTCCGGCAGATCCTATGGCAGAATTTGCCGATGAGGACCTGGACACTTCCAATGTTGAGATTCATACCGACACCACAGGCACAGATGTAACCCATGTAGAAGGGGATTACGGCGCAGACCAGATTCAGGTTCTTGAGGGTCTGGAGGCTGTAAGAATGCGCCCCGGCATGTACATCGGCAGCACTTCTGAGCGTGGTCTCCACCATCTGGTATACGAGGTAGTGGACAACTCCATCGATGAGGCGCTGGCTGGCTACTGCACAGACATCCACGTAACCATTGAAAAGGACAACAGCATTACAGTTGTGGACAACGGCCGAGGCATCCCTGTAGACATGCACGAAAGCGGAAAGCCGGCGGTTGAGGTAGTTCTTACAGTTCTCCATGCTGGCGGAAAATTCGGCGGAGACGGCTACAAGGTCTCTGGCGGACTTCACGGCGTAGGTGTATCTGTAGTTAATGCCCTCAGTGAGTCCATGGACGTTCAGGTAAAGCGTGACGGCAAGATTCACAGCATTGACTTCAAGCGTGGAGTTACCCAGCATTCGCTTACCGTTATTGGAGAGACTGAGGAAACAGGCACCCGTGTGCATTTTGTTCCGGACAAGGAAATCTTCACCGTTACCACTTATAGCTACGAGACTTTGAGACATCGTCTCCGGGAGCTTGCCTTCCTGAACTCCGGCATTACCATCACCCTTCACGATGAAAGGTCTGAGAAGGAAGAAACATTCCATTTTGAAGGCGGTATCAAGTCCTTCGTTACCCATTTGAACAGGAAAAAGGAAGTTCTCCATCCGGAGCCGGTTTATTTCAACGGAACAAAGGATGACACTGTGGTAGAAATCGCCTTGCAGTACAACGACAGCTACATGGAGAACATCTACAGCTTCGTCAACAACATAAATACCGAAGAGGGCGGAACACATCTTGCTGGTTTCAAAATTGCCCTGACCCGTGCGGCAAACGATTTTGCCCGGAAGCAGGGAATACTGAAAAATTCTGATGCGAACCTTTCCGGCGAGGACGTGCGTGAGGGACTTACCTGCGTAATCAGCCTTAAGATTCGTGAGCCTCAGTTTGAGGGCCAGACCAAGACTAAGCTTGGAAACTCCGAGGTTCGTGGCGTGGTGGATTCCATTGTCACCGAGGGACTTTCCGAGTACTTCGAGGAGAATCCGGCAATCACAAAGAAAATCATCGAAAAGGCAATCAATGCCTGCCGTGCCCGTGAGGCAGCAAGAAAGGCACGTGAGCTTACACGCCGCAAAAATGCACTGGAAGGCTCCAGTCTCCCCGGCAAGCTTGCTGACTGCTCCGTAAAGGACCCTGAGCAGGCTGAGATTTACATTGTAGAGGGTGACTCTGCAGGCGGCTCCGCTAAGCAGGGACGTGACCGCCGTTTCCAGGCGATTCTCCCTCTTCGTGGTAAAATCCTCAACGTAGAAAAAGCACGTCTCGACAAGATTTTTGCCAATGCGGAAATCCGCACCATGATAACAGCTTTTGGCACAGGAATCAGCGAGGACTTCGACCTGGCAAAGCGCCGCTACGGCAAAATTATCATCATGACAGATGCGGACGTGGACGGAGCACACATCCGTACTCTGCTCCTTACCTTCTTCTACCGCTACATGAAGCCCCTCATTGAGCATGGCCATGTGTACATAGCACAGCCTCCCCTTTACCTCATCCGCAAGGGCAAAAAGCAGTGGTACACCTACAGCGATGAAGAGCTTGCAAGCAAGCTTGACGAAGTGGGCCGTGACAACATCTACATTCAGCGCTACAAAGGTCTTGGTGAGATGAACCCTGAGCAGCTCTGGGAAACCACCATGGACCCCAACTCCCGAACCATGCTTCAGGTACAGATGCAGGATGCCGAAGAAGCTGACGAGCTTTTCACCATCCTCATGGGAGACAAAGTAGAGCCAAGACGTGAATTCATCAGAGAAAACGCCAAACTCGTAAAGAACCTGGACATCTAATTTCAAAATTAACGCCCTATGACGCATTGAAAGTCATAGGGCGTTTTTAATTCCATATTTAATTTTTGCTGTAAAAAATGCGGTTTAATTTTAAGATAAATTTGCTATACTGTAATTGAAAGGAGTGGTAAATATGCCAAATATAAAACCCATTTCAGATTTGAGAAATTACAATGATGTACTCCATGATGTAGCTGTGGGCGCCCCTGTTTTCCTCACAAAAAATGGACGTGGAAAATATGCGATACTAGACATACAGGATTTTGAAAAAACACAGGCAACCCTCCAATTGATGAACGAACTTGCCAAGGGAAGAAAATCCGGTGAGGAAAACGGCTGGCTGACATTGGAAGATGTAGAGAGAAATCTGGGGATTCAACATGAATAATCTGCATTTTTCAAAAGAAGCTCAAAATGACTTAATTGAAATTAAAGCTTACATTGAAGAAGAACTTCTCAATCCATCTGCAGCAATAGAAACAGTATCAAAAATCCTAAAAAGCCTTCGAGTCCTTCAGGAATATTCAAAAGCAGGCGCTCCCCTATCCTCAGTTGCGGATATAGAAAGCGATTATCGCTTCATAATAAGCGGTAATTATATAAGTTTTTATCGAGTTAAAGATGAAGATATTTATATCGACCGTGTTTTATACGCACGTAGAGACTATATGAGGATTCTGTTCGGTGATATAGCTAAAAATTGAAACATTGACTTTTTGACTTTTTATGTTAAGATATATGTATGTATAAAGTTTGGATACTTCTATTAGGAGGAATATGTATGAACATGCTCAAAACAACCATACTGATGGCACTCCTTACCGGCATCCTAGTTGCCGCCGGAGGAGCTGTGGGCGGATCCCACGGAGCTGCATTCATGCTCATAATATCCATCGGTATGAACTTTTTCTCATACTGGTTCAGCGACTCCATCGTGCTGAAATCCTACAACGCACAGGAAGTCACCTACCAGGAAGCTCCCCAGCTCTACGGCATGGTACAGACCCTTGCCGAGCGTGCTGACATCCCCATGCCAAAGGTATGCATCATCGACAGTGATGTGCCAAACGCCTTTGCAACAGGACGAAGCCCGGACCATGCAGCAGTAGCTGTTACCACCGGAATCATGCGTGTGCTTGACTACAACGAGCTTAGCGGCGTTATCGCCCATGAGCTTTCCCATGTAAAGCACAGAGACATCCTTATTTCCACCATCGCAGCCTCCATGGCTGGCGCAATTTCTACCATTGCATACATTGCCCAGTGGGCAGGAATGTTCGGCGGAGGACGAAGCGATGAGGACAGGGGCGGAATCATAGGACTTCTTGCCACAGCAATCATTGCTCCGATAGCGGCGGCCATTATCCAGATGGCGATATCCCGTTCCAGAGAGTATGATGCGGACAAGTCCGGCGGCGAGATTTGCGGAAATCCCCTCTACCTGGCTTCAGCCCTGGAAAAGATTGATTACTACGCAACCCATGCAAGACCAATGGCTCACGCTACCAATGCCACAGCCCACATGTTTATTATCAACCCCTTAAAGGGTATTGGCAGCAGTATTACAAGCCTTTTCAGCACCCACCCCAGCACCGCTGACCGAATCGCAAGACTCCGTCAGCAGGCTATGGAAGGTTAAATGAAATTGGCAAGATTTTGCTATGGAAAAA
>CAVAVT010000080.1:0-6659 GCA_963592185.1 bacterium | reverse complement strand
TTTGAGTTTAGAACTCTTAATATTTAGCTTAGGATTTCTGCTCCATGGTTGCAAGGGATGCCACCTTGTCGCCGGAATCGGTCTTAATGAGCATTACGCCCTGGGTGTTGCGGCTGATTACAGAAATGTCATCAACATCCATGCGGATTACGATACCTTCGGTGGTAATGAGCATAAGCTCCTGTCCCTGATGGACAACCTTCAGTCCGATAACCTCGCCGGTCTTTGGAGTAACCTTCATGTTGATGATACCCTTGCCGCCACGGGTCTGGGTACGGTACTCGCTTACGGAGGTGCGCTTGCCGAAGCCCTCAGCGGTTACGGTGAGAACCTCTTCGTCACGGCGGAGAACATCCATGCCGATGACCTCGTCACCCTCGCTGAGCCTTATGCCGTGAACGCCCCTTGCAGCACGTCCCATGCAGCGTACATCATCCTCGTCAAAGGCAATTGCCATGCCCTGCTTTGTTCCAAGAATCATATAACGGTTGCCATTGGTGAATTTTACACCGATAAGCTCGTCATTTTCATCAAGGTTAATGGCAATGAGGCCGCCCTTGCGGATGTTGCTGTACTCAGAAAGCTGGGTCTTCTTTACGATACCGTTCTTTGTAGCCATGAAAAGGAATGCCTCTGGCTTAAATTCCTTAACCGGGATAACAGCTGTGATAATCTCGCCACCCTCAAGCTGCAGGAGATTAATGATGGCTGTACCCTTTGCCTGACGGCCGGATTCAGGCACTTCGTATGCCTTGAGATTGTACACACGGCCACGGTTTGTAAAGAAGAGAATTGTATTGTGGGTGGTGGTTATGAGCATATTTTCCACAAAATCTGTTTCCTTTGTGCCCATACCAGTAACCCCTCTGCCGCCTCTTTTCTGATTGCGGTAGGTATCAATCGGCATACGCTTGATGTAGCCGTTGTGGGTAAGAGTTACCACCACATCCTCCTCAGCAATGAGATCCTCCATATTCATTTCGGATACATCAATGGTGATACGGGTGCGGCGTTCGTCACCGAATTTTTCCTTAACAGCTGTAAGCTCATCGCAGATAATCTGGCGGATTTTGCCTTCGTCAGCCAATACGGATTTCAACCATTCGATATTTTTCAATACTTCCTGGTATTCCTCTTCAATCTTTTCACGCTCAAGACCAGTGAGACGCTGGAGGCGGAGGTCTAAGATAGCCTGTGCCTGTTTTTCTGTAAGGCTGAAGCCCTCCATCAATGCTGTACGGGCAATCTCCGCTGTACGGCTCTCTCTGATGGTGGTAATAACAGCATCCAGATGATCCAGTGCAATGGTCAGACCTTCCAGAATATGAGCTCTTGCCTCAGCCTTATCAAGCTCGTACTTGGTTCTCCGGGTGATAACATCTTCCTGATGCTTGATATAGTATCCAAGCACTTCCTTCAGGTTTAGTACACGGGGCATACCGTCCACAAGGGCAAGCATGATTACGCCGAAGCTGTCCTGAAGAGGTGTGTGCTTGTAAAGCTGGTTCAGAGTAACCTGTGCATTCGCATCTCTGCGAAGGTCGATTACTACACGCATTCCTGTACGGTCGGACTCGTCACGGAGGTCGGTAATGCCCTCAATGGTCTTGTCACGAACCAGTTCAGCAATTTTTTCAACAAGCTTTGCCTTGTTTACCTGATAAGGAAGCTCTGTAACTATAATACGGGGCTTGCCGTTGGAAAGAGTCTCGATGTGCGCCTGTGCACGCATCTTGATGATACCACGGCCTGTGGTGTAGGCCTGGCGGATTCCCTCTGTGCCAAGGATAAGTCCTGCTGTCGGGAAGTCCGGTCCCTTGATGACCTTCATAAGCTCGTCAATGGTGGTATCCGGGTTCTTTATGAGCATCAGCGTACCGTCTATTACCTCGTTAATGTTGTGGGGAGGTATGTTGGTAGCCATGCCGACAGCGATACCGGAGGTTCCGTTTACCAAAAGCTGGGGGAACTTCGCTGGAAGAACAGCTGGTTCCTGCAATGACTCATCATAGTTTGGAACGAAATCAACTGTTTCTTTGTCAATGTCCTGAAGCATAAGCTCGGCGATTTTTGACATGCGGGCCTCTGTGTAACGCATTGCTGCAGCAGGGTCGCCGTCCACCGAACCAAAGTTTCCATGTCCATCCACCAGAAGATAGCGCATGGAGAAACTCTGCGCCATACGGACGATTGCATCGTATACGGAGCTGTCGCCGTGGGGATGATATTTACCAAGTACTTCACCGACAATACGGGATGATTTCTTGTAGGGCTTGCTGGAGCCCATGCCTGCTTCCTGCATCGCATAAAGTATGCGGCGGTGTACAGGTTTCAAGCCGTCTCGTACATCCGGCAAGGCACGTGCAACGATTACACTCATGGCGTAATCGATATATGCCGTTTTCATCTCATTTTCGAGATTAACCGGAATTATCTTGCCTTCACCAAAATCCACAATCTCACCTCATATCCTTTTCAGCTGAAAATCTATCCTTTCAGCCTGAACTGGGATTATATAATATAGTAGATAATTCAACAATTTATTATATCATTTTCACAAAAAAATGTCCATCAAAGCCATAATTTATAAGCCTTGACGGACATTTTTGAGTCATATTTAATTGTGCTTATTTCTTTTCAGCCATTTTCTGCGGAGACATGGACATGAAGCCCATAATAGCCAGAATCTGTTCCATTACCTGTTCACTGTTTGTGGTATATTTCACCACATGGGTAGCATTTTTCCACGTGTTGAATTCGCCGTTGTTTTCCGCATACTCCAAGTGATACTTAATGGCATCGTTCTTATATCCCATATGAAGAAGATTGTCCACCAGAGACACATAGTCAATCATGATGTATATGGATTCCAGCCTTCCACGGAGGAGCTTTGAAACCTGCTTGATACCGTTTGAATCAATGAGCATGACACTTACGCCGTGCTTGTTAAGGGAATTCAGTATATCGTCCTTTTTTATTCCATAATATTCGCCCTTGTAAGTGACCTTTATAACCCATTCACTGGAGAAAAATGTGGACTTTGTGATGAATTTATACAGGTTATGACCTTTATCGTCCTTTTCGGGCTTCCTAGTGGTGTAAGTAGGAATGTAATTTATCCCAAGCTCCATTAGCTTTTCAATAATATCTGATTTGCCGCATCCGTGCGGACCAACTAATGCATAAATCTTTTTAAGCATCAGAAATACCACCTTTAAGAAAAAATAACCGATTTTCCTTATTTTAACATATTCTAAGCTTATGTTGAATGTATCAATTATCATAAAAAGCAAATATTTGACAAGTTGTGACACTTCTTGAATCAAAATATTGTTTTTGTCAGTTATAACTGATAAAATTAGGATAAAATAGGTTTTTGTCAGTTATACTTGATAAAAAGGGTGATTTTATGATAGTAAGAGAAGTATACTTATCAAAAATACGTCCATTTATGAATAAGGATTTAATCAAGGTAATTACAGGAATTCGCCGTTCTGGAAAATCCGTAATGCTAAGTATTATACGGCAGGAGCTTATGAAAAATGGAATATCTCCCCAGAATGTATTAATGTATAATTTTGAGTCCATGTCACTTGCCGGACTTCGCACCGCTGAAGCCTTGTATAAGGACGTGATGGAAAAATCCGCAGCCCTAACTGGACGGATATACCTTTTTTTCGATGAGATTCAGGAAGTAAGGGAATGGGAAAGGGCGATTAATTCCTTTAGAGCAGATTTGGACTGTGATATATATATTACAGGCTCCAATTCCAAGCTTCTTTCTGGGGAACTTGCCACATATCTTGCCGGAAGATATGTGGAGTTTACCATGTATCCATTTTCTTTTTGCGAGTTCATGGAACAGCTTCGTGAGAGCGATAAGAATATTTCCATTGAGGAATGTTTTAAAAAATATGTACTGTACGGGGGAATGCCCTATCTTTGGAACCTGCAGTATCAGGAAGGACCTGTGAGGCAGTACCTTAGGGACCTTTATAATGCGGTGGAATTGAAGGACATAATCCGCAGAAAGCAGCTTCGGGATGTGGATTTGCTGGAGCGGATTTTGAACTATGTCACATCTAATATTGGAAATACATTTTCTGCTACAACCATATCAAAGTATTTAAAGAATGAAGGCCGAAAAGTTGCCCCGGAAACGGTACTGAACTATCTCCACGCAGGCTGCGAGGCGTATCTTTTTTACCCGGTAAAGCGTCAGGATCTTGTGGGAAAGAAAATTTTAAGTGTGCAGGAAAAATATTATCTTGCGGACCATGGGATACGGGAAGCTGTTATAGGCGGAAATATGCGTGACATAAATTTAATCTTGGAAAATATAGTTTTTCTTGAGCTGAAACGTAGGGGCTATGATGTAAAAATAGGAAAAGCCGGTGACAAGGAAATAGATTTCATTGCAGAATGGAAGTCAAATCGGATTTATGTTCAGGTTGCCTATCTTCTGGCTTCGCCGGAAACCATTGAGCGAGAATTTGGCGTGTACAGAAATATTCAGGATAATTATCCCAAATACGTCCTTTCCCTTGATGAATTTGACATGAGCCGTGATGGAATAACTCATATGAACATACGGGATTTCCTCATGCTGCCAGCTTATTTTCCGGATTACGAAGAACAGCTGGCTATCGTAAAAGAGCGGATGGCTAAATACTCCGACTGCTCCGCCGAATGAAAAAATCTCCTCCGCAGGGCGTGTGCCTAGCGGAGGAGATTTTTTATGGAGATTCAAGACTATTTTGAGTAAATATCTAAATTAATTTTGTGGCTTTGGAATGTGAATCTTTGGACCCTTTTTTTGCTGTGGGGTTTCAACCGTGCCATCATTTGTTACTTCTGGCTGTGCTGCTGCAGCCTGTACGCCGCCGGTTACTTTTTCCAGCTCATCAATCTGAAGCTTTTTATCCATGGCTGTCATGACCATCACTCCCTTTATTCTCTATTTAAATATTATATGCAGGATGGAAAGGAATATTACAAAAATAGGTGTATTTTATTAGCAGCCACGATATAATTAAAAATAACAATATTGGGCAAAATGATAAAATTATTTTCCCTCGTTATAGAAAGTTTGCCCAATTGCTGAAGGATAAAAATTGAATTGTGTAATACATCCTTTGTTTTTGCGTATAAGATTCAAGAACGCAAATTCACAAAGTATTTGAAGATGAATGAATATAGAAAGGTGCGATTACAATGGACAAGAAAAATTCAATGAATATGGATGAGATGGAGAAGGTATCTGGAGGTTGTATTATCCTGCCACCTATCATAGTGACTCCAGATGGGAAGATATTAAACACAGGGATGCAAAATTCTAATGACACTCCGATTATTCCAGGTATGCCAAATCCATCTGCAGATAAGTAAATGGCGTTGTAAATAGATAAAACAAGAGCCTCCGTAGTACCGAAAAATGGCACTACGGAGGCTCTTATTTATGTGTCCAGCATGGGTACTGAGACAACTGTGGCTGTTTTTAATTTATTAATAAAAAATCACATAGGAAACTGAAATTTTCCCAGAAAATACAATAGCGGGAGCTACCGAACGCCCCCGCTATTGCCGCCTCTATACCTTCTACCAAACTATTGCCGAAACAATAGTCTCCCCACAGTTATAATACAATATTTATCCGAATTTTTCAAGCCAAATCAATAAAAATTTTAATAAAAAATTTATTTACTGGCGTTTATATTTGGTATAGAATATACGGAGTTTTAAGCAGGAAAAAGAGGAGGTTTTCTCATGATACATGCAATTATAGATATCGGTTCTAACACCGTGAGAATGGCCGTATACGAGATAAAGGACGGCTCCGTGGACATGCTTATGAAGAAAAAGCATATGGTGGGACTGGCCGCATATCTGAAGGACGGAGTAATGCAGCAGCAGGGCATCGACAAGCTTTGCGAGGTACTGGATGAATATAATGCATTTTTGAGAAGCTTCCATATAGAAAATGTCAGCGCCTTCACCACAGCGGCCCTCCGCAACGCAAAAAACAGCAAGGAGGCTGTAAGCCAGATTGTGGAGCGTTCAGGCATAGATGTGCTGGTTATCAGCGGCGAGCAGGAGGCGGAGTTTGACTTCATCGGAGCTACCCACAGCCTGCCAAATACTGACGGCCTCCTGGTGGATATTGGCGGCGCAAGCACTGAGCTGGTGGTATACGCCGACAACAAGATTCAGAGCAAGGCAAGCCTCCTTATGGGCTCGCTTTATTTCCACACAAAGTACGTTAAGGGCATTCTTCCCACCGCTGAAGAGGGCGAAAAAATCGCCGCTGAGGCACGGGAACAGCTTGATGAATGGGCCGAGGAATATGGGGATATCAAAAGCTCCGAAATCTGCGGTATAGGCGGCAGCTTCAAGGGAGCCATGGCACTTTACAATGCGTATCATGGGCTGAAAAAGTCCAACACAGTCATGGAGGCGGCGGAGCTTTCAAAGATGATTGGGGACTTCTGCTGCGGCGAGGACATCACCCAGGACAAGGCTGTTTTTCTCATGCGTACCGTTCCAGAGAGACTTCACACAATCGTCCCAGGAATGATTGTTGCTGACGAGATTGCAAAGCGTTTTGGCGTGGAAAAAATCCACTACAGCGATTCCGGCGTTCGTGAGGGATATATTTACGA
>CAVAVT010000079.1:0-6671 GCA_963592185.1 bacterium | reverse complement strand
GAAAATCATTTTCAATAGGTGATGCAAAACTTTTTTCGATAAAATAAAGCAATGGCGTTATAATTTTAGACGGATTATGCTAATATCTAGCCCTTAAACGCCTCTACATGCTTTACTGCCTCATCCACCGAAATGACTTTATCCCCATTATCGCAATCCAGCAGCACATACCTGTCATTACCCATCCCCATCTCCTTCATATAAGTGAGCTGGCGAAGTCCATGACGGCTGGTCATACGCTCAACAAAATCATGATGGAAATGCTCAGGCATTGCATAAATAAGATCCACAGATGCCTGGTCGATGGCAAGAATATCAGTGGAAGCCAGAATGCCTACATTTGGAGTTACAACAGGAGCGGCAGCGCGTCCTTCGCAGTCGCAGGAAACAGACATATTTCTCATAACATTTATAAAAGAAATATTATTTTTAAAGTAATCCACAACAGACTTTGAGCATTCGGTGAAATGTTCCATGAAACGTTCATTAGTAATGCCCCATTGCTCATTGCTTTCCGCACGGTGAATCATTTTCTTTCCAATTTTGCCATCTGCACATCCAATGCCGATATTCTTATTGGAGCCGCCAAATCCGCCCATGGTATGTCCCTTGAAATGCGTGAGCACAAGCAGAGAATCATAATTTATCAGGTCTTTTCCAACAGACATTTCCTTGAACCACTTGCCATCCTTTACAGGCAGCATGGTGGTTCCCTCAGCATCCATAATATCTACAGGGGCAAAGGTCCAGCCGTTTACCTTCAAGGTTTCCAGATGCTTCTCTGTAGTATCACGGTCCCCTTCGTAATAGGTATTGGTTTCAACAATTGTTCCGCCATTGATTTTTGCATCCATAAGCTGCTTTACCCAGGGGGCTGGAATAATATTTGGACCATGCTGCTCGCCGGTGTGGAGCTTTACAGCGATTTTGCCATCAAGATTCATGCCAATTTTATCATAAAGCTTAATGAGGCCAGCTGGGGAAAGGTCACGGGTAAAGTACACAACGGATTCTCCGCCCTGTCGTTTGCTATAGGGAATGTAGGTATCTCCGCCAGTACCGGGGACCGGCGGTTCTGCTTTTGCGGCAGATTCGCCTTTAATGGAGGAAAAACCAGCTATTTCTGGAAGTACTGCGGCGGCAGCGGCTGCAGTGCCAGCCACCTTTATGAAATTACGGCGTGTAATATTCTTACTCATAAAAATCATCCTCTCAGTGTGATATAGAACTATTTTTTTATGCTATCACCTGGAGTAAACTTTATGTCAAGTGAATTTTTCGCATAAAAAAGAGGAATGCTCTGTCTGAGATATTACTCAGAATACAGGAGCATTCCTCCGTTATTTAGCGTTTAAATTTCGCTATTGTTTACAGAATCGAATATATCAGTGATTTCCTTGGCAGGTTCCTTGTCAAGCTTGCTTACCACATAAATGGCAATCAGGGAGAAGAGGAATCCGGGGATGATTTCATACAGTCCGAAGAGGGCAAGCTGTTTCCATACGAGAACTGTTACACCGCCAACAATGATACCGGCAAGAATACCGTTTCTGGTAGCTCTTCTCCAGAACAGTGCGCAGAGAAGGGCAGGACCAAAGGCAGCGCCGAAGCCAGCCCAGGCATATGCCACAATGTCCAGAATCAGGCTGTTGGGGTTCATAGCCAGCATAATAGCCATACCGGCAATCACCAGCACGGAAATGCGGCTTACCCATACCAGTTCCTTTTCAGATGCGGATTTATGAAGAAGTGCTCTGTAGAAATCCTGTGAAAAGGCTGATGCAGCCACAAGAAGCTGGGCGGAGGAGGTACTCATGATAGCAGCCAGCACAGCTGAGAGAACCAGTCCTGCAAAGAAGGGACTAAGGAGCTGTTCAGTCATTACCAGGAATACTGTTTCTGTGTTTGTGCCATCCAATGAAGTGGTGAGATATACCTTGCCAACCATACCTACGATAACCGCTGCAGCCAGGGAAATAACAACCCAGGTCATTGCGATGTGTCGTGCCTGTACAAGGCTTTTTGAATTTTTGATAGCCATAAAGCGCACCAGAATGTGGGGCTGTCCGAAATATCCAAGGCCCCAGCCAATAAGGGAGGCAAGCTCGATAAATCCAGTAAAGGAACCGTCCGGCTTCACAAAAGGATTAAAAAAGGTAGGATTTACGGTGTAAATTGCTTCAGCTGTGGTAATGGGACCTCCAAGGGTGAAGGATGCCACAACTGGAATCATTACTATTGCAAAGAACATCATCATGCCCTGAATGAAGTCAGTCCAGCAAACAGCCAGAAATCCGCCGGTGAGGGTGTAGAATACCACCACAAATGCACCGATGAGCAGTGCTGTTTCATAGGGTAGATGGAAAATTGTTTCAAAAAGTTTTCCACCAGCCACAAATCCGGAGGATGTATAGATAATAAAGAATATCAGGATAAATACAGCCGGAATGATGCGGAGAAGATTGCTTTTGTCATTGAAGCGATTCTGCAAAAAATCCGGCAGTGTAAGGGAATTATTGGCAAGCTCAGTGTATTTTCTAAGTCTTGCTGCAATAAATTTCCAGTTGGCATAGGTTCCAAGGGCAAGACCTAGAGCAATCCATCCGGCGTTTAGACCGGCAAGATATGCAAAGCCCGGCAGGCCCATAAGCATCCATCCGCTCATGTCGGAAGCCTCGGCACTCATGGATGTTACCCATGCACCAAGTTTTCGGTTGCCAAGAATATAGTCGGACATATTGCGAGTCCGGCGGTAGTAATATACACCTATCATCATCATCAGGCCCAGGTAAACCACGAAAGCTAGAATGATGGCTGTATTCGTATCCACAATAGAAACCCTCTTTCATGTTATAGTCACAATGCTAATTATAAAATGAGATATAGTATATATGCAACTTTTTTATATTTAGACCGCTCATGTATACAAAAAATGTTTGCATTTCGGAAATTAAAGGTTTATAATACCAAAGGTTTTGAACGCAGACGGGGTGAAAGACACTGGCTGCGCTCTTTTCGTGTGTGTAAAAATCGGGGAGGATACGTAAATGACACATTATGATGTAGCAATTGTAGGGGCAGGACCTGCCGGAGTATTCGCAGCATATGAGCTGGTGGAAAAACGTCCGGGCATCAGTGTTATTGTTTTGGAAAGCGGAAGTGATATTTATCATCGTGCATGTCCAATTTCCACAGGCAAGGTAAAAACCTGCATTCGCTGCAAGCCCTGCAGCATAATGAGAGGTTTCGGCGGTGCCGGAGCTTTTTCCGATGGAAAGTACAACTTCACTACTCAGTTCGGCGGATGGCTGAACGAATATATCAGCGATGACCAGGTAATGGACCTCATTCAGTATGTAGATGATATCAATATGAAGCATGGAGCGCCTTCACAGGTGTTTACCACAAAAGGCTCCGATATAGGCCGTCTGGCGCTGGAGCACGACATCCATCTGCTTGAGGCAAGCGTAAGGCATCTTGGTACTGAGAACAACTTGAAAATGCTTCAGAACACCTACGAGTATTTGAAGGACAAGGTTGATTTTAGATTCAACTGTCCGGTAAAAACCATTGAGTCTGATGGCAATGGAGACAATGGTATCATTACTGAAAACGGAGATGAAATCAGGGCGGAATATCTGGTTGTAGCCCCTGGCCGTGCCGGTGCAGAATGGTTTTCCAACGAATGCCAGCGCCTAGGACTTGAGCAGGAAAACAACCGTGTAGATGTTGGTGTCCGTGTGGAGGTTCCCGATGAGGTATGGAACCATATTACAAGCCAGGTATATGAAGCAAAGCTGGTATACCGCACTAAGAAATATGGTGATTTTGTAAGAACTTTCTGCATGAATCCCCATGGCCACGTTGTAATGGAAAACACCGATGGAATCATTACAGTTAATGGACATTCCTACAGCGATCCAAAGCTGCAGAGCCGCAATACCAACTTCGCCCTTTTGGTAAGCAACCGTTTCACCGAGCCATTTAAGGAGCCAACCCAGTACGGCAAGAGCATTGCATCCTTTGCAAATATGTTGGGTGGCGGCATCATCGTACAGCGCTTCGGAGACCTGATGAAGGGACACCGCAGCAATAAAGACCGCATGGCAAAAAGCTTTATGAAGCCTACTTTGGAGGCAACTCCTGGAGATTTGTCACTGGTGCTGCCGAAGCGTCATGTGGATAATATTATAGAAATGATTCAGGCACTCAATAATGTTGCCCCCGGCATGACCAACGACGACACCCTGCTGTACGGCGTTGAGGTGAAGTTCTACAGCTCCCGTGTTGTTCTCAGCAATGAGCTGGAAACAGGCTTTAAGAATATCTTTGCTACAGGAGACGGCGCAGGAGTAACAAGAGGATTGTCACAGGCCGGAGCCAGCGGTGTGTATGTGGCCCGTACAATACTTTCCCGTATGTAAACAATACATAACGGATTTTTACAGTGTGTCTGTGTATTCTTGAATACATAACAAAATGCGTTGACAACGGGTTTTCTTATGTTTATAATAAGACCCATCAGAAAGACATACGGGCAATGAAGCCCCACAGACCATGAAGGCTCTGTGGGGTTTTTCTATTATTCAGTAGTCTTATCTGATGGGTATGTACTTATAGGTATTTATATTTGGAGACAAAGGCGTCTTTTTTCCGTAAAATTTACCACGGGAAAAAGGCGCCTTGTTGCTATCATGGAAGGGATGGAGTAAAATGAGAAAGAAATTATCGATTATCTGCTTTGCTTTGCTGGCCATGCTGCTGGCAATGCCTGCAGCCTTCGCTGCAGAAGCCGGAGCTCCGGCTGAAATCGACACAGGCGATACAGCCTGGGTACTTATCAGTGCCGCATTGGTATTCATCATGACCCCTGGTCTTGCATTCTTCTATGGCGGTATGGTTCGCAGCAAGAACGTACTCACCACGATAATGCACAGCTTCTTCATCGTTGCAATGATTTCTGTTGAGTGGGTGCTCATCGGTTACACAATGACCTTTGGTACTGATATCAATGGATTCATCGGCAGCCTGGACAAGATTGGTCTTGCTGGTGTTGGTCTGAACATACTTGAAAACGGTACTATTCCAGAGCTTGCATTCGTTGCATTCCAGTGCATGTTCGCTGTTATCACTCCTGCACTTATCACTGGTGCATTCGCTGAAAGAATGAGATTTGCTCCTTTCGTAGTATTCATTCTTCTTTGGGCTATTTTCATCTACAACCCCATGGCACACTGGGTTTGGGGCGGCGGCTTCCTTGCACAGCTCGGTGCTCTTGACTTCGCAGGCGGTCTTGTAATTCATATTCTCTCCGGTGTATCCGGTCTTACTGTCTGCATACTTCTTGGCAAGCGCCATGGTTATGGACATACCCCAATGATTCCTCACAATGTTCCTATGATTGTTCTTGGTGCAACTCTTCTCTGGTTTGGATGGTTCGGCTTCAATGCCGGCAGTGCTCTCGGTGCTAATGCTCTCGCAGCAAATGCTTTCGTAGTAACTCAGGCAGCAGCTGCAGCAGCAACTGTTTCATGGGTAGTTCTTGAGTGGGTTATCAGCGGCAAGCCGACAATCCTCGGTGCAGCATCTGGCTGTGTAGCTGGTCTCGTTGCAATTACCCCGGCAGCAGGTTTTGTTGAGCCTATGCCTTCAGTAATCATTGGTCTCGTTGGTGGTGCTGTGTGCTACTTCGCTGTAGCTTTCCTCAAGTCCAAGCTTGGTTATGATGATGCTCTTGATGCATTCGGCGTACATGGTATCGGTGGTACCTGGGGCGCTATTGCAACCGGTCTTTGGGCTACAACCGCAGTAAATCCTGACGGCGCAGATGGTTTGTTCTTCGGCAGCAGCGACCTTCTGGTTGCAGAGATTATCTCCATTGCTGTTGCTTATGCATTGGCAGTAGTTGGTTCCTTTATCCTCGTTAAGATTATCGGCTGCTTCATGACTCTCCGTGCAGATGTACATGAGGAGATTTCCGGTCTTGACCTTGGTGAGCATGGTGAGCGTGCTTACGAGCAGAGCTTCACCGCAGGTAATCCTATTTTCGGAGGCGACAGCCTTTCCGCAATGACAGCATCTACAGATTCGGAGGCGAAGTAAATGGATGAGATTACTAAAATCGAAATAATCACCAGAACTGACAAGCTTGATGAGCTTAAGGACGCTCTCAACAAAATCGGTGTTATGGGCATGACTGTCAGCCAGGTATATGGCTGCGGACTTCAGAAGGGACATGTTGAGGTTTACCGCGGACGTGAGTACAGCATCAACCTGGTTCCTAAGGTAAAGATTGAAACTGTTGTATGCGAAGTTCCTGTTGACTTAGTTCTTGAAACAGCACAGAAGGTTCTCCGCACCGGTCATTACGGTGATGGAAAAATCTTTGTTCAGAAGTTGGACAATGCTGTACGTATCCGTACCGGCGTATCTGGTCCGGATGCAATCAAGGAAGAAAAGTAATTCTAGGACTATAAATCCCAGACTACAAATCTAGGACAGCAAATCCCAGACTATAAATCTAGGACTAAAAATCCCGGACAGTAAATCCTGGACTACAAATCGAGGACCCTAAATCCTGGACAATAAATCCCGGATGAAAAAATCAGCCGTGTGCAAAAACATGCGGCTGATTTTTCATGTTTAAACTAAAAACACCCCATGCAGGGAGA
>CAVAVT010000078.1:0-6719 GCA_963592185.1 bacterium | reverse complement strand
TGATTGTATGCATGTATAAGTGTATACATGTATAAATTATTTTGGATTATTCAGAGGATGGGGGACATCTTTTTCCTCGTTATAAAATCGGACTTTAGACTGATAAAATTAGCATAATGGAGAAAAATGAAGAAAATAAATGCTAGGTTGTTACATTTTCCTATAATAATCCCAAAAGCGGTTTTTTAACGGTTTCGCATTTTCCCCAACTAACTTATAATCCAGCTATGGAGTTTTTGAAAATTTCCAAGACTGGAGCCCCACGGGTACACATGGGGTTTTAAAACTGAAAATGGTTTGGGGGAATCAAAAATGAATTTGAAGAGACTTGCCGCAGCAGGCCTTGCTGCGTTGTTTGCTGCAACACTGATGGGCGGATGTGGAAGCGACCAGGCTAAAAGCTCTGGTTCCGGAAGCAGCTCAGCAAAGAAGATTGTAGTTGGACTGGATGACAATTATCCTCCTATGGGATTTAGAGATGAAAATAACGAAATCGTTGGATTCGATATCGATTTGGCTAAAGAAGCTTCCAAGCGTCTCGGTCGTGAGGTTGAATTCAAGGGCATCGACTGGGGCAGCAAAGAGGCAGAGCTGAAGAGCGGCCGTGTTGATGTTCTCTGGAACGGTCTTGATATCACCGAGAAGCGCAAGGAAAACATGCTGTTCAGCGATCCGTACATGGATAACCGTCAGATTATCTTCGTTCGCAAGGGTACCACTGGTATTGCAGGTGAGAAGGACCTGGCAGGCAAGGTTGTAGGTACACAGAGCGCAAGCACCGCTGAGGAATATCTTGAGAGCAACAAGGAATTCAAGTCCAGCATGAAGGAAGTAAAGACCTATGGTGATTACCTCACCGCTTTCATGGACCTTGAGCAGGGTCGTCTTGATGCAATTATTGCTGATGAGATTACTGGCCGCTACTACATCCAGAAGCATCCTGAAAAGCTTGAGGCTGTTGATGTAGCTGTAGGACCTGTAAGCACCTTCGGCATTGGCTTCCGTCTTGATGATACCGAGCTTCGCAACGATGTTCAGAAGGTATTGGACGAGATGAAGAAGGATGGAACCACCGCAAAGATTTCCGAGAAGTGGTTCGGCAAGGATATTACAAAGAAATAATTTAGAGCAACGTTAAGCTCCGGACATTTTGTTCGGAGCTTTTTTGTTTAGATACACTTACTTTGTTTAATCCATTAAGACCTTCCATTTTTCGTCAAAATAAAGTACAATATAGTTTGTTAATACTTTGCCACTTTCACATATTAAAGAATCTCGGTTAGCTGAGGATAAGGAGAACGCTTATGGAAAAGTTAATGGGGACAGTGCTGTTAATGCTTGAGGGCTCACAGCTCACCCTGCAGATATTTTTTATGACATTTATTATAGCTGTACCAGTGGGACTGCTGGTTGCTTTGTCCCGTATGTCAGGCTTCAAGCCACTTAGCTGGATAATGGAATTTTATATTTGGATTATGCGTGGAACCCCGCTTATGCTGCAGCTGCTTTTCGTATACTTTGCTCTTCCTGCTGTAGGCATCAAGCTCCCAGCTGTGGCAGCAGCACTTTTTGCATTTATTTTGAATTATGGTGCATATTTTGCAGAAATCTTCCGTGCAGGAATACAGTCAATAAACCGTGGACAGTATGAGGCTGCAAAAACTCTCGGCATGACCTACAGCCAGACAATGCGTAGAATCATAATTCCACAGATGATAAGAAATGTACTGCCGCCAATGAGCAACGAGACCATAAATCTCGTAAAGGATACATCCCTTATCTACATACTGGCAATGAACGATTTGCTGAGGGTAGCAAGAACCATTGTACAGAGGGAATTCGATATGACTCCCTTCGTAGTAGCTGGTGTATTCTATTTGGTAATGACAGCGGTTCTTACATGGGTATTCAAGAAGCTGGAGGCACATTATGGAAAATATGATAGTTGATAAAAATATCATGCTTCGCATGACGGATATACATAAGAGCTTTGGCAGCCAGGATGTGCTGAAGGGTATCGATTTCACTGTACGCCGTGGCGAGGTTTCCGCAATCATCGGTCCAAGCGGCTCCGGTAAAAGTACACTGCTTCGCTGCATCAACATGCTGGAAACCATCGACAAGGGCAATATTGAGGTTGAAGGCAAATTCCTGGTAAAGACTGGAGCCAATGGCGAGGCACTTTATGCAACAAAGTCTGAGTGCAGAGAGCTTCTTTCATCCATGGGCATGGTTTTCCAGCAGTTTAACCTTTTCCCACATATGACAGTATTGGAGAATCTTCTGGAGGCTCCGGTGCATGTGCAGAACCGCAAGAAGGAAGAGGTTATCCCAGAGGCTGAGGAGCTTCTTAGGAAGGTTGGTCTTTTGGAGAAAAAGGATGCCTATCCTTCAAGACTTTCCGGCGGACAGCAGCAACGTGTTGCAATCGCCAGAGCACTTACCATGAAGCCGGATATAATGCTTTTTGATGAGCCTACATCCGCATTGGATCCAGAGCTTACCGGCGAGGTTTTGAAAACTATGAGAGAACTTGCTGAGGAAAAAATGACCATGGTGGTGGTAACTCACGAAATGGCCTTTGCAAGGGAAGTAGCCAGCCACGTAATGTTCATGGCAGACGGCTTCGTTGTGGAAGAAGGAGAGCCGGAGCAGGTATTTGGCAATCCACAGGAGGAAAGAACCCAGAACTTCCTCAGGAATATGCTTTAAAAACTCAGCTAAAAAATCAGCTGTTTTAAAAACGAAGAGTTTAAGTAAAAAATACCGCCTCAGGAGTTAGACATTAAATCTAACCTCTGGAGGCGGTGTTTTTGTGTCAATATGATTTACTTATTTTTCAGGGCATGAGAAGTCGGTGTTGAGGGAGGCGTGGCTTCTGCCTTCGGAAAGGGAGGAGGCAATTTCTCTCAGCATGTCGTCTGCGCTGATACAGCGGAAAACGGGCTTTTCACGATTCTCACGAAGCTCATCCTCTCCAAGCTCACAGATGTTAAGCTGGATACGGTTGGATTTATCCTTTCTAAAGGAATATTCTCCCTTCATCCACAAATATTCCTCAATCATGGTGACATTCATTCCAGAAGCCTCGGAGTTATAGGCTTTATATTCATTGGCTGCGATTCTTGCGGCCTTCTTTTTGTCTGTGGAATGACCTACAACGAAAAACTCCGTGCTGTCAGGAGTGTTAATAACCTTGGTGACAATATAATCTATAGCTTTTTCATTATCGCTCATGAAAGCGCCTCCTATTAGTATATGCAGTAAAGTACCAGCAACTTGAATTTATCATTTTTTAACGAATTTTGCCACGGTGGAGATAAGCAGAGCGGAGTCCAAAGGCTTGGTGAGGTGCTCATTCATGCCTGCCTCCATGACACTTTGACGGTCTTCAGCGAAGGCATTGGCGGTCATGGCAATTATTGGGATGGTCTTAGCATCACTTCGCTCCATGCTGCGGATTGTACGGGAGGCTTCAAGTCCATCCATAACAGGCATCATTACGTCCATCAGAATGGCATCGAAGGTGCCCTCCGCAGATTCAGCAAAGGTGTCTACAGCCTCTTTGCCGTTCATTGCCTTTGTTACCTGGGCGCCGTTCTGTATAAGGAGAAAATCAGCTATCTCCATGTTTAGCTCATTATCTTCCACAAGGAGGATATGCATATCCTGAATACTTTCTTCTGGCTGGGAGATTTCTGTTTCTTTTTCAGCAATATCCAGCTTCAATGGTAGAGTTATAGTGAAGGTTGTTCCCTTTCCGGTCGCACTTTCACAGGAAATCGAGCCGTTCATCTTGTCCACTACTTTTTTCGCAATGGCAAGACCAAGGCCTGTACCGGTGTAGGATGTACGGGCATCTGAGGACTCCTGGGAAAAGGGGTCAAACATGTGCTTCTGGAATTCTTCACTCATACCAATGCCTGTGTCCGCACAGGTAAAGATAATGCGGCTTTCCGTATCGGACACCAGCTCCTCACGTGCTGATATATTGACAGCGCCGCCATCCTTATTATATTTGATTGCATTTCCGATGATATTCATCAGTGTACGTTTCACATAGAGAGGACTGCCGATGAAGTAGTCGTTTTTGCATTCATTGACAAAGGTTAGGGAGAGCTGACGGCTTTCAGCCTGTTTCTCCACAATAAGTTCTACATCCTGAAGAAGATTCCGCAGATTGAAAGGCTTATTTTCCAGTACAATTTTTCCGGACTCCAGCTTGCTGATTTCAAGAACTTCATTGACCAGCTCCAAAAGGTATCCAGAGGTTTCCCATACCTTATTGCGGTACTCCGCCTGTTTCTCCATGTCGTTTTCGTAGTGTCCGGCAATTTCGATTATGCCCCTGATGCCGTTTATTGGTGTGCGGATATCATGGCTCATACGTCGCAGGAAGTCAGTCTTTGCCTGATTTGCAATTTCGGCTTCCTTTGCTTTTTCCAGCAGTTTAGCCTGATACTTTGCTTCTTTTTCCTGATTGATGAGGAGTGCCTTATGGTTGGCACGTCTGCGTGCCCATACAATGAGCAGCATCAGGATTATTCCAGCGAGAGCTGCGTAAATGGTGGTGGAGGTACGGGTACTGAATACCCTGTCCTCTGGAACAAACTGGTATACGTAGTAGTTACGGCCATTGCTTATAAAGCCATAGTAGTTTTTTCCGCCAACATTTAATCGAATTGGGTCATTATTTTTTATGCCGCTGCCATAGAACTTTTTTAATGAAGCGATTACCGCACCGTATTTTTCCTGGGCACCGGCAATGGTTTTGTCATTTACAGCGATGATTTTATTTTCCCTGGCTATAACCACATGAGAATTTAAATGGGTGTGGAATCCAGACAGGATGCGCTGCAGGTCAAGGGCATAGTATTCTGCATAGTAGGATGCGGTATGGTAGTAGGTAACGATAATCTGACTGGTTCCGGGAAAACCGCCGGCGGCAAAGTCAATGAAAGATCCGTCATCCATATAAATGCGGTCTGCATAGGCTTTTAGCGGATATTTACCTACCTCAAGAATGACTTTGTTTTGAAGATGGTTTATCAGCTGCACTGTTTCCGGTCCATCCTGCTGATAGCTGTTCAGCACGTTGCCGTTAGCATCCAGTACCAATGCACCTGTAAGACGAAGATGCTCGGTGATATTCTTTAGGTAGGCATCATCGATTGCTTTTCCTGCCCGGGCGTCCTCCTGAATATGACGGTTTTTATCCAGCACTCGATCCAGTCCCTGCATTATGGTTACGTGGTTGAATTTCTGAGACATCATGTATTCTGAATGTACATAATCCGCTGTGTCGCTCATTTCGGCACGGAGTCTGTTCAAATCGGCCTGGGTTGAGAATTGGTATATACCGATGAGAATAAATACGTAAATGACAACCATTAAATAGATGAGCATTCTCTCCTGACGGATTGCTTTTTTAAATTTATTGCTCAACGCCAAGTCCCTCCAAATATTTCTGTGGGTTATTCACATAGTGGCTCAGAATATCTGCTGTGGTGCCATCCTTGCGCATATCATCGATGACCTGCTGCAGTTCCTCTGCAATGCCTCGTTTATCATTCAGTGAAAATGCCACACCTACACGTGCCACCATAATCGGCTCATCCAGTATGCGGAATTTAGCATCGTAATCCTTCATGTACTGCTCAATTACTGTCTCATGTGCGCCGATAGCATCCACAAAGCCTTTAGCTAGGGAAATATAAATCAAATCTCTGTCAAAGAAGCTGTATACTTGTTTCACATGAGGAGTATCTCCCTTGGGGTTCATAAAATATCCTTCTGGCTTAGTTGTTGACTGTACAGCTATTGTTTTACCTTCCATATCTTTTAAATGATAGATTTCACTGTTGGGATTTACAGCAACCGCCTGACGTGACAGGATGTAGGGCCCTGCCCAGAGATATTTGTCTTCACGGCCATTCATGCTAAAGCAGCTCCATATACAGTCAATCTCGCCGCTCTCCAAAAGTCTGTCCTTATCTTCCCAGTTGATGCGCACGATTTCTGCCTGATAACCCATTCGGGCAAATGCTGCACGGGCCAGCTCTGCATCGATACCGGTGGATTTTCCATTCTCGTCAATGTAGCTGAATGGGGGATAGGCATCAATGCCTACGGTAATTGTCTTATCTAAATGTTTGCTCTCGTTTTCGGTGTTGCTGCCGCAGCCAAAAACAAGCAGCATTGCAGCTAAAAGAAATCCCCATTTACATATGGCTTTGAAATTCATATGCGGTCCTCGCTTACTTTTATATTGTTATAGTAACTTTCTCTAATATTCCAATTATTGTAACATATCTATTGTAACAGATGTAGGACTAAATCGCCAACAATAGAATCATATATAATAATTATGATATAATATAAAACCAATGTAAAAAAAGTATAACAATTAGTTGTATTTATGCAAGCATAACTATAGACATATGGTTAATAATTGTTTATAATGAACACATAAAGAGGAGTTATGTTTAAAGGGGGTGCAGATCATGGCAGCAATTTTGATGGTTATGTTGGCCTTTGTTCTGTTCGTATGTGGGCTTAGCGTTCTTTCCGGTGTTATCTCAACTATCATGCACAAGGGATGGAAGAAGTTCGATGGACATATGGATGATCACTACGATTATTACAGTGCATAATAGCTAACAGAAATATTTATGGGACTGTGAGCAACGTACATTTGTACGTTGTCGCAGTCCCTTTTT
>CAVAVT010000077.1:0-6814 GCA_963592185.1 bacterium | reverse complement strand
TCTGAATAATCCAAAATAATTTATACATGTATACACTTATACATGCATACAATCAATAAACATGGAGATGTGACAAAATGTGAAATCATTTTGTCACATCCCCCTTTCAGAAAGACAAACAGGTCCGCCGCCCTTTCGAGTCAGCGAACCAGTTTTTTAAAGTTTCTTAGAAAGCATATCTGCTGCTGCCAGAAGTCCGGCAATCATTGCTGCAGGTCTTGGAGGACAGCCTGGGATGTATATGTCCACAGGAACCACCTTGTCTGCCGCCCCTACTACAGCATAAGTTGAGCCATAGGTATTTCCCCCGGCTGCACAGGCGCCACATGCCATTACCAGCTTTGGCTCCGTCATGGCATCATAGGACATTCTGAGAGCCTGCTCAAGATTTCTTGTCACTACTCCAGTAACCATGAGAAGGTCCGCATGTCTCGGAGAAGCATCCACATGGATTCCATAGCTGTGCAGGTCATACATGGGGCCTGACATAGCTCCCATTTCAAAGTCACAGGCATTGCAGGAACCAGCATCCAAATGTCTTACGTGAAGACTTCTTCCAAGCTTTCTCTTGATTGCTTCCTGTGCAACAGTCTGAGCTGTCTCCACAAGTACCGGCATTACATCCTCATTGGTGTGGTGCAGGTCTCCGCCAGCTTTTGCACATGCCTCTACACAGCGGCCGCAAAAAATACAGCGGTGGTAATCTATATTTCCATCCTCACCAAAGGCCTCCACGGGGCAAGCCTTTCTGCAGGCCTCAAAGGTTTCTTCAGAGCTGCCCTCAAGCCTTCCTCTGTAGCGTTTGCTGCCGCTGAAGGAAAGCTCTTCGGTTGCTATTTTGTCATTAAATAAACGTTCGAATACTTTAAACACTTTTCTCTCCCCTATCAACGATCAAGGCACGCATAACAAAGCTCAAAGCTCTTGTTTATAAGCGGAAAATCCGGGATGATATCACCCTGCACCGCTATTGGCAGTGCAGGCCAGTTACAATAGGATGCGCTGCGGACAAAAATTCTGTCGATACGTCCTTCATTGTCCAACGCCACGTAATGAACATCACTTCCACGTGGGGACTCGGATATGCCTATACCCTCTCCCTTGGCTGCCGGAACAGCCACACGAAGTTTCCCATCATTCTCAGACTCAAGAAGTGTAAGCAGCTGCTCCACCATCTGGAAGGACTCCCTAAGCTCTTTTACACGGATGCTGATTCTTGCAGCCACATCACCATCGGATTCAGTAACAAGCTCAAAATCAAGCTCCGGATATATGCCATAGGAAAAATCCTTACGGCTGTCATGGGCAAATCCGCTGGCACGTGCTCCCACACCCACCATGGCAAGGTCCATAGCTGTTTTCTTTCTTATAATGCCGGTGGTACGGATACGGTTCTGGAAATTTGACTGCTCGGCAAACATTGTATTAATGTCCTCTGCATTGATTTCCGCATCCTCAAGGGTTTCCTTGATATCAGCTATAAGCTCCGGAGTAATGTCCTGAGATACGCCGCCTGGAACAATTACTCCACGAAGGAATCTATTTCCAGCGATACGCTCCTGAAGCCTCATCAAAGATTCCTTTGTACGGCTTCCAAGGCTGATTGCCGGATTGAATCCAACACCAGCAGGGATATTTCCAATATCTCCCACATGATTTGTGATTCTCTCTATTTCGGCCAAAAGTGTACGGATAATCTGTGCCCTTCTAGGAACATTCACTCCAGCTACCTGCTCAACAGCCTGACAGAAACTCCAGGTATTGGCAATGCTGCAGGCTCCGCATATGCGCTCCACAATTGGCAGAGCCTCCCATGGAGTCTTTCCCTCCAGAGTCTTTTCAATACCCCTGTGAGTGAAAAAGAGCTTTGCATCCAGATTCAGCATTGACTCTCCAGCCTGACTGAAACGGAAATGTCCCGGCTCTATAATACCTGCATGGATAGGACCGACACCTACCTGGAACACGCCCTCGCCCTTTGCGGTATTCATTTTAATTTCCCTTTTTCCGTGAACCTCTGCATCCACAGGAATAGATTTTCTCAAGGGATAAAATCCCTCCGGGAAGCTTTCGTGAAGCACCAGAGGCCTGGGGTCTGGATGACCTAAAGGAATGATTCCAAACATATCCTTTATTTCCCTCTCATACCATGCAGCAGAAGGGAAAAGCGGAGTGAGGGATTCATATGACAGCTCATCCTCAGGACCGAATACAGCCTTTACAGCGTCCATCCGATCCTTTTCCTTATTCTCAAATACGCAGTAAATGGCATAGCCCTTTACCTCAGGATTCTGTGTCTCATCACGGCCAAACATGGCTGTCATGGGATGGGTATGATTTTTTGAAAGAATATTTGCTGTACCTTTAAGCGCTGATGGCTCTACGGTAATAATATTCATTTTTTCCATTATGCCGCACCTCCCATTACAATTGAAGCCGCCTTCGTCAGCAGGGCCCCAATATACGGAATCTCATAGGTAAAGCCGCTTATGATGCCGCTTCCCAGCAAAAGCAGTACCAATACAGCCGCATCAAGACGTCCCATAAGCTCTCCTCCGGACTTTCTGTGAGGAGTTCCACCTAGCATACGCATTGCATGATAGAGAATACCTATAAGCATTCCAGCCAGAAGTCCCAGTGCAAGGATTCCAAGGAACGGGTGCATGGACTCAAAGAAGCTTGAGATAATGTAGAACTTGCTGAAGAAAATACCCATTGGAGGCATTCCAAGTATTCCAACTATACCAATGAGCCAGAACATCGCTGTCTTAGGTGCCTGTACCATCATTCCGTGAATTCTCATCATATTCTTTGTGGCATAGGTTTCCATAATTGTACCGGCTGTGTAAAACAATGCATACTTTATCATTGCGTGATTCATCATGTGCAGCAGGGATGCCTGTACAGACAGAGGAATGAAAAGGCCGAAGCCTGCAGCCATGAGGCCGAAGTTCTCCATAGAGGAATACGCCAACATACGCTTTACATCACGCTGAACCACCACAAATGGCACAGCAAGAGCAATAGTCAAAAGACCGAAGGCAAGACACATGCTGCTGATAAAATCTATTCCCACAGAGGGCATTAAAATAACGATTGCACGAAGTAGAACATATATTGCACAGATACACAGCGCACCTGAAAGAAGACCGGATGTGAGGGCCGGAGCCTCGGAATGTGCATCAGGAAGCCATGCATGCATTGGAGCAAGACCAACCTTTGTGCCATATCCTACAAAAAGGAAACAGAATGCAAGCTTTGCCAGTGCTGGATTCAGCATTGCACCATTTTTTGCCAGATATTCCCAGTCCAGGGGAAGTCCTGGCCCAAGGGCTGTAAGCTGTGCGTAGTAGATAATGATTGTTCCAAGCAGAGCAAGACAGATACCTACGGTGCAGACCATGACGTACTTCCATGCCGCCTCCAGTGAGGTTCCTGTGAATTTAAATGCCACCAGCAGTGCGGATACCAGAGTTGTTGCCTCAATAGTTACCCACATGAGGCCCATGCTGTCCACCAGCACCACCAGCATCATTGTCCATACAAAAATATGGGACAGTGCATAAAATCTTCCCTCAAGATGTGTGAGTCTGTGCAGATATCCATAGCGGATATTTGTATCTCTTTCCAAATATGCCTTGCTGGTCCAGGCAAAGGCGATATAGAGGATGGAAACTATCAGAAGCATCCACAGGCTCAGTGCATCCATGTAAATGTAACCATAATGAAGGGGCGTATTCACATCAAACTGTGACAACAGCATTACAACCGCTGCGAATACCGCTGTGGCTGTAATACGGTCCGCCCAATGGAGCAGTGCAAGGCTCAAAATATTGGTTGCAGCCACCGCACTGAAAATAATTGGCATTGCCAATATGAAATATATCAGATATATATTCGAAAATTCCATGTTGCGGGAATTCCTTTCTTTTCAGTTTCAGAAAACCTTCACTCAGCCCTTAAGCTTGCGCATGACCGTGGTATCAGTAGTCATGAAGGAAAGGCTCATGCGGTTAGTCAGTATAACCAGCACGACAACGGCAATGAGTACATCCAAAAATACACCCAGCTCTACAACCAGAGGCAGACCTTCTGTCACCAAAAGGCCCAGCAGGTATATTCCATTTTCCAGAGTAATGAGGCCGCACATCTGCATGATTGCTCTTTTTCTAAGAACCATCAGTGCAAGACCTGTCATTATCATCAGAATGGCTGCCGCAATAATGTCTCTTCCTATTACTCCGGGCATCATTCTGTCCACAATGATATAGCCTAAAACCAGAAAGGCCGCAGCCGCCAGTGTAGAATAATTTACATTGATATCTGAAACGATTTCACGCTGATCCTTGATTTTTCCTATGAGACGTATCATGGCACCAGGGATAAATACCACCTTGATAGCCAGCGTCAAAATTCCCGTCAGTATCGCATGAATATCATCCCCGGCAGCAAGACCAGATACGATACATGCACAGGCAATGATTCCAGACTGGAATGCCAGGCAGTACACGGAACGACTAAGATCCATAACCCGGGTCTGGAGGAAGACAACAAAAATCAGAAGTACCACTAAATATTCCATAAATCTTCTTCCCCCCTTACCTCGCAATAACAGACAGTGCCAGAAGCAGTATTGCAGCGCCCATGTAGACACGAATCTTAAAGAGTCTCATTTTGTTGTTCAGGATTTCCACCACGCCGATAAGCACAGCTCCAATAAGGATTTTCACCGGAATAGGCAGCGGTATTGGCAGATACAGGGCACTGAAAATCACCAGAAAAACCAGAATTTTCAACATGCTGCCCAAATGAATCATAGTGAGAAGTCTGCCGGAATATTCCAGTGTCATTCCCTCATGAATCATTGTAAGCTCCAAATGTGTATCGGGATTGTCCACCGGCAGGCGGCTGTTCTCCGCAAGCATTACAAGGAAAAATGCAATACTTGTCATTACCGCCGGAACAGTGAAGAACACCCCGTCATAATCCACCACCATCTGGGGAAGTGCTGTAGAACCATAAAGACCTGCATTTACGAGAATGGCAAGCATTACAGCCGGTTCCACTAGCACGGAAACGTAAATTTCACGGGAGCCGCCCATACCTCCAAAGGCTGTGGCTGAATCCAGAGATGCCAGGGTCATGAAGAACCGACCCAAAGCCAGTATGTACACAAATACAAAGGCATCTCCTATGGATAATTGGAAAGATATAAATCCAGGAACCATAAATGCTGCCATAATGCTTGTTCCCAAATAAACCACCGGAGCCGCAATGAAAATCCAGCTAGTGTACTTAGTAATTACAACAGGCTTTCTCCACCATTTCCAAAGGTCAAAATACTCCTGGAAAATGCTGGCTCCCCTGCGCTTCTGCAAAACAGCCTTGGTCTTATTGATAATTCCGGCAACCAGCGGAGCCAATGCCAGCAGAATAACAGCCTGCGAAACTCCTGTGGTGAGTACATATGTCAATACTTTAATATTTTCTCCCATGACTTACATCACCCCCCATATCAGCACCACAACCATGGCAATCATTGTATAGGCTATGTAAAGCCTTACACTTCCCTGCTGGATAACACGCATAAATTCAGAGGTCTTAACCATGATATGCTCCAGAGGATGATAGAGCTTGTCGCTGAATCTGTCAGGAATCATGAGATTATACTGCACACGGCGGCCGAAATATTCGTGATCTTTCTGAAGGAATACTCTCTCTCTGCGAGGCTTCAAAATCCAGTCAAAAGCTCTTCTAAGCGGCTTTGTAAAGCCGGTAGCTGTATACTGCTGACGGCGTGTTGGCACGGTTCCGCAGTTCCAGGTAACGTCCTTATAAACAAATACGCCCTTTCCCATAAGTGGGAGTCCAAGCACAATAATAAGTATAAGTGCCAGCAATGCAATGGCTATTGGACTCATGTAGACGAAATTTCCGCCGCCATTCCATACAATGCCATATTCAAAGGCTATTGGCAGACCGTCCTTACTGGTCACCACGTACTGAAGCCGCTCAACAACAGCTCCCGGTGCGATACCGATGATAACAATGAGCAGCGCTTGAATCCCCATGCCGATACGCATGGAAACAGGCATTTCATGAGCCTTTAAAACCGCTGTGGACCTGCGCCTTCCAAGGAATGCCACACCGTACATACGGACAAAGCATCCAAGGGCCAGCGCCCCGGTAAAGCCTAACAAAATAAATGCGAAAATAACCAGTATACGCATTTCAGGAGCCACAGCCTGCCATGCCATTGTCATAACGCTCTGAAGAGCCATCCACTCCCCAATGAATCCGCTGGTCAATGGCAGGGAGGCAAGGGACATGCAGCCAATAAGGGTGAAAAATGCGGTCCAGGGCATTTTCTTTGCTAGTCCGCCCAATTTCTCAATATTTTTCGTTCCTGTTGCATGAAGCACAGCTCCTGCGCTCATAAACAGCAGGCATTTCATAAGACTGTGGCTGAGACAGAGGAACAGCACCGCTGTAAAAGCAATGTACGACATATATCCACGGCCCATTGCTTGAAGAATCATACCACAGCCAAAGGCTGCAAAAATGATTCCCATATTTTCCACTGAAGAATATGCCAATATACGCTTCATATCCTTTTCCATTGAAGCGTAAAGCACACCCAGGAATGCGGATATCAGTCCAACAACCATAACTATCAGACCGTAGGCGAACACATTAAGGTCGAAAAACAGAAACATAAAGCGTCCGAAGCCATATACAGCCACCTTCAGCATAACACCACTCATCAGGGCGGACACATGACTGGGAGCCGCCGGATGGGCATTGGGAAGCCATA
>CAVAVT010000076.1:0-6853 GCA_963592185.1 bacterium | reverse complement strand
TGTCGGTAATGCTCATCTGTTTTGCAAGGACATCAACATCAAATGCGATTTTCATCAGTAACTCCTCCTAAACTTTAATGCAATGGGTGTTTCTTTTTGTGTTTGGTTTACAAGCTAGCACGGAAAAATTTTTATGTCAAGCATAATTTTTTGACGATTCTAACAATAAGAAAAATAGTTTCTTTATTATAAATCAAAATATGCCTAAAAATTTTTTTAGCTTGCTTAAATCCTTATGGCTCTAGTGTAATGCGGATTGAGTATTAAAACTTTAAGATTTCTGCTATATTTTTCAGCAAATAATAATCTTGCCTTGATATTTTTGCACAATTCTGCTTTTTTGACCTAGGGTGTAGAAATTTTTAAGCATGAAAACGTATTTTTTTGCATATATAGTAAAAAACAATAAAAAATCGATAGAGACGATAAAAAAATGAAAAAAATAATAAAAAGGGGGTTGCACATTGTTTAGGGGCGTGCTATATTATAACCATAACGAGCACGTGCTCGTGGATGGAGAGGTGATAAACATCAGCGTAACCATCAAACAGATAGCCGAAATGGCCGGGGTACACAGGGCTACGGTAGACAAGGTTCTTCATAACCGTCCCGGGGTCAGTGACAAGGTCAGGGCGAATATTCAAAGGATTATCAATGAAACGGGATACAAGGTTAATCCCCTAGGCAAAGCATTGAGCAGTCAAGGCAAACGAACTGTCATAGGTGCAATTCTCCTTAAGGTGGATGCACTTTTAGAATTAAGACAGGGAATTGAAATGGCCTGCAGAGAATTTTCCAAATTTAATCTTACGGTTGAATACCGTGTCATTGAATATCCAGATGTTGAGGGCCAATTTAATGCTATACGTGATTTTCTCGAAAGAGGAGTAGACGGTATCATCATTCTTCCTTTACATCATCCCAGTATTTCCACCATGATAGAGCTGGTGGCAGACCAGGGAGTTCCAATCGTTACTATAAATAACGACATACCTGGAAAGCGATTATGCTATATCGGACAGGATGCAGACAAAGCTGGCGTAGTTGCTGGCAGGATGATGCAGCTTTTCCTTCAGGACGGAGGGCAGGTGGCTGTGGCTGTTGACACAGCGAGAAGTCTTTTATCCCTGGCGAAGCGAGAAAAAAGCTTTCTCAGATATTTGAATGAACATACCTCAAACCTTACACCGGGTGCATTTATTAATACTCGAGAAGATCCTCAGACAGCATATGATGAGACGGTGAAGCAGCTAAAGAGTAATCCGGATACGAAGGGATTGCTCATAACCTGCGGTACTGTTCCAGAAATATGCAAGGCTGTGGCAGATGTTGGCAGGGATGATATTACAGTAATATGCTATGAGAGGTATCCTCAGATAATTAAGCTTTTAGAAGAGGGCAGGGTAGCCTGCACTATAACTACAGAGCTTGTGCAGCAGGGATATCAGTCCTTAAAGGTTCTTTACGATTATTGCATGTATGGTCATCGTCCAGAAAAGACTCAGTACATGGATATTGGAATCCTCTTGAAGGAAAATCTTTAGAAAAGATTATTAAGCAGGGATCGAAAGATCCCCTTCTTAATAGATTATTGCGAGCACGTGCTCGCAATGGGGAGAGGAAAAGCAAGGAAGACTCCAAATTTTCGCTTGCTGGAGAATTTAATTTGTATATTAAGCAGGGATTTTAAATCCCTTTCTTAATAGAGATTTGCGAGCACGTGCTCGTGCAACCAAATCCCAAGGAAAAGAGTTCCATTTTCTAATGGGGCGAATTTTCAAAACATTATATACATTCATTTAAATTTATTTATTAAAGGAAAAGGGGTAATTCAAAATGGCAAAGGAAGTATTACAGTTAGGTCTCATCGGTACTGGTGCAATCGGCAGAACTCATATTGAGCGTATCAATAACTGCCTGCAGGGCGCAAAGGTTATCGCTGTATGCGATGCATTCCCTGAGTCTGGCAAGAAAGCGGCAGAGACTTACGGATGCGAGTTCATCGCTGATGGTGAGGCACTTATCAATGACGAGAGAATTGATGCTGTTATCGTAACTACAGCAGATCCCTATCATGCACAGTATGTAAAGGCTGCTATCAAAGCTGGCAAGTATGTATTCTGCGAGAAGCCGCTTGCTCCTGAGGCTGAGGTTTGCAAGGAGATTGTGGATATGGAGATGGCTGGCGGAAAGCGCCTTGTACAGGTTGGCTTCATGCGCCGTTATGACCATGGCTATCGTCAGTTGAAGAAGTATATTTCTGAGCGTACCTATGGCGAGCCGCTTATGCTCCATTGTGCACATCGTAATCCTACTGTTCCTGAAAGCTATGACACTCCAATGGCTGTAGAGAATTCTATGATTCATGAGATTGATGTTCTTCGCTGGCTCCTGGGTGAGGATTATGCATCCGCTGAGGTGGTTTTCCCTAAGAAGACCCGTCATGCACATGAAAAACTTCAGGATCCTCAGATTATGTATCTCACTACTAAGTCTGGTGTACGTATCGATGTAGAAGCATTTGTCTGCGCTGGATATGGATACGACATTAAGTGCGAGGTATGTTGTGAAGATGGTATCATCAGCCTGCCTGAGCCTTCCAATGCAATGATTCGTGCAAATGCTTCCCGAATTACTCCTATTTGCGCTGACTGGTCCGATCGTTTTGTAGATGCATACAACACTGAGTTCCAGGAGTGGATTAACTCCGTTAAGGAAGGAAAGGTTGTTGGACCTACAGCTTGGGATGGTTATGTAGGTCAGGTTACTGCAGCAGCAGCTTCCAAGGCTCGTGATACTCAGACCAAGGTTGCCATCGACGTTCCTGAGACCCCTGACTTCTACAAAAACTAATTGCATATTATAATAGGAAGGAAAGGGCAGCCTTTGCTGCCCAGCCTCCCTTACCTTCATGAAACCCTGGATAAATGGCAAAGCTTATAAGTGATTTCTTTACTTTTATATCAGAGGAGTGGAAGATTGTGAAAGGTGAAGTAATAAGTAGTTCGAGTAAAAAGTTCTTATATACAGTAATGTTTACGTCTACCCTGGGAGGCTTGCTTTTTGGTTATGATACCGGTGTGGTAAACGGGGCACTTCCGTATATGTCTCAGCCAGATCAGCTGAATCTGACACCGGCGTTGGAAGGTTTTGTAGTATCTGCACTGCTTTTTGGTGCTGCAATTGGTGCTGTATCCGGCGGACGTATTGCTGATACAATGGGCCGCAGAAAAATGATTTTGGCATTAGCACTCATATTCTTCTGTGCAGCAATGGGCTGTACCCTGGCACCGTCAGTTTATGTTATGATCCCCTGCCGTTTCATTCTTGGATTGGCTGTAGGTGGTGCTTCAGTTACTGTTCCGGTATATCTTGCTGAGGTTGCTCCCTCCGAGCGCCGTGGACAGGTTGTAACTCAGAATGAGCTGATGATAGTATCCGGACAGTTCCTGGCATATGTTTTCAACGCAATCCTTGGTGTTACCTTTGAAGGTACAGCACATGTATGGCGCTATATGTTATTCTTGGCAACCCTTCCGGCTGTAGCATTGTTCTTCGGTATGCTGCGTATGCCTGAAAGCCCAAGATGGCTTGCTCTTAAAGGCCGTATCAGCGAGTCAATGGATATTTTAACAAAGCTCCGTGGCAATGAATCCCATGCAATTGCAGAGCTTAATGAAATTCAGGACAGTATTGCTGCTGAAGCATCTGTAAAGCAGTTTGGCTGGTCAGATTTCAAACGTCCCTGGGTTCGTCGTATTCTCTTCATTGGTATCGGTGTTGCTGTTGCAACTCGTTTCACCGGTGTAAATACAATAATGTTCTATGGTACTCAGATTCTCACTGATGCTGGATTTGGCCGTCAGATTGCCCTTATTGCAAATGTGGCAAATGGTCTTACTTCAGTGCTTGCTACTTTTGTTGGTATCTGGCTGCTTGGCAAAATTGGCCGCCGTACAATGTTCCTGGCAGGACTTGGCGGAACTACCACAAGTCTTTTGGTTATTGTTCTTTCAGCTACCTATCTTGCCGGTACTTCTGCACTTCCCTTTGTAGTGCTCACTATGACCATCATATTCCTTGCATTCATGCAGGGATGTATCGGTCCTGTACTTTGGCTCATTATTGCTGAGATTTTCCCACTTCAGCTCCGTGGTCTTGGAATGGGTATCTGCATATTCTGCCTGTGGATTGTAGACTTCATGGTAGGTTCTGCATTCCCGGTACTGCTCAGTGAGTTTGGTCTTTCTGTAGCATTCATGTTCTTCGTTGTAACAGGTGTTATAGCAATGATTTTTGTAAAGACCTGCGTACCTGAGACCCGTGGCAAATCCCTTGAGGAAATCGAGAAATACTTCCGCAGTCAGGATCCTGCAGAAGCAGCAAAAATGGAAACTAAGACTGAATAATTTTCAAACAATAATAAATTTTCTTCTATATAATTAAGGAGGCGTTCTACAATGTATCTGTCTATTTGTACTGACGTATTTGGAAAAATCCCTTTCACTGAAATGCTTGATAAGGTTAAGGCTTACGGTATTGGCTCCATTGAGCTTACCACTGGTGGATGGGGTGGATGTTTCTTCGTACCATCTGCAGAAGAGTTAATAAATAATCCTGACAAGCTTAAGGCTTTTAAGAACGAAATTGATAAGAGAGGTCTTACTATTTCTGCCTTGAACTGCTCTGGAAATCCGCTTATTGATACTCCTATGGGTCATGCACACAGCAAGACCATTCACGATACAGCTGTGCTGGCTGGAAAGCTTGGCGTAAAAACCATCGTTACTATGTCCGGTCTTCCTGGCGGATGCCCTGAAGATAAGACTCCAAACTGGATTACTTCCACAATTTCCTGGCCGGAGTATGATGGCGTAAACTATATGGTTGAAGCTGTTAAGTATCAGTGGGAAGTTGCTGCAAAGTGGTGGAAAGAATTCGCACAGTTTGCAAAGGATCAGGGAGTAGAAAAGATTGCAATTGAGGAATTCCCCTGTCAGCTGGTACACAATGTCCGTACTTTGAACAAGCTGGTTGAGGTTGTAGGACCGGAGCTTGGTTCCATGATTGGTATGAATCTGGATCCTTCCCACCTCATGATTCAGGGTGCTGATCCTATTGCTGCAGCAAGAGCTCTTGGTGACAAGATTTTCTATGTACATGGCAAAGATGCACGTGTAGAACGTGGTCTGGCTGACGTTGACGGCCTTTTGGAGAACCTGCCTGTTACTGAAACCGCTGAGCGCACTTGGAACTATGTTGCTGTAGGTTGCGGCAATGACCTTAAGTGGTGGAAGGAATTCTTCTCCGTATGCAGCATGATGGGCTACAATGGTCCGGTATCACTGGAGATGGAAGATCTCACAATGTCTGTTGAGGCAGGACTTGAGACTTCTATCGATGCATTGAACCAGACCATCAGCAAATAATTTAGCTTTCCTATTATATATTAGATAGATCTGCCGATAAGGAAAGAGGAACGCCCCCAAACCGGAGTCAGGAACCGGGATGGGGGTGTTTCTTCATTTTTTAGCAGGAATATTTCAGACGATAGGCGAAATAACATTAGAATGTCTTACAAAAGGAGTGTAATGTATGTCTATATATAATGGAGAAAATCATAGCAAGCTGTTGGACAAATATGCCCGGTTGGTGGTGGAAACTGGTATAAATCTGCAAAACAAGCAAATTTTAATTGTAAATTCTCCTATTGAATGTGCTGATTTTGCACGTAGGATTGCATCTGCAGGATTTGATGCAGGAGCAAAAGACGTTCACATTGTTTGGGGAGATGAGAAATTAGCCCATCTTCGCTACGAAAAAGGCGATAAGGAAATTTTTTCAGATTTTCCTGAATGGCGCAGAATCATGTATACAGATTATGCTGAAAAGGGTGCAGCATTTGTATCTATAAGTGCAGGAAATCCTGAGCTTTTTAAAGATATCGACCCTGAAAAAATGCAGCTGGCTCAAAAGGCTGCAGGTGCGGCATTAATAGAATACCGCCAGAGAATTATGTGCAATGACAATAGCTGGTGTGTGGTATCTATTCCTACCGCAGGCTGGGCAAAAAAGGTATTCCCGGATAAATCCGAGGAAGACGCTATTAGTGCATTATGGGAAAAGATTTTCATGGCTGTAAGAGTTGATAAAGATACAGACCCGGTGGATAATTGGCAGAAACACGCAGAATTTTTAAAACGTGCAGCGGATTTCATGAATAATAAAAAATTCGTTTCTCTTCATTATAATAACAGTATGGGAACCAATCTTACAGTTAAGCTGCCTAAAGGTCATATTTGGGCTGGCGGAGCAGAGTATACTACTGATGGTGTCCGCTTCATTGCAAATATGCCAACGGAAGAAGTTTATACGCTGCCGGACCGGGATGGTGTTGATGGCAGAGTTTATGCCACAAAGCCTCTCCATTACAGTGGAACACTTATTGAAGGCATAAGACTCGATTTTAAGGATGGAAAAGTAGTTGAAGCCCATGCCGATAAGGGAGAAGAGCTGCTGAAAAACATGCTCAAAATCGATGAAGGTTCCTGCCGTCTGGGTGAATGCGCACTGGTTCCATTTGATTCACCTATTTCTAACAGCGGTGTGCTGTTTTATAATACGCTTTTTGATGAAAATGCGGCTTGTCACCTGGCCCTTGGAAAGGCTTATCCTACCTGCCTTGAGGGAGGAGAAAAAATGGATTCTGTTACTCTGCTTCAGCATGGGGTAAATGATTCACTGATACACGAGGATTTCATGATTGGGAGCGCTGATATGTCCATCATTGGAACCACAGAGGATGGAGATAAGGTACCAGTATTTGAAAATGGAAACTTTGTAGAGTTTTAAT
>CAVAVT010000075.1:0-6882 GCA_963592185.1 bacterium | reverse complement strand
TATGGTGGAGACGAGGAGAATCGAACTCCTGACCCCCTGCTTGCAAGGCAGGTGCTCTCCCAGCTGAGCTACGCCCCCAGAAAGGATTTTCACATCCCAACGAAAATGATTATACTAGAATCACAAATAGGTGTCAATAAAAATATTTGCGAAATGAAGAAAATTTCATAAATATTTTAAAAGAAGGTTTTTAGCAGAGTTTATCGAAAATAGTTTTCACGTAATGTTTTAAATAAGCCCTCACAGGAGGTAAAAATATGTGTACTCAGGATGAGGAGAAGAAAAAATACGGAAAATATATGTTGAAGATATTGCAGGCTCAGATAGGTTCTGCAAAAAATGGCAGTATATGGGATTTGCTGCGGGGGTTTCTGAATCAGATACCTGTGCCTATGTGCGTTTTTTATAAAAACAATGAAGGACATTTGGTGAGAATCCTGAAAAATAAGGTCTATGAAAATCTGGTGGGAAAAACTCTCCAGGAACTTGATTTGGAAACTGAGACAGAATTTTTTGAGGCCATACATCCTGAGGACCGTTTCAGACTGCAAAATCATTTTATGGGAATGATTGCTGATGGGGAACCCATGAGCATAACCTACCGGCATAAATCAAAGAATGCGGATACCTACATGTGGGTAAGGGCGGATGGATGTGTCAACAGGATTAATGAGTCCATGGCTATGTATTTCGTCAGTTATACAGATGTTACACCGGAGCGTGCTGCCATTGAAGCTGGAAAGCGTATGCAGAAATTCTATGATGCAACGGTGTTTACAGATGAATACCTGATGCTGGAGTATGATATAAAAACACGCTTTTTAAGGGTGTTGAATGATAAGCGTAATGTTAATATTAAGCACATTGCAGAAACCCCGGATGCCTATACAAATGCTCCAGAGTCATTGAAGTCAATTGTTATTCCTGAAGATTGGGAAAAGATGGATTCTCTGTTTGAACAGTTTGATGCCGGGGTTCCCATGTTATCTGAAAATTTTTGGTGCAAATTTGCCGAAGGTGAGGAAACTGTGTGCCTGAAGGTGGTCTGCACTAATTCCTATGATGAATCTGGTGCTCCCTGCAAGATTTATGGCATAGCCCAAAATGTAACACCTTTTGTTCAGGATGAATATTCATACAAGCAGTTCATCAGAAAACTCCGCTCAGCAATTCCTGACTCCAGAGGAACCTTCCATCTCAATGTAAGCAAGAATCGCTGTGGAGAGGGCGTGAGTGAGATTCCAAGTGTATTGGCTCAGCAGAATGCAGGGACAGTGGACGGATTTTTTGCTGCTATTGCAGAGAATATTACCGATGAGGATGATCTGGCAGAGTTCAAAAAGGTCATGAATCGGGAAAATCTGCTTATGACATTTTCAAAGGGTCTGAGATACCTGGAATGCAGCTATAGACGCTATGTTGAAAATGGGGAAATACATTGGATTACCTGCTATATGCATTTGGTAAAAAATCCCTGTACCGGTGATGTTGAGGCCATAGCTGATGGTATTGATGTGGAGCATCGCAAAATTGATGAGATGATTACCGATAAGATAATCAACGAGTCCTTTGATGTAATCTCGATTGTTAATTTGCACGAGCAGCAGGTGTACTACAGAGTACCCTTTGAAAATAAGAAGAAAACGGAAATTTATCCTTATGACTCCGAGGTGGCGGAATTTTTACAGTATATCCCGGACGAGAAGGAACGAAGAATTGCCGCTGAGAAGCTTTCGATTAATGCGGTACGGGAGGGAATCAGCAAAAAAGGCTCCTATGAGATTCCGGTGACTGTTTATACTGAAGATGGCGAGCTTCGTAATAAATCAATCAAGTTTTTTAAGGTTAAGGGATATAAAAACAGGATTCTTTGTACCTGCACTGATATAACTGAAGAATTCCAGCAGTCCCAGGAAACACAAAGAATGCTGAAGGAACATTCTGAGAAACTGTCCAAGGCATTGAATGCTGCAGAAAAGGCTACGCAGGCTAAATCTGAATTCCTTTCCCGTATGTCTCACGATATAAGAACTCCTATGAATGGTATCATAGGAATGTGCAGGGTGGCTCAAAATAATTTGGCGGATTCGGACAAGATAGCATACTGTCTGGATAAAATTAATTCCTCATCTGAATTTCTGCTGTCCCTGATTAATGACATTTTGGATATTTCGCGGATTGAAATGGGTAAATTCAAGCTTAGAAAAGAGCCGTTTTCCATGAATTCCATGATTGATGATTTGAGGGCACTGACCGAGATTCAGGCAAAAGGCAAGGGGCTTAATTTTACACTGAAGGTAAATGCTTCGGATATGGAAAATATCTGGCTGTATGGAGATATGAGGCACATAGAGCAGATATTGATGAATCTTCTGTCCAATGCTATTAAATTTACGCCGGAAAAGGGAAATGTGGATTTGACGGTGTCGGAAAAACTGCATTTTGCCGGAGGTCAGGGAGTATCTGGCTTAAGATTTATCGTTCGTGATGACGGTATCGGTATGAGCCGGGAGTTCCAGGCGAAAATGTTCCAGCCCTTTGAACAGGAACTGGAGAACCGGGCTAGAAACCACGTGGGTACAGGCCTTGGACTTTCGATAGTCAGGAACCTTGTGGAGATGATGGGAGGATCCATTGAGGTTGAAAGCCAGCTGGGCAAGGGGACAGTATTTGATGTGTTCCTTCCCATTGAGAAGGTGGACCATAATGACAGCAAGGCTGAATCTGTGGAGAATGAAAATGATAAATTTGAATTGCTGAAGGGCAAGCGAGTACTTATTGCCGAGGATAATGATTTGAATGCTGAAATTCTTGAAACAATTCTGGATGAATATGGAATAGAATACAGGCGTGCAAGGGATGGCAGGGAAGCTATCGATTTCCTTGACCAGTCGGATGAGAATTTTTATATTGCAATTTTGATGGATATAAGAATGCCTGTTATGGACGGACTGGAGGCTGTGAAATTCATCAGAAATGCTAAGGATAAGGCATATTGCAATATACCTATAATCGCTGTAACAGCTGATGCATTTTCTGAGGAGAGGACTACCGCTGAGCAGGCAGGAGTGAATGGATATATCATTAAACCCTACAATACGGTTCAGTTGTTTCATGAGTTGGTGAAATTTGTACATGAATAAGGATGTAAAACAATCGAATAATTTTTGGGGATTCTTTTTTGTACTGCTTCCTGTGGCGGTTCTAAATCCGATGCTGCTGTCAAAGACAGGGGCAAACTTTGAAGGTACCTATACAGCGGTGGTTCTGGCGTGTGCCCTGGGGTGTATTGCCTCAGCTGCCTTTGAAAGAGCCATGGTAATGCTACCTTCCACAGGTCTTTGTGCATATCTGGTGTATGCTGTGATTTTGTCTGAAGGGATACCTTTGCAGGGTGCAATGGGGGCGGTGCTTATAGCATCTATATTTTCCGGGCTGGTATTTTTCTTTGGAGGTTTTGGCTTTATTAGAAAAATTCTTCCTCCATCCCTGTGCAGAGGTCTGATGGCTGGACTTGGGCTTATGCTGGTATACCGGGGATTGGTTGATGGAGGAATTATCATAAATTCCCCTATGGGAGGCTCAACCCTTGGAAATATGGCTGCGCCTGTGGCATATTTGTCTTTGATTGGAATGCTTGCAACTTGGATTTTTATTTCAAAGGGGCTGAAGGCGGCATTTGCCATGGGGAGTCTGGCTGTAATATGTGCAGCACTCTTTATAGGCTTTATAGAGCTTCCAGCGGCGCCATTTTCCCTTCCTGAGGGACTGGAATACACTGTGTTTCAGGTGGATTTTGGATACATGGACCGGCTTATTTTGGTGACAATGGGAATTTTTCTGGTGATGACTATACAGGGGATGGCTGTGTATGAGGGTCTTGGGGAAATAAAACACACTATGGGCAATGAAACTAATTCGGAGTACGATGGAGCTGTTTCCAAAAGGAACAGGGCTGTTATTGGAATTATGGGTGTCATATGCCCTCTTCTTGGGGCTGGTCCGTCGACTGTATCTGAAGCCGGATTTGTGGCGGAGACTGAAGGAGTAGACAGAAAGGCTAGATTTATTGCCGGGATGTGTTTTCTGCCGCTGCTGTTTTTGGGACCGCTTCTCAGGGAACTTGTGGCACTTCAGGCATTTTATGTTCCAGCAATGATTTTTTCAGGATTTATGCTTTTTGCATCTGTTTACAGAAGTAATCCCTGGGAAAAGCTCGGAATGGGCAGCTTTCCTGAATTTTTGGTACTCATTATGATGCCCCTTACCGGGGATATCATTTCTAGTCTTGTATTTGGTATTATTGCCCATATGATTCTTTGCATTGTGAGGAGAGAAACACGCAAAATTCATCCGGCATGTATTCTGATGGTAATATTTTTTATACTGATGCTGTTTTTTGCTCATGGAGGCGTATTTCCCAAATAGTGGATATACAGCTTTATGGACATTAGCACTCCAATTGTGCTAAAATACACGTAATCAATTTTATTGCGTTTATTTGGAGTAAGGTCATGAAGTATAAAAAATCTTTTATAAAGCTTGGAATAGCTATATGTGTTCTCACAAGTTTCTCATTTGGGGCAGACAATGCGGAGGCAGCACGGATTAATAATTCTTTGAAAAGTGCCGCAGAACAGCGTGCAGCCATTGAGCAGCAACGTGCAGCAGCGGAGCAGAAGCGTGCAGCAGCCGATAGCAGCAGTGACACTACAGCTGAAAGACCCTCAATCACAGAGAGAATACAGGCGATTCTCCATCCAGAAAAAAATAAGAAAAATAATAATTCTGTAACAAAGGTTAAGAGTAATGAACCGATTATGGGGTTCCCACAGGCCACCCAGGAGCAATGCTTAAAGTATCTGCTTAAGGAAAATCCCAAGCCTAAGATTAGTGTTTCACCTAAACAACTGGTGGCATACTATTATGAAGAAGGCGAAAGGGAAGGGGTCCGGCCGGATGTTGCCTTTGTTCAGGCACTGAAGGAAACAGGCTTCTTCAGATATGGCGGTACTGTTACTCCGGATCAGAATAATTATTGCGGTCTCGGAACCACCAGTGCCACCGTTAAGGGTGCGTATTTTTCTACAGCTCAGATGGGGGTTCGTGCCCACATACAGCATTTGATGGCGTATGCCACCACCACCAAGCCTTCCAAGCCGCTGGTTGACCCACGCTACAATACTGTTCGTACCAGATATGGCTCCGGGACTATCACCGAATGGGTAGGGCTGAACGGAAAGTGGGCTGTACCTGGCAATTACTATGGCGAAAGTATTCTGAATATGTTTCAGAAGGTGCTTAAGCAGTAACGATTAAAAATTTATGCCTGTAAGGAAAAAGGTCTTTCTTTCATGGGAAGACCTTTCTGTATTTTAGAATTTATATTATTGGAGGATTTTATGATAAACAATTTTAAGGAGTTGGGAGTATCTCCTGATTTGGTTCAGCTGCTGAAGTCTAGGGGAATCACCGTTCCTACTGAGGTACAGGTGGAGACCGTGCCGGTGGCAAGGGATGGAAGGGATATTATTGTTCAGTCCCAGACTGGAACAGGCAAGACACTGGCATTTTTACTTCCTATAATGGAAAAAATCAAGACTCAGGCCGATGTGGTACAGGCGGTGGTCGTTGCGCCTACCCGTGAGCTTGCTGTTCAGATATCCAAGGTGGCGGCACTTCTTGGAAATGCTATTGGTGTACGTTCGCTGGCTATATATGGCGGACAGGATTTGGAACGTCAGAAGAAAAAGCTCGGAGCACATCCGCATATCATTATCGGCACTCCTGGAAGAATGCTGGACCATATGCGCCACAAAAGACTGGATTTGTCCCATGTAAACAGAGTTGTACTGGATGAGGCTGACGAAATGCTGCATATGGGCTTTATTGAGGATGTGGAGCAGATTGTCCAGGTGACAGCTTCAGACCGACAGCTGCTGCTTTTTTCTGCCACTATGCCTGACCGCATAAAGGCACTGGCTGGAAGATATATGCATCAGCCAAGGCACATTACCATCCAGTCCGGCAATGTGACACTGGACAAGATTAAGCAGACCATTATTGATACTACTGAAGAAACCAAGATGGACAAGCTCTGTGAAATTATCAATCAGCAGCAGCCTTATCTGGCAATGATTTTCTGTCATACCAAGCAGAGAGTCTCCGGCGTTGCCATGGAGCTTGCAAGACGTGGATATTTGGTAGAGGAGCTGCATGGTGATTTGTCCCAGCTTCAGCGAACCATGGTGCTGAAAAAATTCAGATCAGCTGAGCTGCAGCTTCTTGTGACAACGGATATCGCAGCGAGAGGACTCGATATTGAAGGTGTAACCCATGTCATCAATTATGATATTCCCCATGACACAGAGAGTTATATCCACCGTATAGGACGTACAGGAAGAGCTGGGCAGGAGGGTACAGCTATTACTTTTGTGAATGCCCGGCAGTATGCTCTTCTCAGGAAAATTGAAGCTGGAATAAAGAACCGCATCGATAAGGAACGGTCCGAGCGTTCAAAGCTGAAAAAGAAGCTCAGGGAAATCCAGAGGGAAAAAGCTTTGGATGAACAGAAGAAGGAATTTGAGAAAACCCATAAACCTCTTAGCAAATATGCCAATAGAAAAGGCTCCGGGCACAAGGGAAGAAATGATAGAAGCCGCAGGCAAAAACAGGGTAAAACAGCTGTTAAAACCAACAGCAGCCGCAGGTCCGGATATGGAAAACGAAAAAAATAATATTTTTTTCAAAAAAGGGGTTTACAACGTGTAAGTCATGTGATAGTATATATACCTGTCAGCACGTTGTGAACAACGTTGCAAAGCGAAATCGCGGGGTGGAGCAGTCGGTAGCTCGTCGGGCTCATAACCCGAAGGTCGTAGG
>CAVAVT010000074.1:0-7075 GCA_963592185.1 bacterium | reverse complement strand
TAATTCTTCAGACTAAATAAGATACATCCATATAGCTTATACAACTTAGTACCAAAGAGAGCTGTGAAAATTGGCAGCTCTCTTTTTGTCGCAGTAAATCGCTGTTATATGCAAAAATCTCATTTTGTCTGAAAAATACGAAATATTTACGAAAATTAATGGGCATTTTGAAGGATATTTGTAGGTATATAGCGAAAAATAATAAAGCATGAGAGTAAATCGGACAGCCTTCAGATTTTTGCCTCAAAAAGGTTTCGCAAAAGAAAGCCTTAGCGAGGACGGGGGATGTTCCAATAGATTTTGTAAGGGGGAAAATATTGATGGAAATCAGCAACAAGGGTTTTGGTGCGTACGATGTCAGAGGTCTTTATCCCGAGGAGGTCAACGAGGAACTGGCCTACCGTGTAGGAAGGGTTTTCCCGAAGCTGTTTGATGCGGATAAGGTGGCTGTAGGTCATGATATCCGCCTTTCCGGACAGGACATGACAGATGCACTTATCAAGGGCCTTACAGAGAGCGGCTGCGATGTTGTGGACATTGGCCAGTGTGGAACGGAAATGATATATTACACCACTGGACATCTTGGTCTTGGGGGCGGTATCATGGTTACAGCCAGCCACAACCCCAAGCAGTACAACGGCATGAAGTTTGTACGCAAGGAAGCTCGTCCAATCAGCAGCGATACTGGTCTTAAGGATATCGAAAATGCTGTTATGGCAAATGACCTTCCTGAAAAGGCAGCAGTTCCCGGCAAGGTGGAAAAAATCAACATTCTTGAGGATTATGTTCAGAACATCCTGAGCTTCATTGATGTGAAGAAGCTTAAGCCCTTCAAGGTAGTTGTAAATGCAGGCAACGGCGCTGCAGGTCCAATTATTGATGCAATGGAAAAATACCTTCCTTTCGAGCTGGTGAAGGTTTACAACGAGCCGGATGGAAACTTCCCCAATGGTGTTCCAAATCCGCTCCTTCAGGAAAATCGTGAGGCTACAGCAAAGGTTGTCCGTGAAAGCGGAGCGGATGCCGGTGTTGCATGGGATGGCGACTTTGACCGCTGCTTCATGTTTGATGAAAAGGGCGGCTTCATTGAGGGCTACTACATGGTAGGCTTCCTGGCTCAGGCATTCCTTTCCAAGAATAAGGGTGAAAAGGTTATCTATGACCCACGCCTTACCTGGAACACCATTGAGATTGCCGAAGAGCTGGGGGGAACTCCGGTAATGTGCAAGAGCGGTCATGCATTTATCAAGGACCGCATGCGCAAGGAAAATGCAATTTATGGCGGCGAAATGAGCGCGCATCACTACTTCCGTGATTTCTCCTACTGCGACAGCGGTATGATTCCGTGGCTGTTGGTGCTGGAACTCATGTCCCAGGACGACCGTCCTCTTTCCGAGCTTATGAAGGAGCGCATGGAGCGTTATCCTGTAAGTGGCGAAATCAACAGCAAGGTTGCAGATGCTCAGGAAGTTATCGACCGCATTGAAAAGGATTACGGCCCCAAGGGTACTGTTACCAAGGTTGACGGCCTCAGTGTAGAGTTCCCGGAGTGGCGTTTCAACCTCCGCAAGTCCAACACTGAGCCGGTTATCCGTCTGAATATCGAAACCAGACAGGACAGAGCTTTGATGGAAGAAAAGACCAAGGAGCTTTTGGCAGAAATACGTAAATAAGGTATACACCTGCAGCCGGGGCATCCTCCTGTGGGTGTCCCGTTATGCATATAGTAAGGAGATTAATATTTTATGAAAAAAATCAGGAAGGCAATAATTCCTGCTGCTGGCTTTGGAACCCGTTTCCTGCCGGCAACCAAGGCACAGCCTAAGGAAATGCTGCCTATAGTTGACAAGCCAGCCATTCAGTTTATCGTTGAAGAAGCTAGAAAATCCGGCATAGAGGAGATTTTGATAATCACCGGCCGCAACAAAAGATCCATTGAGGATCACTTTGACAAATCTGTGGAGCTGGAGCTTCAGCTTAGGTCCCATGGCAAGTACGACCTTTTGGAACAGGTGGAGGAAATCTCAGATGTTACAATACATTTCATCCGCCAGAAGGAGGCAAAGGGGCTGGGAGATGCAATTCTCTGCGCCCGTCAGTTCGTAGGCGATGAGCCTTTTGCGGTGCTGTTGGGTGACGATATAGTGAGTGCTGAGGTGCCGGTGCTGTCACAGCTCATCAAGGCATATAAGGATATGGGGGGATCTGTTCTTGGCGTACAGAAGGTTCCCAAGGACAAGGTATCCTCCTACGGTATTGTAAATCCAGAGAAGATTAATGAAAATATCTGGAAGGCTGTGAGTCTGGTGGAAAAGCCTGAGATTGAGGATGCGCCCTCAAGGCTTGCGGTACTTGGAAGATATATCCTGACTCCGGAGATTTTTGATATTCTGGAGCATACCCAGCCGGGCAGTGGAGATGAAATCCAGCTGACAGATGCCATCAATGAGCTGGCTTCTATTCAGAATGTATATGCCTATAGATTTGAAGGTCGCCGTTACGATATCGGCGATAAGGAAGGCTTTTTGGAGGCTACGGTGGAATATGCCTTGTCCAGAGCTGACCTTAGGGACAAGTTTATGGCATATCTGGTAAACTCCATTGGCCCGATGATTTTGAAAAACCAGGAAGAAGAGGACGAAGAGCATTGACGTGCTAAGGGACGGTCTGATTCCTGTCGTGGTGTGTTCATTTTGTGATTACGGGAAAGAGGTATTGTGTTTATGAGCCTTAAGCTTTCATCAGGTTTTACATTTGATTACGATAATCTTTTTGGACCAGGCAAAGTAACTGAGGAGGATCTTCAGGAGCTGGCTCCAAAGCTGAAGGCAGCCCATGAGGCAATGGGTGTCATGAGGGAGACCGGCGTGGTCCGTGGACATCTTTCCAAGGACGGGGAGCCGGAAAAGGTATTATTCTCCCAGCTTCCATACGTGGAGGAGGGGCATCTCAATTCCCCGGAATCCATGGCACATCTTCAGGAGCTGACAGACTCTGTACGGAACAGAGTAGATGCTGTGATTTCCTTGGGAATTGGCGGCTCCTACCTTGGCAACAAGGTTATTTTCGATGTGAAGTGCGGCGAGTTCTGGAACTCCATGTCCGATGAGGAAAGAGAGGGCCTTCCAAGGGTATACTTCAGCGGCAACAACATTGACCCACGGCGTACCGGGGATATTATCCGCCATTTGAAGCATCTTGCAAAAATTAAGAAGACCCATGAGAAGAAGCCATTTACCGTAATGCTTCTGGTTATTTCCAAGTCCGGCGGCACACTGGATACTATGTCCAATTTCATGGTTATTTACGATGAGCTGAAAAAGGCTGCTGACATTGAGACAGAAATCGTTGCTGTAACGGATCCCAACGAGGAAAAACCCACTATTTTGAAGAAGCTGGCAATGGAGAATGGCTGGCCTTCCTACAGCGTTCCGGACGGAGTTGGCGGACGTTTCTCCATTTTCTGCGATGTGGGACTTACCGTGGCTGCAGTTGTTGGATTTGACATCAAGGCATTCCTTCAGGGCGCACAGGACATGGACAAGGCGTGTCAGAGCGATGATATCAAGGAGAACCCGGCAATGCTGAATGCGGCATTGAAGTTCATTGCTTCTGAAAAATACGGTCGTGACATGGAGGTTATGATGCCTTACGGAGACTATTTGAAGTCAGTTTCCGAGTGGTATATCCAGCTTCTTGCTGAGTCACTGGGTAAGGAAAAGAACCGTGAGGGTCAGGAGGTTTGCTACGGACGTACTCCAATCGTTGCGGTGGGAACCACTGACATGCATGCCCAGACCCAGCAGCATCAGGAGGGCAAAAAGAATAAGATTGTTCAGTTCATCCGTGTGGAAAAATGGGATGAGGATTACACTGTTCCCAATATATTCCCGGATGTTCAGAAGCTTGCGGATATCTCCGGCGTAACCATGAGCGAGGCTCTTGAGGTGGCACGTCAGTCCAATGCGGATGCCCTTTCCTCCAACGACAGATACAATGCTCTTTTCAGCCTTCCAGAGCTGAACGAGTATTATCTGGGACAGCTTCTCTATCTCCTGGCAATGTCCGTTGCCTACGAGGGAGAGCTGGCTGATGTGGATGCCTTCGACCAGCCTGGTGTAGAGGCCTACAAGAGAATCATGGGTCCAAGCCTGAAAAAGGTAAAGGAAAGCAAGTAAATCATACTTGTCACTAATATGACGGTATAGTATGATAGAAAAAGAAAGACAATGCAATAAAAGTTTTAGCGGCAGTACAAGGTAAGGCAGGCTAGACGACAAAGGCTCTGTGTCATAACGAATGGAAAGGCACGGGGCCTTTTTATGTGGCTGGGAAGGGAGTGTATTCATGGAATTTCAGGGTTTGCCGGAGTATGCCGGGGGCGTTGTAAAAGAATTGCCTCGGCGGAAAATAATTTTTGTTGCAGCAGGACTTTTTTTGATGTTTGGTGCCGGATATATGCTTTATCCCAAGGAATCCCCAGGAATAAAGCTGGTTTCAGAGGAGCTGGTGGACAAGCAGGAAATCTCGGAAATGGAAAAGCCTGTTTCAAAAGTGGCATACATTTCAAGGGGAAGAGTACTGAGGAATCCTTTTTCACCGGAGCATGAGTTAAGGGAAAATATGCCGGAAATGCTGGCGATGGAGAAAAGGGGAATCTCGGGAGCTGGAGATTCTGGGGCGAATGAGCCGGGGAGGGCTGGAGGAATTGGCGGAGCAGTATCCGCTAAGGGAAGTTTGGGGTCAGCAGGAACTTCTGGGCAATCAGGCAACGCATCCTCCACACCACGGCTTACGGGAATTTTGCATGGAGAAAATGAAAATCTTGCCATCTTTTCCATTGGAGGAAAAAGTTTTTCACTTGCGGCAGGGGAGTCACAGAATGGGCTTAGCTTAATTTCCCTCGAAGGAGAAGTGGCTGTTGCGGAATGGAATGGAGCGACATTAAGGCTTGAATTAAACTAAAAAGAAAACAGGAGGAATCTCTGTGAACAGATACACTAAGAATTTCTTGCTTGTTATGCTTTTCATGTTTTTTATGCTTACTGCAAGGACAGAGGCTATGGCTCTTAATTCTTTGGATGGGGACATAAGAGAGCTTTTAAGGAGCACCGCTAGGGCTGGCAATGTGAATTTGGTGCTGGATGAATCCGTAAAGGGACATGTGAGTCTGAGCCTTAGAGATGTGGAGCCGGGAGAGGCCATTAGGATGATAGCCGGGGCTGGGGGATTTTCCTGCATTGAGGAAAACGGAGTACTAATTGTATCCGTTGGAAAGCAGCTCAGAAATGCTTTGGGGAACCTGTCGGATATCTACACATATCCCGTAAAGTATGCTGACATAGATAATATCCTCCCTATATGCACATCTAGTCTGAAAATTACTCAAAAGGATGCAGGGATTTCGGAAACTGTGTCGAATAAGAAAATTACCTCACAGAATTTGGGTATCGAACAGCAGCCCGTGGAGAAAAAGACCACGGAGAGGCAGTCCTCTAAGGCAAATGAGGCGCTTTCAATGCAGAGCTGGATTGCTGCCGAACGGGATACCAATACCTTGGTGCTTTATGGAACACCGGGACAGGCTCGTCAGATAGAGAAAATTATTTCAGCGGTGGACATTCCTGCAAAGCAGGTTTCATTAGAGGCAAAGGTGGTGGCATTAAAGGAAAATACAGCTGAAAAGCTGGGGATATCCTGGGAGACCGCTATGGGGACTTCAGGAACAGCCGGAGAAGGAAGCTCCGGCCGTGGAATCTATTATTTTGGTCCAAACAAGCCGGACAAAGGCAGCGGACCATTTTACTCGGCAATGCTGGATGCCCTTTCCACACAAGGAAAAGCAAAAATCCTGGCCAGACCAAATGTGACTACCATTCAGGGACGGGAGGCCATTATCAATATAGGCGGCGAAATCCCCATCCCCAAGACCTATGTTACCGTATCAGCCTCCACCACATCCTACGAGTACCGGCAGGCTGGAATTATTCTGCGTTGCAGGCCTCAGGTAAATGCGGATGGATATATTACGGCGGCGGTGCACACGGAGGTCAGCTCTCCGCTGTACGAGGAGTCCATGAAGGCATACCGCTTTCAAAATCGTTCTGCGGACACCATCGTAAGGATGAAGGATGGAGAAACAATGGTCATTGGAGGACTCATTGGCAGCGAGGAAAGCAGAACCCTTTCAAAGATTCCGTTTTTAGGTGATTTACCAATCTTGGGGAATTTTTTCAAAAGCAAGAAAACGAGCAGGGAAAGCTCAGAGATTATGATATTTCTAACAGCACATATCATAAGGGATTGAACATGGAGGACAAAGATGGCAATCAAGATATTAATAGCAGATGACCATGCACTTTTAAGAAAAGGCATACGTAATGTTCTCAATTTTGAAGAGGATTTAGAGGTAATTGGCGAGGCAGGTGACGGACAAGAGGCCCTTGCACATACATTGGTAATGCAGCCGGACGTGCTGCTGCTGGATTTGAACATGCCAGGACTCAGCGGTATTGAGGTGGCACGGCAGCTTCAGACAGCCAAGTGCAAGACAAAGATAATAGTCCTGACCATCCACGACAACGACAATTATGTACTGGAGACTCTGAAAAACGGCGTACTGGGATATCTGGTGAAGGACGTGGAGCCAGAGATGCTGGTAAAGGCCATTCATGTGGTCAATGAGGGCAACTGCTATGTATATCCGAGCCTTGCAGACCGTATTTTCGGTGATACTGAGGATACGGAGGATTTGAATGAGCGTGCCCGTGAAATGTGGCGTGAGGGCAGAGGGGAACGTCTCACCGCCCGTGAGATGGATGTACTTTCCTGCATCGCCAAGGGCTTCAGCAATCAGGATATTGCACAGGCGTTGTTTGTCAGCGAAAAGACAGTAAAGAACCACCTTACAAATATTTTCCGCAAGCTGAATGTAAATGACAGAACCCAGGCATTAATTTATGTGTTAAAGCATAAGATGATGTCTCTGGACTAAATATTCGCAGCAAAGCATTGCTTTATGGCTAAAAAATACTGGCGATAACAGGCCGGTTGAAGCTCTGGAGCAATGCTTTTT